>CAJJUC010000008.1 GCA_905195005.1 uncultured Eubacteriales bacterium | reverse complement strand
GCAAAAGCGCAGTTAATAGTTTGTCTATTAACGAGCATTTTAACGCATTATTGCAGAAAATTTGCCTTTTTGAACCGCATGGGGTTCGAGTCCGTTATGCCTAAACACGAGAGCCCGAAACCTGTATCAAAGGCTTGGTTACGAAGAAATCGGAATTGTTGAAAGCAATTTTAACGGAATCCCGAATGTACGGCTTGTATGTCTTGAAAAAACTGAGATAAATCTTTAATAAGCTACAGAAGAAGCAGCAGAAACGAAAACCGCTGACATCGTTATCGTTTCTGCTGCTTCTTGTTTGGGTATAAGAGCCTCAAGTTCATTATGCCTGTTAAGAAACGGATCAAAGCTGTTCCATTTGGCTGCGGACATCGTCTGTTTCTTTCGGAGCGCTGAGCACAATGCCGGATGTTTTTTCAAGCTTTTGAAATTCCGAATAGTAGCGAACGCCGAACTCGCGCAGTGAAGCGGCGTTAAAATGGAGCATATCGGGATTCGATGTAAGTCCTTCGGCAGACACAAAAGCAGCGTTTCGAAGGCTTTGCGCGGATTTTTGAAGAGCGCTGTTGACCTTACCGTAATTACGGAGATTTTCACTTAAGGGGTATTGAGCGAGGAAATCTCCCAATCCGCCAATAAGCAGAGGCGTGTTTTCAAGCCCGAGCCGCACCCGCATGGCTGTTATCAGCTTCGTAAATTTATCAAAATATAACGGATACAGCTCGTCGGAGCAATCGCCCTCCCCCTGGTGCCAAAGTATCCCGGCGACGGCGGAGGTGCGCTGCGCAAGCGTACACTGATATACTGCATTATCAAAAAGCAGGCTGCCTTCAGCCCATTGTGAAAGCGCCGTACCGCCGTCAGCGCATGGAATTATGCCGACATCGGTATCATGCTCCTTTGAATATTCATCGCAAAAGCTTTCTGCAAGATTGATACCTGAAAAAGGCCTGTCGGGATTTACGGGTACAAACATATCCTGCCATCTCCCGTTTCGGAGTACCTTTATCCGCGGATTATTTATCGGTTCAACTTCGTTTATATAACCTCTGCCTGCCATGTTTGACTGCCCTATAAGTAAAAATGAGTGTATCACTTTATCGCGTCCTTTCATTCAAATAGTTATAATTTTGATAACTTTATTCCCCTTTGCATTATAAGTTAATAAAATCGGTTTGTCAATGATCTGAACGGGCAAATGTGAACATATGAATAAAAAATGTAAGATGCAGAGAAAATACCGTCATTTCTTTTAATTACATTTGTGCACAGGGAAGGCAGGCTGTCAATCATGGGGTTCCCAGGGACATACGGCATTTTTTATTTGTCATACGTATGGAATGGTATAGCTTTATATCCTTTCTTACAAGAAGGCGGGAAATGACGCAAGTCCCGATGCCAATATAGTTGCGGAGTTAAAAAATGACTTTTTAAAATATGGAAACAGCAGCAATACCCCCCCCTTTTTTTTCTAAATGAATCACGATAATGAAATTGTTTTCGGCAGATACGATGCCGAAGCAGCAGACCGAATCAGTGACGCTCCGAAAAAAATCCCGAAAAAATAAGATGCGTACGCCTATAGTAATTGACATAAAAGTGTTGATATTGACACTTTACTTTGAACGGCGGCTGAATTATAATCATAGCATAAGAGATGTTTCGGACATTCAATAATAAGAGGAGCATCAACATGAAAAATATGAAATCAAAAAGGAGAAGAGTAAAGATGGATAAAATAAAATTTGCTGTTATAGGAGTAGGCGGAATTGGTCAGCATCATATAAAAGGAATTATTGATAATGCAAATGCTGAGCTTACTGCTCTTTGTGACAATAATTCCGAGATTCTTGACAGTGTTTGTGAAAGCTATGGCATAGAAAACAGATATGCGGACTACCACGGTCTTTTGAACAAGGATATTATCGATGCGGTTTGTATTGCCACACCGGACCAGATTCATAGAGAAATGGTTGTTGATTTCCTCAATGCCGGAATCAATGTGCTGTGTGAAAAGCCGCTTGCGCTTAATTCGGACGATTGCCGAAAAATGCTGGATGCTGAATCAAAAAGCAGTGCAAAGCTGATGGTAGGGCAGGTTTGCAGAAAAACTCCCGGATTTATCAAGGCAAAAGAGATTGTTGATTCCAAAATGATCGGAGAGCTTTTATTTGTTGAATCGGAGTATGCTCACGATTATTCGGAAATGCCTCTTCATTGGAGAAATGACAAAAATAATCCCCGTCATCCGGTAACGGGGGGCGGCTGTCACGCTGTTGACCTGCTGCGATGGATTGCAGGAAATCCCATAGACGCATACGCACTTTCAAATAAAAAAGCATTAAGTGACGAATGGCCCTGCGATGACAGTGCAATAACAGTGCTGAGATTCCCGGATAATGTTATGGGGAAGGTTTTCGTATCCACAGGCTGCAAAAGAGATTACACCATGCGCACCGTTATATATGGAACAAAAGGCACTATCATTACAGATAACACCAACTCCGCAATGTCATTGTATCTGGAGGAGTTTGAGGGCAAGAGGGAGCTTTTCGGAGCAAAAATGAAAGAGATTGCATTGAGAATCCCTGTTGTGATTAACAATCATAATGTCAGTGCGGAAGTGAATGATTTTGTTGATGTTCTGCTCGGGAAAAAGGAGCTTGATATACCGGGAGCAGAGGGTGCGGCAACCGTTGCCGTTTGCGAAGCAATAATAAAATCGGCGCAGAGCGGCAAGGCTGAGAAAATTGATTATATCAGCCTTGACTGAATTATATGATATTCTTTTTACCGACAAGGATTGAGAATTTAATATGATGACAAAACCCACCTGAAAACGGTGGGTTTTTCAGTTGTCTGAGGTGATTTCCAAAATCACTTTATTTTTTTGCAAAATGTATCACAGTATAACCGTATAACCGTATGAAATAACCGTTTGGTGCTTATTAACATATTTCGTGCTATATCACCTTGATATATTGAAACATATAAACAAAATTTGAAATTGACGATAGTAATACCGTTTGCTAAAATAAAATTGAAGATGAGTAAGAAATGAGCTGTTTGTTCAAAATAATACAAAAAACAGCAACATTTTTAGGTCGTTATTTTATATTTTTCGAATGCTGAGAAGCAGGGGGGTCGTAAGATGAAGTTACATTTAACGGGTGCAACAGACGAGGTGATGAAAGGTCTTTTGGAGCTTGAAAGCATGCTTGATTTTAGCTTGTCTGCTGACGGAGTGCCGATTTTTATTGAAAAAGCAGAAAACGGACTAAGTGTCAATAGCAAGGTTGTTGGAGAAAAAACAGAATATCATGTTACATACAGCAGAATTCCTGAATTTTTCCGTGCATTTGCAATTGTTATAAATGCAGTAAAAACAAATTCTTCCGATATTTCAGTGAATGAAACCGCGGCTTTTGAAAACTGCGGAATATCCGTTGATTTGTCAAGAAATGCTGTTCTGAAGGTATCTGCATTTAAGGATATGATAAGACGGATTGCTCTTATGGGGCTGACGAGTGTTATCCTTTATACAGAGGATGTGTATCGCATGGATAAATATCCTTATTTTGGATATATGCGGGGCGCTTACAGTGAGGAGGAGCTCAGGGAAATAGTTGATTATGCCGAAACATTCGGCATTGAAGCAATACCGAATATACAAACGCTGGGGCACCTTGAATCAACACTCAGATGGAGTTATGCCGACGATATGCAGGATACATGCAGCGTATTGCTTATTGATGAACCCAAAACATACGAATTTATTGAAGAAATGTTCAAAGTCATCAGAAGATGCTATAAGACGGATAAAATATTCATTGGCATGGATGAGGCGCACGGTGTCGGTACAGGACGTTTTTTGGCGATAAACGGTTATCAGGATAGATTTACCATTCTGGAACGCCATCTCGGAAGAGTGGTTGAAATTGCGCAAAAGTATGATTTTTCTCCGGCAATGTTCAGTGATATGTTTTTCAGACTTGGCTCTAAGAATGGCTATTATTATGACACAGAAGCAAAAATGCCTGAGAATATTGAAGAATATATTCCTCAAAATGTATCGATGGTTTATTGGGATTATTATCATACGGATGAAGCCTTTTATGATGCCATGATCAGAAATCACAGAGATTTGGGAAGAAATATTATTTTTGAAGGCTGTGTGTGGACCTGCAATACATATGCCGTTAATTACGGGCAAACATTTGCAACGGCAAAAGCAGGGCTTGCATCATGCAGAAAGAACAATATTAAGGATGTATATGCAACAACATGGGGAGATGACGGAACGGAAAGCAGCGTTTACAATGCATTGCTCGGCTTTCAGCTTTATGCCGAATATAACTATTGTGAAAATGTAACCGACGAGCATCTGAGAAAAATGTTTAAAATATGTACCGGCTGCGACATGGACGCGTTTTTGTTGCTTGATGTGGATAATTTTGACGCATCCGAAACAGACGGAATACTTGCACTGACCGTTTCAAAGCAGCTGCTGCTTCAGGATATTTTATTGGGGCTTATGGATAAAAGCTTTGAAAATATGAATTTCAGAGAACATTTTGAACAGGTTTATGAAAAGCTTTCAAAGGTTCAGGATCAGGGCGAGCTTAACTATCTCTTTGATCTTATGCGAAAATATGTAAAAGCGGTTTATAAAAAATCTGATATCGGAATCCGGCTTACAAAGGCATATAAAGAGAATAACCGTGAAGCTATGAAGAATATCGTTGCTGAAATAACAGACGCAAGGGCGGCTTTTAATGATTTTACGGAGACTTATTCTGAGGTATGGTACAAAAACAACAAGCCGTTCGGGTTTGAAAGGCTGGATTTGCGTTTGGGCGGTGTTGCTGCCAGAATGGACAGAGCAGCAGAGCGAGTTACCCGGTATTTAAACGGAGATATACAGAGTATTGACGAGCTTGAAGAGGAAAGACTGATTTATGACGGCAGGGAAAATCCCTATTCTTACAGAACCTTCTCTGAAAGATATATGTCGGTATCGCATCCGACAATGGTGATATTATAAAAAATTGTATAAGTAAAGCGGTTGAAAACGATGAATGATTTGATTTTAAAAAATTGCAATATCATAGGCGCTGACAGTATTAGCTGCAATACGGATATAAAAATATCAGGCGGCAGAATTGTTGATATCGGTATATTTGACGAGGCAGGCATCGACTGTTCAAATAAATTTATAAGTCCGGGATTTATCGATATCCATACTCATGGCGGCTACGGTTTTGACTTTATGGATTCTACAGATGAGGCATTTGACAGCATTTTACGATTCCAGCTGGATAACGGAACAACAACGGTTCTGCCGACAAGCGTTACCGCTCCTGTAGCTGCAATAAAGAAATTTATAGACACGGCGCGCAAATACAAGAAGAAAAATCCGCCGTTTGCAAAGGTATTCGGCGTACATTTGGAAGGACCTTATCTTTCTCTGAAAAACAGGGGCGCTCAAAAGGAGGAGTATATTTTAAATCCTCAAAAGGATGATTACTCCTTTATTACAGACAATAAAGATATCGTGCGGACGGTTACGATTTCGCCTGAGCTTGACGTTAACGGCGCTATGACAAAATGTTTGTCGGAAAACGGAATTATTGTTTGCGGAGGACATGATAACGGAATTTATCCTGAATTTATCCCTTCAATACAAAACGGACTGAAGCATCTTACGCATATGTTTTGCGCAATGTCGGAGCTTAGATTTGAAGAAGGAGTCCGTAATGTGGGGCTCAGAGAATACGGGCTTTTGGATGATAGCCTGACTGCGGAGATTATAGCGGACAACAAACATATTCCGAGTGAGCTTGCTAAGTTAATTTTAAAATGCAAGGGAAGAGAAAAGGTTGCGGTTGTATCCGACGCGTTAAGGTGCGCGGGGATGCCGGCTGACGGCAGGCTGTATTGCTTGGGTATGAACGGCGACGAATCAGCGCAATTATTCAAGGTTGACGACGGTGTTGCCGTTCTGGCTGACGGTTCAAGATATGCCGGCAGCATAACAACGGTTCATCAAATGGTTAAAAATCTTATTGCTGCCGGGGTTGATACAGTTGACGCGTTCCGCTGCGCAACAATAAATCCCGCAAAAATTATAGGTGCAGAGGATATCGGTAAAATTGAAAAAGGGTACTGCGCCGACATTTTGATTCTTAACGAAAAATTTGACATAGAAAAAATAATTATTGATGGAAATATTTACAGATAGGGAGGAACAGATATGATTAAAAAAATAGGTAATATCGAATTAAAAGTGGTCGAAAAGGAATGGGACGTATATTTTGATATGGCGCTCGCCATGTTAAAGGAAATTATGGAGAATAATGCAAAGGGAAAGCCGACGGTTATGATTGTTCCGGTCGGTCCCACAGAGCAGTACCCGATTCTTGCAAGATTGGTAAATCAGCTTAACATTTCTCTTAAAAACGTGTGGTTCTTTAATATGGACGAATACATGATAAGCCCCGGAGAGGAGCTTGACCGCAGCAGCCGCATGAGCTTTCATTGCAGAATGAATTCCGAATTTTATTCCAGAATTGATGAAAATCTGATTATGCCGGAAAGTCAAAGGCTTTTCCCCGAGCCGGGCAAGGAGAAAGAGTATGACAAGAAGCTTGCGAGCCTGGGCGGCGCAGATATATGCTTCGGCGGACTCGGAATAAACGGCCATATTGCATTTAACGAACCGCCGGAGGAATTTGTTCCCGTCAGTGAGTTTAAAGAGTACGGAACGCGGGTTTTGCCGATATCAAGAGAAACGAAAACGATAAATGCCTACGGGTATCAGCGCGGAGATTTAAGAGGTATGCCTGAATACTGCATAACAATCGGAATGAAGCAAATCCTTGAGTCAAAAAAGGTTTACATAGCGTTGAACCGCGAATGGCAGAACGGAATAGCAAAGCATGTGCTTTATGATGAGCCGCAGTCGGCTATCCCGGCAACACTGCTGAAGCTGTCGGAAAATGTCAGATTCTGCACCTGCAAAAGCATTGCAGAGGGATTGTTTTAAGAAAGCACCGGATTCTGTATAAGGATTGTGAGAAAGGAATGAGAAACAGGTGAGCAATCTGTGTCAAAATCAACTAAATAAGAGCAGAACGAAGAACGTTAAAAGAGATTTTTATATGTACTGTCTGCTTTTGCCGGCTATTATCTGCGTAATTGTTTTCAGCTATATTCCGTTATCGGGACTGCTGATAGCGTTTAAGGATTACAATGTTTTGGCGGGCTTTGCGGACAGTCCGTGGGTGGGGCTTAAGCATTTTAAAAACATTATCGAGCTTCCTGCTTTTGCAAAGGCAGTTAAAAACACATTCATTTACAGCGGAATATGCCTTTTCGGACAGTTTCCGTTTCCGATTTTACTGGCAATAGCAATAAACGAAGTTAAAAACAGCTTTGCAAGAAGGTCGGTTCAAACAATTTCGTATCTCCCGTATTTCTTATCATGGATTTCAGTTGTGGGATTCGCATATTCAATATTCTCGCTAACGGGACCGTATAACGACCTGATGGTAAAAATATTCGGTGAATCGTATGAACGCACAAATATCCTGCTCGAAAGCAAGAATTTCATCGGAGTTCTGTTCTTCTCGGGGTTATGGAAAGGGACCGGCTGGTCATCGGTTTTATACCTTGCCGCGATTTGCGGAATAGATCAGTCGCTTTATGAAGCGGCGGAAATAGACGGCTGCGGCAGACTGAAAAAGATTTGGTATATAACGCTTCCGTGCATAAGCACAACGGCGGTGCTCGTTCTTATTCTCGGAATCGGAAGTCTTGTAAATTCCAATTTTGAACAGGTTTACGGCTTCCAAAACGTGTACATACAAAATGATACCGATGTTATTAATACCATAACATACAGAGAAGGTATTCAAAACGGCAACTATTCTGCGGCAACGGCGCTCAGCGCGGCGCAGGGCGTTGTTTCAATTATTCTTGTTTTGTGCACAAACGCTATTTCGAAAAAAATGGCAAAAATCAGTATATGGTAGGAGCGAGGACAATGAAAAAAATAAAAATAGGGGATGCATGCATAAATGTTTTTCTCTTCATCATTTTGTTTACATTCTGCGTTACATGTCTGTATCCTTTTATAAATCAGATTGCAATTTCATTTAATGAAGGAATGGACACGGCACGCGGCGGAATAACGGTATTCCCGAGAAAGTTTACTATGGAAAACTATTCGTCGCTTTTTGCGGACAGCAGTTATTTAACCGCCGGCGCAGTCACTGTTTCAAGAACAATTCTGACAACGCTTCTGCATGTTACCGTTGTTTTTGCCGCAGCATATGCGCTGACCCGTAAAGGATTGTTCGGAAAAAAAGTTATCACAACGATTTTTGCGCTTACAATGTATCTGCAGGCAGGTCTGATTCCGATATACATATTATACAGATATCTGGGTCTGATAAATAATTTTTGGGTATATGTGCTGCCTTACGGATTTTCGTTTTACAATATGATTATTGTTAGAAGCTTTATTCAGGAAATTCCGGAATCGCTTGAGGAATCGGCGCTGATTGACGGTGCAAATGAGGTTGCAATTCTTTTCAAGGTAATTTTCCCGTTGTCGCTTCCGGTGCTTGCTACGATTGCATTGTGGACGGTTGTTGCCCAGTGGAATGACTGGACGGCGTCACTGTACTATATAACAAACAAAAAGCTTTACACCTTGCAATATGTGTTAATGCGCGTCATCAAGCAAGGCGAGCAGCTGAGAAAAGACGCTCATCTGCAAGGACAAACGGTTGATACAGCCGTGAAAACAACATCGGAATCATTGAAGGCGGCAATGCTTGTTGCAACCAGCCTTCCCATCATTGCCGTTTATCCGTTCCTGCAAAAGTATTTTGTCAAGGGCGTTACGCTCGGAGCGGTTAAGGGATAAAAAAATAATGTGGTAGAACCACGGAGGAGAACGAATATGAAAAAAACTTTAGCGCTGATTATTTCAATTGTATTGGTTGTTGGCGGTGTGTTTGCCGGCTGCGGCAAAAAGGAAAAAACCATCACGCTCGGTGAAAATGATAAATATGTACCGACGGATGAGCTTTCGGTTGAAATGTGGTACACGCAGGGAACAGACTATGCTGTCGGAAGCGGAGTTTCGGATGACGTTGTAAAAAAATGGGTTGAAGAACGCACCCTGGTGAAGATTGACAATATATACGGTAACGACGGCGGTCAGTGGGACACAAAGCTTTCGCGCCTGGTTGCCGGCGATAATCTTCCGCAGATGATAATATGCGACGCAGGGCAGGGACCTTCTCACTTTGCAAAACTGCAGGAGAATGATCTTATTTGGGAAATCACAGATGAAATGCTTGAAAAATATGCTCCCAATTATTTAAAACGTATTGAAAAAGGAGCGCTTGATGATTTCAGAATAGACGGCAAGCTTTACGGACTGCCGTTCAATCAGAAGGCAACGAGTGTGTCTGTTCCCGGTATTGATGAAGAAACCTTGACAAATATTTCGGAATATATTGAGGGCATAACGTCTGACGACCAGATGTGCCTTTGGATAAGGGACGATATTTTAAAGATGATTTATCCCGAGTGCAAGAGCTGGGATGAAATTGAAAAGGCTGCAAAGGAAGGCAAACCCATTGCGGATATGTGCTTTGACATTCCCATTAACACAAAGGAAGAGCTTGTAGATTTCTTCTACAAGATAAAAAAATTGAACCTTAAAACCGAGAATAATAAGCCCGTATATGCTTTCGGATATTCCGGCGGAGATAACTGGGAAGCGCTGACGTACCTTGGCGCATATATGGAAGGCTATGCACCGTATAACTATGCTGCTGCATGGAACACAAAAAAGCAGGAAATGACGGTTCCGCTTGTCAGCGATATGTGCAAGGACGCGGTTGCAATTCAAAATAAAATGATTCGCGATAAGGTAATCGATCCCGAATCCTTGGTTCACACAATCGATCTTTATAAGGAAAAGGCGCTGAACGGTCAGTATGCAATATATGCACCGGGTTATGCCGGATATGCCGATAATATAAACCCGATGCTTAAGGAGAACAACGCGTCTTACCGCATTCGTCCGTTCGTTGTGAATATTCCCAATAACGATGAGTATCAGCCCACAAAGCCTGTGGAAACACCGGGCGACTGGGAAACATCCGTCTGCATCACAAAGAAGGCTTCCGAAGCGGAGGTTGTGCAGCTCCTTAACTATATAAATGTTTGCAGCTCCGAGGAGTTTGACGAGGTTTACTGGTGGGGACCGAAGGACGCGGGTCTTTATAAAGAAGAAAACGGAAAGCGCGCATATGTTGACAATGCGTTTAATGAGCGCTTCATCAACGGTAACTCAGGCGCATTGGATGATAAGAATACAAAGGGAATAGGTATGGCTGCCAGCAAAACAGGAATGTTTTATATCACTCCCGTTAAACCGGAACAGAATGAGTTTGCGCCGAACATTTACAACAAAACCTTTAAGCTTTCCGCATATTCCGCTGTAATAAAATTCACGGCTGATTCACCCCATGCAATCACAGCGCCCGGCCCGACAACAAACGTGTGGTCTTCGCAGTATGCTGCAATTCCGGAGTGCGTGACCTATTGGGCAAACCGCGAAAAATGGGAAAATGCCTTTAAGATGGTGTACACTGCTTCGTCAGACGCTGAGTTTGAAAAGAAGTGGAAAGAAGCGGTGAAAACTCTTGATTCGGTTGTGAACGTTAAGAAAATGGAAAAGGAAATGACCGCTGCCGCTAAGGAAGAGTTAAAGTAATTCGGACAAATAGTAATACGAGGAGTAATTTATGATATCAGACATTCTTGCAAAAGTAACAGACAGCTTGTTTAATATTAAAAACAGCGATTTTTCCGAAAGCTGCCCTATCGGTATTATCGATATAGATAACTGGGAATGGCCGCAGGGCGTTGGAATGTACGGATTGTTTAAATGCTATAAGAAATTTGGAAACAAGGAATATTTGCAAAGGCTTCAAAAATGGTATGACGGGCATTTGAACAAAGAGCTTCCCGACAGAAATGTCAACACAACGGCGCCCATGCTTGCACTTGCGTTTTTGTATGAAGAAACAGGTCGTGAGGATTATAAGGAATTATGCGTTGACTGGGCAGATTGGGTTATGAACGATATGGCGCGCACGCCCGAGGGCGGAATACAGCACAGGGTTTCGGGCGAGGAAAACCACGGTCAGCTGTGGAGCGACACTCTCTTTATGACGGTTTTATTCCTCGCAAAAATGGGGCAGCTGCTTGATAACGCGGACTATATCGAAGAAGCAAAAAAACAGTTTCTTATGCACATTAAGTATTTATATGATAAAAGCTGCGGTTTGTGGTTCCACGGATGGACGTTTGACGGAAACCATAACTTTGCCGGCGCTCATTGGGCAAGAGGGAACTGCTGGTTCACAATCTGCGTTGCCGAGCTTGCGGAAATAATTGATTTTTCCGGCTCGTTTAAGGAATTCGTGACAGACACTCTCATCGCGCAGATTGCGGCGCTTGAAAAATATCAGGACGTTTCCGGAGGGTGGCACACTTTGATCGATGATGAAAGCTCCTATCTCGAAGCTTCCGCAACTGCCGGCTTTGGGTACGGTATTCTTAAGGCTGTCCGGCTCGGTCTTGTTGACAAAAAATTCAAGTCTGTCGGCGATAAGGCGCTTGAGTTTGTTATGAAAAACATTGATGAAAACGGTGTTGTTCAGAATGTGTCGTACGGCACAGGAATGGGAAGTGACTTCGATCATTACAGAAACATTCCGCTTTGCCCCATGACATACGGTCAGTCGCTTGCGCAGCTTATTTTGGCAGAGGGGGAAGTTCAATGCTGAAAAGCGAATTAAATAATAAACTGGAGGAGTATCTTTCCAGGTATGATGAGGATGAAAGACTGATATACTGTGAGCTTCCGAAATGGAATCCGGATCTCGGCGGAGGTTATCATTCACGTCTTAGCGGAAAGGTTCACAGACTTCTCGATACCGCGAAATTTATAAATCTTGTTTTTCTTCTCAACCGAAAAGACTGCATGAAAAAAGCGGAGGATGCAATTTTGGCATTGCTTGAAACGCAGGATATGGATAAATCCTCCGCAACATACGGGCTTTGGGCATACTTTTATGAAGAGCCGCTTGAAAAGATGCTTGCGCCGGATTTTAACATGGCAAGCTTTACTGCAAATCAATTGCTTTATGTCATGAAAAAATGCCCTGATTGCGTAAGAGCTGAAACAATTGAAAAAATGCATGTGTCATTGAGAGCTGCGATTGAGTGCCTGCTCAAAAGAAATGTTTCCCCCGATTACACGAATATCAGCCTGATGACCTCGGTAACGCTGATTGTCGGCGCGGAAATTTTAGGTGACGATAAATTGCTTGCGGAGGGAAAAAGACGTTTTAAGCAGGCACGCGATTATGATGTTTTCTGCGGAAACTTCAATGAATTTAACGCACCCGATTACACGGTTCTTGCAATTACCGATCTTTCAAGAATGCTTTATTTTGCGGAGGATGAAGATTCCCGAAAATGGGCAGCCGAGCTTTGCAAAATAGGCTGGAGAACGATTCTTGAGCACTATGACAAAAAGCGTGAGCAGCTTGCTCCGCCGCACAGCAGGGCTTATGACGAATTTTTGGAAAAAGATTTGTTTAAGCGAATGATTTATGTCGGAACAAACGGAAAATTCGGGGAGATCGGCAAATGCGAAAGCTGCTTTGAGGGAGTGCCGCTAACGCTTCCGCCGGAATATTACGAATATCTGACCAATCCGAAGCTGCCGAGATTTCTGCAGGACACATTTTATAAAGAAAATGACCTTAGGAGCAGCGATCAGGACACGGTTATCGTGCGCGATTTGGATTGCCCCGATTTAAAAGCGAACACTTATATCACGGAGGATTATTCTATCGGGTCTTTTGAAAAAACCGATTTGTGGGCGCAAAGAAGAACAGATATGGTTTATTGGGGAAAAGAGGGCAGCGTTAAGAGCGTTAGACTCAGGTGCATCAATGAAGACGCTGACTTCTGCTCCGGGATGGCATTTTCGGCACAGTATAAAAACTGCATTCTGACCGCCTGCAGCTTTGCAACGGATCACGGAAGCTTTCACTATATTCTTGATAAGGATAAAAGCGGCGTTCTGAAATCCGACAAGCTTTTCTTCCGTTTTGAAATAAACGGAAGCACGGAAAACATTACAGTAAAGCGCGACGGAAACAGGTTTGTTATTCATGATGACGACGCGGATATTTATATCGATATAGCGGCAGCTGAGTTTGCCGGAAAAGCTATGGAAAGCCGTATTTCGGATAAGGGCATCGAAATTGTGTGCTTTGAGGGCGCTAATGAGATTCACTTTGACAAATTGAAGGACAGCCGGCTGATTTTTACCATGTCCGTTAACGAAAAAATGAATAATACGGAAGTTTCGTTTAACAATGAAAAGCTTTATGCGCGCAGTGAGGGCGCCGGGCGCGAGCTTCGGCTCGAAATTCCCGACAGACCGAAAAAATACATAGATCTGCTCAAGGAATCCAAAGCGGAATATGCCGACGCTTTAACTCAAGCAAAGGGGGCGATTGATGACTGATTGAAAATGCGCTTCCCAAAAACATATTACCCGGAGAGGTAAAATAAATTTTAGGAGTGGTTAATGATGAAAAAAACAATTATTTCTTTGCTGCTCGTATTGTCGTTAATCGGCATGACGGGGGTAACCTCCCTTGCAGCGGTTCCCGGTGCGGTGGACATTTATGAGGATTATATGTGCCTCTACAAAACGTTTGAAAACGACAATATCACGCAGGAGCTGGAGAACGGCAATATTGTTCCCAGCGCTGCATCCGCTGAAATTGCGTACGTTGTCGGTGCAAACGGAAGCAGCCGCGCGGCTCGTATAACCATAAGCGAAGACGGAGCGGACATAGGCTTTAAGATGAAGCTCATTCCCGAGGTGAAGTACAGAATTTCCGCTTGGGTAAGGCTTGACGGTATATCTCTTAAGAACAACGCGGTCAATTTCGTATATCATTGTACAACCGAAACGGGAAGAAACGGCTATTATCCGTTTACGTTCAGAGATGTTGATCTCAAGACGGATGAATGGGTTCATATCAGCAAGGAAATAACGCTGCCCAAAATGATTTACGTTGTTCAATCGGATGATGAAGCTGTTGACACGGGTGCGGTTGGATTAATCGGACTTCGCCTCGGCGGCGGCGGAGAGCTTAGTAACATTGAAAGCGGCGGAAACAAGTATGTTTTCTCAATTGATGATTTTATTATTGAACCCATATATTCCGAACCGATTGTTGAGGACAAAATCACGTTCGGTGAGTATGATTGGAGCAGTGATTGCCCCAAAAAAACAAGATGGTATGCTCATGAGGGGGCTCAATACGTTCCGCCGGAGTATGTTGCCGGGTATTCTCATAGATTAGAATTCACCCCTAACGACACAAAAGCAGGATTCGTCAACCTTTATAAAAACATTGCCTCCCTGTGGCACAACAAGGCATATAAAATAGGCGTTTGGGCGCGGGCAGATTTTGCAGAGGGTGCAATTCCCGGTACTGTGGGCATTGTCGTATATAACAATAAGGGTCAGAAAATTGACGAGAGAATTCAAAAATGGCCAACTATCTCAAGCGGGGAAAAAATAACCGCGGACTGGAAGTATTACGAGTGGATTTATTTTCAGGGGCTTAACACCTTTGATGAACGAATTGACGGCAGAGTTGATTTCAGAGTACATATCTATAACGGCGCCGGAAGTCAGGTATATATGTCGGACATGAATATTCAGCCGCTCGACATGCCTTATCAGGGCGCGGTTAATTACGGAACAATCGATAAGAGCGAAGCAATATCCAATGCCGGATGGTATTTTGCCGATGAAACCAAGCTTGAAAAGGACGCAAGCTTTGACACCGCTTACAGAATGGTAAACACAAACGATTCGTTAAAGCAGCATGTTCAGATTAAAGACAACAAAACATACAAAATCACCTTTAAGGCAAAGGCAGAAAGCTACGTTGACAAAAACGGCGCAACGGTGAACATCGGCACAGACGCTGCTTCGGTTCCCGTTTTCGCAGTTCTTGACAGAGGCGGAAACACAAAGTATATCGGTGACTGGAATGTAAATGCAGGCAGTGCGGAATCTCCCTCATACGACTACCAGTATATTTCGGGAGCAACGCTTTCCAAAGAGGATGCATGGAGCGCCGAGCAGGCGGCGAATAACGCAAACTGGAATCTCACGAATGAGTGGCAGGAATTTTCGGGAGTATATAACTGGGATTATCTCGGAGAGAGCTACAGAATGCCGCTTTTAGGCTTCAGTGTGGGCGATCCCGAAAATCCCATGACGGCAACCTGGTCAATTGCGGACGTTAAGGTTGAAGAAATCAGCGGAATCGCTTCGGAAGTGAAAAACGTTAAGCTTGAAGGTGAAGTTGCGCCCGGTTCAAAAATCGGAGTTTCCTATGACTTTATCCCCGGAGAGGATGTTGAAGGAATTTCCTATGTACGCGTTCTCGGAAGCGTAAACGGGACGGATTGGTCAACGCTTGATCTTGTTAAAGCAGCGGATTTCCATGATTATACAATCCCCGAAGCATGGGCAGGCAAGCAGCTCAAGCTTGAGGTTCTGCCCGTTGAAAGCGATGGCAAGGCAGGCGCTGCGCAAAGCGTTTACGCAGGAACGGTAACGCAAACTGTTTTCTCGGTTATTCCCTATCTGAATAACTGGAACGGAGACAGCATTACAGGCGAATGCGCAATTACTGCGAGCGGTATTGCGAAGCCTGTTAATTTAAGGTTGTATATCGCAACCTATAAGGGCGAAAATGCCGATGTTCTGTCGTCTGTAAAATCACTTCCCGTAACAGTAACCGATGGAATGAATACTACGGAGTATATTGATATTACCGACAGCGAAGCAACCACAGCAAAGCTTTTCGTTCTTAAAGACAATTCTCTTGCCGCTGTTACGCCGCATCAGACGGTGACTAAATAAAGCGCAGACTCAAGAGTACGGCATTTAGCTAAGGCATGTGGCAGCAGGCTGCATAAATTGCAGCTTGCTGTCGCCAAGCCTATCATCAAAGGAGGTCAAACATGATAACCATACATGGGGAAATATCCGAAATTCAAAACGGATTTAATGAGATTGTCAATCATCTTAGTGCATTTAAGTTTCAAAAGGATATTAAAATTAATGTCAAAAAATCCGATAAGGATGTTTTTGTCAAATGTGACAAATCGGAAGCAGTTATAGAATATAATAAGCCGATTAATTTTTTCCGCGCATTGGGTCAGATGATTTGCGCCCTAAGCGGAAATGACAGCTTTGTTATCGAAGAAAGGGAAGTATTCGAGACAATGGGATGCTCCCCCGAAATTAATCTCAACAAATTCAGCATGGAGGGCCATAAGGCTTGGTTCCGGTATATGGCAGTGCTGGGTCTTGACACATATCTCATGTCAATCCCGTGCGCATATAAAGTAGAAGGTTATCCGTATTTCGGATATATGTCCGGTGCATATACGCCTGAGGAAATAAAAGAAACAGTGGCATATGCGCAGCTTTTCGGCATTGAAGTGATCCCCTGTGTGCAGTTTTTGTCTCACCTGGGCAGATTTTTGCAGTGGTATGCTGCGGAGGATTTGTGTGACACGGAAAAAACTCTGCTTGTGCAGAGCGAAAAAACATACGAATTTATCGAAGCCTGCGTTAAAACGCTTGCGGATAGCTTCACCTCGGACAAAATCAATATCGGCATGGATGAGGCTTATGACCTCGGAACGGGAAGATACAAGGAGATTCACGGAACTGAAGGAAATCAGGATGAATTATTTTTCGAGCATCTGGAAAAAGTAATTGCTATTCTAAAAAAATATAATAAAAAGGTTATGATGTGGAGCGACATGCTCTTTGAACGCTCGCAATCGGGGGTAAGCTACGGAGCCGATAATAACGTATGCGACTTTGTGAAGTCAATCGGTTCGGATGCCATTTCGCCGATTTGCTGGGATTATTATACTCCTTATGAACACCAGTACGAACAGATGCTGAAAAAACACACGCAAAATTTTGACGATGTGTGGTTTGCCGGCGGAATTTGGGTATGGATATCAAACAGTGTTGAGTACGACAGGACTATATTGGTAACGAATGCGGCTCTGACTGCCTGCAAAAAGGTTGGTGTTAAAAAGGCTTTCGCAACCTTTTGGTACGGCGATTTTGCAAACTATTTTCAGGGCTTGCTGGGACTCAGCTATTTTGCCGAGCATAAATATTATCAAACCATTTCGGAAGAAAAAATCGCAAAGGATTTTGAAGCCTTGTTCAAGGTGCCTGCTTCCGCATTCAGGAAGCTTACGGATTTGGAATATCCGGACTGTTACCCCAGACCGGATTACAGCGTAAGGGATCAGGTTCACGGTGCGGCTTCCATGGTGCTTTTATGCGAGGATATAATGATGGGGTTGTTTGATAAGGATTACGAAGGGAAAAAATTCGGCGAGTATTACAAAAAGCTCGCTTTAACATATAAAGAGTATTCGGATAAATACAGTGAGTGGTCATATATCTTTGATTTTCATAGGGCATTGGCGGAAGCAATTTCTGTTAAGGGCGACCTTGGAAGAGATATATTGAATGCATATAAAGAACATGATACGGCGTTTTTAAAGGAATGTGCGGATAAGAAAATTCCGCAGGTTATGCGGCTGGCGGACAAGGTAAGGGACGCTCATTATGAGCAGTGGCACAAGTATTATAAAACCTTCGGATGGCAGGAGATTGGGCGGCGCTATGGAATTATTGAAGAAAGATGCAAAACCGCCATAAGCAGACTCAATGCTTATCTGAATAATGAAATCGATTGCCTTGAGGAGCTTGAGGAGCCGCGGCTTCCGTATGTTCATAAATGGTCGCATAACAACACCACTATGAACGTGTTGTGGAGTCCGGACAAAATTGCAAGTCCGTATTAATAAAAATAAAGCTTGGCAGGTATTTCCGCAATAATTATCATATATTGAAGAAATAAAAGCCGCTTGAGAGCTTTTGCAAACATCTGAGAATCAAGGAGAAATAAATGGGAGTATTATATATAGCCGTTATACTGATGTGCCGTTTTGCGCAGCATCTGTACGAGAAAAAAACAAGCCTGATGGTTGAAGGAGTTCCGGAGCTTCTTCGTTTTAACGGGATAAGGCAATGCATATCGGCTGCACTGGCTTTGGCATTGATAATTGTTGGCGGAAACGGATTAAGGATAAATGCACCGACGCTGCTTCTGTCGCTGCTTTCGGGAACAATGCTGGCGAGTTCCATATCATTTTCACTGTATGCAATGAAAACAGGTATGGTATCGCTCGTTGCATTGTTCGGAACGGCAGGAATGATCATTCCGTGTTTGACAGGTGTGTTTTTATTCAATACACCGATAGCAGCTATGCAGTGGGTTGGATTTGCCATGTTTATGTTTGCTGCATATTTAATGATAATGGGGTCAAGGGTGACAGTCAAAGGGTTTTCCGTAAAAACAGTGTTGTTTCTTATCGGCGTTATGCTGGCTGACGGTCTTACAATGATGGCACAGCAAATGTTCACGCAATATGTGCCCGACGGCGATGTGTCTGCCTTTTCATTCTTATCATTTGGGATTGTGGGTATTGTAATGCTGGCGGCAGTGCCTTTTGCCAAAGGAAAACGTGAGATGGAGCCTATGCCCAAATCTCTTATTGCATACAGCGTAATTCTTGCTGCCGCACTGTTGATTATAAACCAGCTCGCAACTTTGGCAACAGCTATTGTTCCGCCGGTAATCCTTTTTACATTCATTAACGGCGGAAGCACCGTAATTGCGGCAATTGTGGCTGCAACGGTATATAAGGAAAAGCTGACAGTCAGAAGCACTGCGGGAATCATATTGGGAGTATTATCTTTTGTAATAATAAAAGCATTCGAGCTATGATTTAATATAGCCTGATTGTATGGCGGGCAGCGGTAAGATGCCTTGCAAAACTGAAGTTATAGGGAGGAAAAAACCGTGAAAAAAATTCGAGTTATAACTGCTGTTATTCTAATAATTGCACTGTCGTTTGTAACGGTTATCGGTTCTGCGGAAAATGATATTGAAAATAAGGGTATTATACAAGCAGAAGAGCAATTTGTGGAAAAGCTTCTTTATCTGGGAGTAATAACAGAGGCCTATGCCGATCTTGACAGCGTGGTAACAAGGGCTGATATGGCAAAGATTATTGTGGATTTCGCTAATATTTCCGATATTAAGCCTGAGAACACAGAAAGCTCATTTGCCGATATTGAGGATGGCGCCGACGGTGCGGAAGAAATTAATTTTCTGCGCAGCTTAGGGTATATTTCCGGAACAGGGGATAATCTTTTTCATCCGTTAAGAAATGTAACGCTGGATGAAGCAACCGTTTTTCTGATAAATGCCGCAGGGTATAAGATAATGGCAGAGGCAAAGGGCGGATATCCGAACGGTTACAGAAAAATTGCAGCGGATAACCATCTGTTTGACGGAGTTAAAGCCGGCGCAAATGACCGGATTACGTTTAGGGATGTATACAAGCTGATTGAAAACAGTCTGGATATGCCGGCAATGGTGATGGATTCCGTCAGCGGCGATGATGCAGGCTACAGCCTTGACAGCGAGCATACCTTGCTGAATGAGCTTTATGATATTTATGAAGAGGACGGTATTGTTACCGGCAATGAAGATACAACGCTAACATCTCAGCGCTCCGGTTTAAATGCGGGGCAGATAGAAGTAAATGATACGGTATATAACGCAGCATTTGAATGTGATGATTATATCGGTTCATGTGTGACATATTATTTCAAAAAAGAAAATAATAATCTTGACACGATAGTTTATATGGAGAGAAAAGCTTCTAAAAATAAGCAGCTTGTCGTTGAAGCGCAGGACATAGAAAAGGAAAATATCACAGGTCAGCGCGTTTATTACCGTGATGAAGCTTTCAGCTTAAGAAATATTGACGTCAGCACAAGTGTCAGCGTGATTATGAACGGAAAATGTTATCTCGGATACGGAACGCTGAAAAATCTTATTCCCGACTATGGTATTGTGAAATTTATCGATAACAACAGCGATTCGCTTACAGATGTGATTATTATTACTTCATACGAAAACATTGTTGTGAAATCGGTTGACGCGGTGAACGGAGAAATCGAAAACAGGCAGGACGGCTCTGTTCTGAAGATGGATGTTAATCATGATAATATCACCGTTATTAATGAAGCTAACGGGACGAAGGCGGAGCTTTCGGACATTAAAATATGGGATGTTCTTACCGTTTCCGAAAGCAAAAACAGCACAGGAAAAAAGAAAATAGTTATTCATATTGTAAGAGATACCGTAAAAGGAAAGGTTGAGGGCTTCGGAGAAGAAAACGGGAAAAGCTATGTGATTATAAATAAAAACGAATATAATTATGCTCCCGGTTTTTCGGAAACTCTGAAAAGCGGACAGCGCGGGGTATTTTATCTTGACTACCGCGGAAAGATAGCCGCATTCCGCTCGGGAGAGGATGAAGGAAGAAGCTACGGAATCTTCTTTGCGGCAGGAGAAAAAGGCAGACTTGATAAAACAACTCAGTATAAAGTGTTCGATGAGTACGGAGAATGGGGAATTTACGACCTTAAGGACCGGGTGCAGATTGACGGAGTGAAATATAATACGGGCGATGAAAAGGATAACGATTATATCATCAATACCATAAAAAAAGGCGAGCTTATCAGATTCACGCTGACGGATGATAAAAAAATCAGCGTTGTTGATACGATACGATCAGACACGCCGTCCTCCGCAGGAACGCTTAAGCTGATATCCTCGGACAAGGCGCTTTATTACCGTGACAGCATTTTCTTCAGTCCGAGCGACGGCTCGCAGTTTGCGATAGGGGACAACACGGCGATGTTCGGAGTTCCCGAGGATCTTGACGATGAAAACGCATATTCAACCTCAATGAGCAAATTTGAAACACAGACGCAGTATACATGGTCTTACAAGGCGTACACCATCGGAGAAAGCAATATAGACATTGCAACGGCAATGGTGTTTAGGGGCGCCGGCGGATCGGGAGCAGTGGAGGACTACACTTCGTTCTCGGTTGTAAAAGGATTTAAGTGGGCTGTTGATAAAGACGGCGACACGCGTGCAAAGATAGTCTTTGCCAATAAGGATTCGGATAAAAACGGCGTGTTTGTTGCTGATGAGGTTACGGATTCCGCCACAAGCACCATACATGACCTTGATTATTTTAAGCTGCAGCCGAACGATATTATCCAGTATGCCGTGAATGATTACGGAATGATAAACGAAATTTTCATTATTTACAGATACGATACAAAGGGCGGAACACTCAGTTCCGGTGAGCTCGACCCCAACGGCACTGTGGACACCCGTTTCAATGCAAGCAAGACAAGCATTGACGCAAACGGCAGACATGTTTATGCAACCGTTGATTCCGTTGAGGACGGATACATTAAATTCTATACAAAGGAATCTGCCAATTCTCAGCTGGCAAATATAAGAACAACAACAACGGTTTACAAAGTATCCAAAAATAATGACAGGGGGCTGCCTGTTTTAACGAGCGTTGACAGTATCAAGGAAAATGACACTATTGTGTTCAGGCTGCAGGTTCTGACAGCAAAAGAAGTCTTTATTATTGAGTAAAGAAGATTATAATGGAGGTAAACATGAAAAGAATTGCGTTTGTTTGTTTTTTGGTGCTGATTCTTACCTTTCAGCTGACCTGCGTTGGTGCATTCAATGCTGATAATGTGAGCATATCGGCAGAGCTTAACAAGCTTGATGTTTCGGTTGTGTCGGATAAGGATCTCGGAAGAATGACGCTGCAGCTTCTTAGCGGAGACGGAACTGCCATGATTTACATGGGTCAGGAAAACAGCTATGCCGAGGAAATTAAGGATGCTTCCGGGAAGGCAGGGTATAAATATGTTTTTGATTCATTTAACCTGCCGTCCGATGCGGCAACGGGAGAATATATACTCAGATTAAGCGGAAATGACGGAAAAATTGTTTCGAAGCCGTATCCTTTTGTAAATGCGCTTGACAGCGTTAAGTTCCTGAACGGCTTGAATACGGCTGAGGATGTGAACAGCTTTCTGACAGCAAATAAGGATATTTCGCCGGTTGAGCTAACAGCGTATCTGAAATTGCCGGAGTCCGTATATTCCCTGGTTGATAACGAATTAAAAACTGTGGATTTTGCCGTTAAAGAGGATCTTTCAAACCTTACGGAAAAATTGCAGCTTTTCAAAGAAAGGTTTGGCAATCTGATGCTCAGCGCAGAGATTCTTTCTGCCGGCAGCGGCGAAGAATGGACAGCTGCCGTTGAAAATGCCAAGTCCGTTCTGGAGCTGAGCGTCTTATACTATGATAAACTGAGCGACAAAAAAGCCGGATTCGGTTATTTTGAAACGCCAAAGTCACTTTTAAAGGACGATATCGGAAAGGCATTTGACAAAGCGGTTGTTGTTACCGCATTAAAGCAGCTCGATTACGGCAGCATCACAGATTTGCTGAAATTCTTCGAGGACAGAGGCACAATCACATTGGACAAATCGGATTTCGATAATTTATCGGATAAAAAGAAGCTCACGGTTTGCCAGAGGCTTAAGGAGGATAATAACATAATAAGTGTTAATACCTTGCAAACGGAGTTTAAAATAATAAGCAGTCAGGTTGCAGCTGAAAAGGACAGCAGCGGCAGCGGCAGCTCCGGCGGATCGGGAGGAAAAAAGCGTGACGTTACAATCGGCGGCGGTATCGGCGGCGGAAACACGCCCGGCACAGTGCAGCCGTCGGATGATATATTCAGCGATATAAACAACGTTTCATGGGCAAAGGGTTATATTGTTTCGCTTGCAAACAGAGGAATACTGAGCGGAAAAGGCGATGGAAAGTTTTATCCGGGAGAGAGCATGCTGAGGGAGGAATTTGCAAAGGTTATAGCGGTCGGAAGCAAGATAGACATAACCTCCGGGAATACTGAATTTACCGATGTGACAGACAGCGCATGGTATGCGCCTTACCTTGCGGCATGCGTAAATGCAAATATCATAAACGGAATCGGCGACGGTAAATTCGGCATCGGCGCAACAATCACCAGGGAGGATGCCGCCGTTATGATTGCCCGTGCGCTGAATCATGCCGGGATTGAAGCCACTCCCTCCGAGGAGACTTTTGCAGACGAAACGGAAATATCTTCATATGCGCTTGAAGCTGTCGGAAAGCTGAAAAAATTAGGCATTATAAGCGGTGACGATAACGGCTGCTTTATGCCGAAATCGGCAATAAGCCGTGCTGAGGTTTCCAAAATGATTTACGGTATGCTGGACGTTATTGGAGGTTAAGCAATGAAAAAGAGAATTTTGAGCCTGACGCTTGCTTCGCTGATAGCTCTTCCGTTCATTCCGGTCAGTGCAAATACCGGCAGCAATATTATTGCAAACGGCAGTTTTGAACAAAGCGCTGAGGGCTGGGAATTAAACGGCGTGGATCTGATACGGAGCAAGGGCGGTGCAAACTCCACGGGACACTGTGCAAAAGTAACGGTTAAAGAAAATAAGGGCGGAATATATTTTAAAAATGATTTCTTAAGCGGAGAGTCATATTCAATTTCCTTTTATGCAAAATTAAGCAAGGGAAGCAACATGATTTCCGTTGTGCAGGAATTTGACGAGGGCGGCGAGTTCTGCACAAAAAAGGGAATGTATATTGATGAAGAATGGAGAAAATACTCCTTTGACTGGATTGTTCCGTCAAAAAATTCCCAGGGCTTTGATGTTAGCGGCGCGGGAAAACTGACCTTCAGGATTGGCAGCGGCAACGAAAAAATTTCATACTTCATTGATGAAATATCCGTCATCCCGAAAAAAGCGCTTCCCCGCGAGAACGATGAAGCTTCGGCACCTGCCGACATAAACGGTCATTGGGCGGAGGATTATATTAAAATTGCGCTGCAAAACGGTCTTTTGTTAACTGACAGCAAGGAAAATTTCAACCCCGATGGTAAAATCTCCGCTGCCGAGTTTGTAACGGCCGTAACTGCACTTTATCCATTAAGCGGTTCGGAAAAATATGCTTCCGCAGGGGATATTTCTTTAAAAGCGGCTGAGGAAATCACCGAAATGATCGAGAAAGAACACAAAATATCGGTTTGCGGCAGCATCAGACTTTTTTCAGAGGAAAGCTCAGCGGCAGACAAATCGCTTACCCGTGCACAAGCCGCGCGGATTGTCACCGGCATTCTTGAAACAAAAAACCGCTGCTTTATATATGCGGATGCGGAAAACGGCAGCGATGAAAACGACGGTACCGAGACTGCGCCGTATAAATCGGTAAAAGCAGCTTTTGAAAAGTATGCGCAGCTTCAGCCCGAGAGTAAAAACGACATTTATATTTACCTTAAAGCCGGTGAATACTATACGGATGAAGCCCTGAAATTAAATTCCGATAAACTAAGCGACAACACAAGCCATTTGTTTGTCAAATCCTACGGTGACGGTCAGGCATGTATTTCTATGGGAGTTCATGTTTCGGGATTCACGCTTCACGATGCCGGAAAAAATATTTATAAGACTTATGTCGGGAAAGACATAAAAACGAGGCAGCTTTTTATTAACGGCATAAGAGCGACAAGAGCGCGCAGCGAGGGCGGACTCAGCGATGCCGTTCTTGATAAATCATACGGATATACATCGGCGGATACCTTCCTGACAGCCTATAAGAACATTAAGGATCTGGAATTTGTGTATTCCGATGAATGGACAAATCCGCGCTGCGGAGTGGACAGCGTAAGCGTTGAAAACGGCAGGGCGAAGATTATTATGAAGCAGCCGGGCTTTAAATATGTGACAAACAAGGGCGCAAGCTCGGCAACCTATCCGATATATTACGAAAACGCTTATGAGCTGCTTGACAGGGACGGCGAGTGGTACTTAGATACGAATGAGGGCATGCTGTACTATATTCCAAGAATATTTGAGGACATAAACAGCGCCGACGCCATCCTCCCCATCGGCGAGGAAATGATGATTCTTGAAGGAACCGTTGATAAACCGATTAAAAATATATCATTTGAAAATGTTTGCTTTGAGAACACAACATGGATGCGTCCGAGCAGCGATCACGGACACAGCGATGCTCAGAATAACATTTTGCGTGAGCTTGGAAATCCCGATCCGTCGCAGCGTGAGCGCATTCCCGACACAGCAATCATGGTCAGAAATGCGCAGAACGTGAATTTTCAGTATTGCACATTCAGAAGACTGGGAATAACGGCTTTGCAGATGCTTGGCGGCATAAGAAACTGCAGCGTCATCGGAAACCATTTCTATGATATTTCGGGAACGGCGATAACTCTCGGTGACTTCGATTACGAAGTGGAGAATATTTCAAACCCGAAGGACGGCAAATATTATATAAGTAATAACAAAATTTCCGATAACTATATTCATAACGTTGCGGTTGATTACAAATCGGCTGCCGCAATATCGGCGGGTTTTCCGAAAAACACCGAAATATCGCATAATGATATAGGCGAGGCGCCTTACAGCGGATTTCATATCGGTTTCGGATGGAGCGATTTAAAAACCTCCGCAATATATAATTTAAAGATAAGCGCCAATTATCTGCATAACATTATGGACAGCACCGTGTTTGACGGCGCAGGCATCTATCTTATCGGCGGAACTGGAGGAACGGAGGATAATCCGAATCTTGTTTCAAGGAACTATATTGAAAACATGCGCAATAAGCACGGAGCATTGTACCCCGATGAGGGGTCAACCTTCTGGAAGCTGACGGAAAATGTTATTGATTATTCCGATGTTGCAGTACACGGCGGAAAGGACGGCAGCTCGCCGGCATCGCCGAAATGGCTTCATATATGGACATGGACCATTCATGACAACCAGGCGGTAAACAATTGGAGCACCACTCCGGTCATGTACGAAGCGGGAACAAACAACAAGATTGAGGCGGCTCACGTATATCCGAACGCAGAATGGCCGAAGGAGGCTCGGGAGGTCATTGACGAGTCCGGGCTTGAGCCTGAATATGAAAAGCTTTATCCCGCCACGGTGCAGTATGCAAGGCTCGTAACAAAGGAATATGCAATTGAAAAAGGAAAACAGGAAAAGATAGATATAAAAGCGCATGGAAGAAAAAACCAGAACTATGACATATCCGGCGTTCCGGTTTATTATAAAAGCCTTAATCCTAGCATTGCGTCGGTTGATAAGGACGGCATTATAACAGGCAATGCTGTCGGCGAAACAAAGGTTTTATGCTATTTGCTTACTTACGATAAAGTACTTATAGAGCTTGAGGCAGATGTGTTCGTCGGCGAGAGGCTTAATTCGGTTGAGCTGAACCGGACGTCAGTTTCCGTTATGAAGGACGCCCGCACTATGATCAGCGGAAAAGGGATTACAAATAAGGGCAGACAAATATCCTTGCCCAATGCAAAATTCACAATTGAAAATCCCGAGATTGCAGCGGTTGACAAGCAGGGGAACATAACGGGCTTGAAGAACGGTAAAACAAGCCTTAACGCAAGCTTTACCGTTGCGGATGTTACGATTGAAAAAACGATACCCGTATCTGTCATTTCTTACGGCTTTGAAGAAACCGGAAGCGCCAAAGGAACTGATATAAGCGAACAAATCACCCAAAAAACAAGCTGGGAAGGCGGAGAAATAACAGCCTCGGGCGGCGGTGTGCAGATAAGCACCTCCGGATCGGCAGCTTATTATTCAAAGCAAATGTTCGGAAGCGAGCTGCTGGAGTTTGATATGAAGATTAATGCTTCAGGAGGCTGGCCGTCGCTGGTACTCGGAGCTGCGGATTTGGAAAAAGGAATTGACGGAACGTGTTATCTCATAGGCTTTAAGAATGATATTTTGGAGCTTCAGAGGTTTAACAACGGCGTCAGAACGGCGATATTTGCCGATGCAAGTCTTAATCCCGCCGGCGGACCGGGTTATCCGAACAAGGGAACGGTTTTTGAATACGGTAAAAAGTATCATATTACGGTCGGCAGAATAATGGAAAAAGACGGAGTGAGAGTTATTCTTAATATTGACGGCAAAAATATTTTTGATTATCTTGACAGTGCTGACGGATATATAGACTGCGACGGATATTTCGGAGTATATGCAAACAGCGGAAATATTGAGTTCACCCCGGTAACCAGCCGAAAATAGGCCGTGCAATCACAATAAAGAGGTGATTTTAGTGAAAAGAACAATGGCGCTGTCGTTGGCTGTCCTTATGTTTTTGCTTACATTGCAGGTTTGCGTTGAAGCTGATGCTTCAACGCAAATCGTGGCAAGCGAAAGCTTTGATTCCGGCAAGGGAAATGTCGGCGGAAATCTTGTCCTGTCATGGAAAAGAACCGGCGGAGTCGGAAATAAAGGCGGACTGCACGTAAGGCAAATCAGAAATTTGGAGGATTTGACAAATCTTCCGGGAAAAATGCTGAAGGGAAACAGGTATAAAATTTCCGCATGGATTAAGCCGGACGGAAACACGCTTTCCGCAAACATGGTAAATTTTATATATTGGACGAAAACCAAATCGGGGAAAAACGGATATCTGATGTTCGGCGCAAAGGCGGAGAGCCTTAGCGCCGGGCAGTGGAAGTATGTGGAAGCTGTCTTTACATATGACGGACTTTTGAATGTTGTCGGTAACCCTTCGGAGTACTGTAATGAAGAGGAGGAATCCCGGTTTGATTTGCGCATAGGTAACGGATACGTCAGTCAGTCAAGCGGAGAAGATATAAGATATTACCTTGATGAATATAAGCTGGAATTGATTACAACCGATGATGAAAGTGTTCCCGTCGATGAGGAGCTTATCAGTGCAAAAATTAATGCTGATATATGGACTGATGACGCGGCAGAAGTAAGCGGAAGCATAAACATTGAAAACAATAAAAAAGATTTGGATTTGATAAGCGCTTTGGCATTGTATGACAGCAGCAACAAGCTAATCGGTTTAAAAACCGAGCCCAAAAGCCTGAAAGCAAACGCAGGCGGCAGCTGGAGCACAGCGCTTCCGAATGACAGCAGCGCAAAATATGCGAAGCTGATTCTGTGCGAAGCAACCACGCTCAAGCCTGTCATACAAAACGACGCAGCGTTTAAGCTGCCGGCGGATTCTTACATTTATGTTGACCCGACAAAAAGAAACAGCACCGAGGAGGGCACGGTGAATAACCCGTATACAACCGTTGAGGGAGCGAAAAACAGGGTTAGGGAAATGCTTCCCGAAGCGCAAGGCGACATTCATGTTATGCTCCGCGGCGGCACATATGACAAAATTAAGTTCCCCATTCAATTCGGAAGCGAGGATTGCAGCGATAACGTAAATGTAATTTATGCCGCATGCAATGACGAAAAGGTTATTTTCAGCGGAGGAAAGAAGGTCAGGAGCTTTCAGCTTTATGACGCTTCAAAAAATATTTACAGAGCATATCTCGGCATCGGTCTGAAATCACGTCAGTTTTTTGTTAACGGCGTAAGAGCAGTGAGGGCGAGGAGCAGCTCCGGACTTCCGGACGGAGAATTTTTGGGAGAGAACGGATTAGCAACCTCGGATACTTCATTTTTGAATTACAAAAATATATCCGATTTGGAAATGGTATTTTATTCTCTGTGGACAAATCCGCGCTGCCAGGCGGCTTCTGTCAGTGAAAGCGGAGGAAGGGTCATCTTCAAAATGGATGAACCGGGTTGGAGCACAATCATCAACAAAGGCTCAAGCTCTGTTTCGGCACCTCCTTATTACTATGAAAATGCTTTGGAGCTTCTGGACGAAGAGGGTGAGTGGTATTACGATTCCAAGGGCGGATATTTATACTACAAGCCGCGCTTTTTTGAAAACATTAACAGCCTCGAGGCTGTTTTGCCGACGGTCGAAAAGCTTATAGAGGTTAAAGGCGCTTCGGCAGGTCAGCCTGTAAAAAATATTCTGTTTGAAAATATTGAATTCAGTTACACAACGTGGAACCGACCGAGTACAACATACGGACATTCAGACGCGCAGAATAACCATTTAAGATATTCGGATATTGACGACAAGCTTATCGATGCCGCAATTGAAGTTGAAAATGCGCATAATATTGATTTTAACAAATGCAGGTTCAGCAGACTCGGAGCAACGGCGCTTAAAATGACAGGCGCAATACAGGGCTGTAATATAACGGAAAACGAGTTTTGTGAAATATCCGGCTCCGCAATAAATTTGGGCGAGCCTGATACGGGCAATGTGGATGTATACAACCCTGCAAGCGAAGAATTATTCATAACGGATAACATTATTGCAAATAATTATATTCATAAGGTTGCGGTGGACTATAAATCAGCAGCCGGTTTATCTGTCGGATTTCCGAAAAACACGGTTATCAGAAATAACGAAATAACAGATGTTCCGTACAGCGGCATGCACATCGGATACGGATGGGACGGAATAAAAACCTCCGGGCTAAAGAATGTAGTTATAAAAAACAACTATATTCATAATTTCCTAAATGATAAAGTGTCGGACGGCGGCGGTATTTACACAAACGGACCAACGGGCGGAGCTGCGGGCAATTACAATATAATAACCGAAAATTATATCGAGGACGAAAGATGCACCGGCGCATCGCTGTACACGGACGAGGGGTCAAGCTTTTGGGAAATGTCCAAAAACGTTGTTGATCTGACAAGCACTCCGTTGTGGTTTGTTTACGGAGTAAGTCAGCCGAGCGTTCCAAAGTGGCTGTCGGTTTGGACGAAATCGATCGATAACAACCGATATATAAACAATTACACAACAACGAGCAACTGCTCATTTAATGGCGGCCCAAATAACGTGATGTACGGCACAAAGCTTTACGAGAATGCCGATTGGCCGGATGCGGCAAGAAGCATTATCGAAAAATCGGGGATAGAGCCTGAATGCGGGAAGAGCTTTTCCTATAAGCTTCAGGATATTGACGCCGATTCAATCGTAATGCTGAGCGCAGGCAGCAGCACAGAGCTCACGCTGAACGGAATTACCGGAAAAAGCAGGCGGTACGATCTCTCAAAAGCAGCCGTATATACAAAGAGCAGCAATGAAGGCGTGCTTTCCGCCAACGGATTGAATATCACTGCAATCGGAACCGGAGAATGCACTGTCACAATCGCAGTTGTTGAAAACGGGATATGCCTGATGAAGAATGTAACGGTTTTGGTAAGTTAGGAGGATAACAGTGAAAAGAAAATTTATATGTTTATTGCTGATATTGGCAATTTCTGTGATGCCGGGCATCACGTCAATCGCATCGGATCAAGATGCCGTTGACGTTTATGAAAACAATCTGTGTCTTTACGAGACCTTTGAGGAGAATACCATAAGCAGCGATTTGGATTCAAAGAAAATAGTTAACTCAGGCTCCGGAAATTCGATAACATATGCAGACGGAGCAAACGGCAGCAAGGGTGCAGCAAGGTTAATTTACAATGAAAACATGTCATCGATAAATTTTCAGTTAAAGATTATTCCCAATCAGCTGTACCGATTTTCAGCATGGATTAAGCTGAATGATATTTCTCTTAAGAGTAATAAGTTTCAATTATTATATCTCTGCAAAACACAAAGCGGAAAGAACGGTTACAGGGCATTTGAGTTCAATGATGCTGAATTTAAAACAAATGAGTGGGTGCATGTTAGCGGAGAGTTATCCATGACGTCTGATATATGGGTTGTTGCCAACCCGGATGAACCTGTTGATGAAAATGCAGTCGGTTCTATCGGCATCCGATTCGGCAGCACCGGAGAATTTTCAAATATTGAAGGCGGCAGCGGACCGTATGATTTTTCAATCGATGATTTTATCGTTGAGCCCGTCGTGAAGGATAGCTCCGCGGGCGGAAATGAATTTGAGCTTGATATTTACAATTGGAGAAGTGAATTTACAAGAACGAGATTAACGGCGGCAGACGGCGAAAATGTTGTTCCGCCGGAGGGCGTAAGCGGCTCGTCGCAGCGTATAAGAGCAAAAAATTCAGGCTATGTCGGAATATACAGAGATATTCCGGGACTGTGGTACAACAGGGCTTATAAAATCGGCATGTGGGCGAGAGCTGACTTTGCGGAAGGTGCAACCGGCGGTGATGTTTGTATTATTGCATATAACACAAACGGGAACAAAACAGACAGCCGAATAAGCAAATGGCCGACAACCTCATCCGGGAAGACTTTAACTGAAGACTGGCAGTACTATGAATGGATTTATTTCCGGGGTCTTAATACCATGGGTGAGCGTGCGGACGCAAAGGTTGAATTCAGGGCATATCTCAATAAAGGGGCAGGCAGCTATGTTTACATGTCGGACATGAGCATTGAACCGCTCAGTATGCCTTATCAGGAAGCTGTTAACTACGGCGCTGTTGATAAAGATGCGGCAATCGAAAGTGCCGGCTGGAGCTTTGAGGATGAAACCAAGCTTGAAAAGGATGAAAGCTTCGCCACGGCATACAGAATGATTGAAACCTCCGATTCGCTTAAGCAGCATGTTCAGATGAAGAACAATAAGAAATACAGGATTTCGTTCAGAGCAAAAGCGGAAAGCTATGTTGATGAAAACGGAGCAGCGGT
>CAJJUC010000007.1 GCA_905195005.1 uncultured Eubacteriales bacterium | reverse complement strand
ATTCGCAGATTATGGTCATGTCAAGCAGCAGCGGAATTTTGCTGCGCGTGCAAAAATCGGTCAACACACAGATTATGTACGACGCATTTGCACGCAGGGTGTATTTCGACAAGGCATATAACGGAAGCGGGAAGGTCGTCGGCAACGGGTACACGGTCGCATTTTCCGATTTGTCGCTTGCAACGCAGAAAATCACTGTAAACGACGGCATTATTTACGAGATAATCATTCAGAAAACAAGCGGAGGCTGCACCGTTACGGTTGACGGCAGCAACGATTTGTCATACACTCCGGCAGGGGGGATTGTGCGCGGAAGCGCTCCGGCGCAAAACACCTCAAAACCGCCTGTTGCAGGAAATGTTGAGGGAAGAAAAACCGTTATAATCGACCCGGGGCACGGCGGAAACGACCCCGGCGCAATAGGGTATGCGTCAAATGGGAAACCGGCGGCATACGAAAGCCTGATAAATCTTGCAATCGGCAAAAAAGTGCGCGACAAGCTGACAAGCGCCGGAATAAACGTTATTATGACGCGTGACACGGACGTGTTTATTCCGCTTGCCGGGCGCGCGGAAATTGAGAACAACAGCAATTGCGACGTGTTTGTAAGTATTCACTGCAATTCGCTCGACAATTCGGCAATCGGCGGCACACAGGTATACTATCATCCGTCATCGCCGCAGGGAACGGTGCTTGCAAACAATATTTACGATTCGATGGTGAAGCTCACGGGGCTGACCCCGAAAAAAACGCAGAACGGGTCGCATCTGTATGTTATCAGAACAACGAAAAGCCCGGCAGTGCTTGTGGAAACGGCGTTTATAAGCAATCCGAGCGACAGAAGCTATCTGCTCAGCGATTCCGGTCAGGACACAATCGCGCGTGCGATTGCCGAGGGAATTATTAAAACACTCAATGAAATCTAATCCGGGGGCTGTAAAAAAACGCACCGACCGCAAAAAGGCGATTAAGAGGCAGGAGATATTTGCGGCGGCAATAAATGCAAAAAAATGACTGCGGAATTTCGCAGTCATTTTTTTGCGTTTAGTCAGCTTTGCTGACGAGGGCAACGGCGTGGGCTTCAACGCCCTCTCCGCGCCCGGTGAAGCCCATGCGCTCGTTCGTTTTTGCCTTAACGCTCACGCGGCAAATATCAATCCCGAGCGTGCCGGCAATATTTTTGCACATTTCATCGATATAAGGCGCCATTTTCGGCTGCTGAATAATGATTGTCGCATCGATGTTGGAAACGGAAAAGCCCTCGCTTTTCAGAATGTCGTTTGCTGCCTTGAGCAGCGCAAGGCTTGAAGCGCCGCGGTAACGCTCATCACTGTCGGGAAAGTGAGAGCCGATGTTTCCGAGTGCGCATGCGCCGAACAGTGCGTCAATAATTGCATGAAGGAGCACGTCCGCATCGCTGTGCCCGTAAAGCCCTTTATCAAAAGGAATGTCAACGCCGCCGATGATAAGCTTTCTGCCGTGAGTGAGCCTGTGTGAATCGTAACCGCTTCCGATGCGCATACCGCAGCTTCCTCCGTTTCGTCTATTGATAATTGCCTCCGCGCGGAGCATGTCGTCCGGCGTTGTCAGCTTGATGTTTTCATAATCTCCGCCGCTGACGCGGATATGTATGCCGAACCGCTCGGCAACGGAGCAGTCATCGGTGTCGATTGACGGGTCATAGCTTTCATATGCCTTTAAAATCTCGCTGCGGCGGAAAATCTGCGGCGTTTGAATCAGCACGGCGCTGCTGCGCGGAACGGTTTCCGAAATGAATCCGTTTTCGCATTTTTTTACAGTGTCTTTAGGTGCAACTCCGAGCGCCGCCGCACCGAACTTCTCCGCATCGTCAATACATTTTTCAATGCTTTCAGCCTTAACAAGCGGCCGCGCACCGTCGTGAATCAGCACCCTTTCATTTTTTGCGCTTCTGATTCCCCGAAGCGAGCTTTCGCCGCGCGTGCTTCCGCCCTCAATAACTCTGACATCGGCCTCAAGCTGTGCCGCTGCGAGGATAAGGCGGATTTCCGCAATATTATTTTTTGACGCGACAATAATTACCTCGTCAACGCGCGGAATTGATGAAATTACCTCCGCCGTCCGCAGAATAACGGGTTTTCCGCAGAGCGATGCAAGGATTTTATCCGTGCCCATGCGGCTGCCGCTGCCTGCAGCGGCGATGATTGCGCTTACGTTCATTTTTATTCCTCCGAAAAAAAGGCGGCAGCCCGTATGATAATCGACTGCCGACCAAGCTTATTCCGTTTTTGCTTCCCCGAGCTCCTCGTCAACCATTTGCTCAAGCCTGTTTTCAATATCCTCATGATGGATGCCCGTTGCAACAACGATTTCGCTTATCATAATCTGCTTTGCGCTGCTGAGCATTTTGCGTTCCCCGGTGCTCAGCCCCTTGCGCCTGTCACGCATCATAAGGCTTTTAACAACGGCGGCAACCTCTAAAATATTGCCGCTTTTGATTTTTTCCATATTATCGCGGAAACGCTTGTTCCAGTTCTGGATAACATCGGTTTCAACCGTTCGGAATGCCGACAGCACGCGCTCGGCAGCCGCGCTGTCAATAACGTCCCTTATTCCAATTTGCGCCGCGGAAGCCAGCGGAATCATAACCTTCATGTCGCCGATAGGCATACGCATAATATAGTATGACTGCTGCTTACCCAGTATTTCCTTTTGTTCAATTCCTTCAATTATTCCGGCGCCGTGCATGGGATAAACAACGCTGTCACCGATATTATACATGGAAAAACCTCCTTGTGGGACTGCGAAAAAAATCCCCTCTTTATATATTATAGCACTGATTGAGGAATTTGTCAAAGGCAAATTTTACGAAATTATGAACAAAAGCAGGGTGCGGAGAAAAGAAGTTTTCTCCGCACCCTGCTTTTGTTCATAATTTTTCGGCGCATGTGTTCCTACCTGTAAAATCTGTCGATAATCTCGTTGTATTTTTTTTCGTTTTCGGAAAAGTCCATCGCGTCGATATAGTATTTTTCAAGCTCGTCATGAAGCGATTTTGCTTCGGCAACCGCGCCGCACGCTCTGTCAATCATGCGCGACGCATCGCCGAGCCTGCGTTCAAGCGCGGATTCATCGGGAATATCGGAGTACATTCCGTTGATAATCGCCGTTGCATCCCGGTGAGCGCTGTGGAATGCGTTTGCCGTGGTTATCGCGAAGCCCTCCGTCGGGAAAATGATGTGCTCAATCCGTTCAGGCAGAACGGAGCAGCGGCAGGTTATAATATCTATACCGCTGCCCTTCGCCCCCTCGCACAGCAGCTGCATCAGATATGCCGCGGCAGCGCCCCAGCGGTCGTCAACGGCGTAAATCCTGTCGGCAAGAATGCGGAGCGTATCGTCAAAAAAGACCGTTTCCCCAACCGATACGGCGCTCAGCAGCCGCTTGTGCTCCTCTCCGCTGCCGGAAACCCCGTTTTCGGAAATTGCCGATATAAGCTCACTTGCGAATGAGAAAATTTCGCCGCGGCTGATGTATCTTTCCGAAACAGCCATGTTTTCGCGGAGAAGCGCCGCAGCGGCGGAAATATATGCTCCTGCGCCTTTGTGGCAGTCCGATATAAGCGCCGAAACGCTTTGTATTTCAGCCGCATTTTCGGAAAGCTTTGCGCAGTCCCAGCCGTCGCCGGTGTACATTATGTGCTGCCTTGCTCCGGGGAAAAACGGATCGGTAACATGCGGCGCAGTGCCGTCCATCATGGCAAAGCCGCGCGTTTTGTCAACAAATGCGTCGAGCGATTCGGGGTCGCTCGCGCACGGAATGTACTCAAGGTCGTTGCCGAGACCGCGCGCATATCCCGAAACGCGCTTCATCAGCGAGCTTTTGCCGCTGCCCGGGCCGCCCTTTAAAATGAGCAGCTGCAAATCATCGCTTTTGTGACTTTGCAGCTGCTCAAAATATGACACAAACCCCCTGTGTGAGTTCGCGCCGAGAAAATATTTAACCTTGTTGTTCATGGTATCTGCCCCCTTTTATTTTATAGTATGCAGATACCGGAAATTTGTATACAGAATTATTTCTCCGCAGAAGAAACCGTTACCTCTGCTGCGTCCTTGTTCCATGTTACGGTTGCGCCTGTTGCTCCCTCGATTGCCGCCGCCGGCACAAGCGTTCTGTCCCCGATAATTACGGGCGCTTTGTCAAGAGCAATAACCTTGTCGTTTACAAAAATGTTCTGATTGCCGATTTGCATAACCGTTACGCTGTCGCCCTTTTGGCAGAGCACCTGGCGGATTGTGAAGCTTTCGCTGTTATCCTCATACCAGCTCACATTTGCGCCGAGCTTTTCCGCAATGAAGCGGAACGGCAGCAGAAGCTGATCGCCGTCCATTACCGGCTGCTGGTCAAAAACAACCGTTTCTCCGTTTACCTTTACAGTGACATCCTGAGCAAATGCTGCCGATGCCGATGCAAGCACGGCGATTGCCGCCGCAAGCGCTGCAAATTTTTTCATATTCCGTCTACCTCCGTTGATTCATTTGTATTTTCATTTGAATTATTCTCTTTGTCGTCCGCCTTGTTTTCGTCGGGCTGCGGAGCCGGTGTTTCATCGGGTGCGCTGCCGTTTTCAGGCGAAAATTTCGCATCGGCGCGAACCGAGAAAAATGTTCTGCCCTCATCGGTATTAACATACCAGATTACCTTGCCGTCCGCAAAAACAGGCTTACAGCTTGCGGAAAGCCTTGCAGGCACTGCCGAAGCGGAGCGGATTAAATCGGATGTGGTCAGCGCTTCACCCAACCCGTTTGTAATTGCATAGCGGATTCCGGCGCTGCGGTCGGAATCGCCTCTGAACTCCGCCCAAAGAACCATGAAGCTGCCGTTATCAAGCTTCACAAGATAAGGCGTGCTGCCCGAAGCGTCCGTGCCGGTATATTTTGCAAGCACGCGGTGCCGCTGCTCCCATGTTTCACGCTCGGCGAAGAGAAGATATATGTCGCGGTCATCGCGGTCGAGTCCCTCGATTTCAAGGCTGTTGAACCCTGTCGGCACGCTTTGGTCAATCGAGCTTATTGCAGTGAGATAGCCCTTGTCCGAAACCTCCATGCCGCCGAGCGAAACGCCCGTGCAGTTTGCCGCAAGCGCGCCCGAAATATTAAACAGGCTCTGCGTGCCGAACACATTTCCCGAAAAATCAAGCGTGCGCAGAATAACGGCGCGCATCGGAGCAGCGTCCGAAAGGTCAACCGTCACAATTCTGTCGGAATCAATCCTTGCACATTCGCGCAGCGCATGGCTTGTGTGATTATACTGGAATTTTCCGAGCATATTGACAACCTGCCATGTCTGCTTGTCGATAATAACAGTGAGCTGCGTTTGCGGACGCTCGCCGTTTTCCTCCTTGTACTGGCTGCGCGAGGTATGAAGCACAAGATAGCGGTCATCCTCGCACATATCTCCGATTGAAGCGTCAAACGGCAGCGCCGTTTTGCAGTTGCTTATGCTAACCTCGCTGATTTTAACGAAGCTTTTGTCGTAAATGACGATTTTTATAACTTCGCGCGCGTTGTCCTCACTGTAATTCGGCTGCCCGAACGCGATATAGTTATAATCCTTTCCGCATAACATTCCGCCGAAAATTTCAAGCTCCTTCGGAATTGCAAAGCTTGAAATATGGTTGAATGCCGCGTCATATTTTTCAATATTAATGTTGTCCGCAATTTCAACGGTGAGAAACGTTCCGTCCGCATTTGGGATAAGATGCGATTTTGCCGCCTCTCCCCACCGAAGTGATGAAACCGTGCGCGTCATTTCGGAAATGTCCGCGCCAAGCTCGCGCTTTGCCTTAACGGCCGCCGCGCCGCTGTCGGTCAGCGGATCAAGGGTGATATTAACGCGCCTTTCCGCTTCAAGCCATTCATAGCTGCCGCAGAGCTTTGCAAGGTCATCGGTATAAACCGCCGTCATTCCGTCAACGTTGAAGCTTTCAAGCTCCGTTCCGTCGGCAATTGTTTTTATGTCGGTATAAAGCACATCCATGTACCGTTTCCCGACGTCCTCCGGCTTAACCTCTTCAGCGGCGATTTCGCCGTTTTTTTTGCTTGCTTCGCCGCTCCGCGAAACCGTGAGCGTGCGCGAAGCTTCGTCAAAGCTGACGCTGAAGCCGTAGTCCGCGAGGTCCTGGGCGATTACCGCCGTCCGCCCTGCAATGTTGTAGGATTTTATCGGTTCGCCGTCGATATATGTCCTTATATCTGTAAGCAGCACTTCTCCGATAACGTCCCCGATTTGAAAAGCAGCCGCAAACGATGCGGGCAAAACCGCCGCAAGCATGACAGCCAGTGTTTTTTTCATAAATTTTTTCAGAGTGCACACCTCCGTTTGCTTCCTATATTACAGTATACCGAAATTATAACACAATAATTCCGTTTCGTCAATACGGAGCGGCATTGTTTTTGCGGCGAAAGGTGCGCTGCATATATAATTGTAAATTTTTATTGACCGCACTTGTAAATGCGGAGAAGTCGTGCTATAATTGTTACATGACAATTTGAGAGGATGATCTTTAATGGCTGGATTTTTCGGCTTTTTCGACTATAGCAAGCCCGGCCGCGGCATAAGCAAGGACGAGCCGCAGAAAACCGGTATTGCGCTGTATTTCGACATACTTTTGCGCAGGTTCTGGAAGTTTATAACTTTGAATCTGTTGTATCTTCTGTTTTCGGTTCCGGCAATCGCGGTTATATTTTTCCTGTCGTCGGAGGCGGTTATGCGCCTTGCGTCGGCAGTGCTTGATTTTTCAAAAATTTCCGTGGACGAGTCAAGGGCGCTTCTGATGCTGACGGCGGCGCTTGCGGCAATCGTTTTTGCAATTTTCGGCAGCGGTGCGGCAAGCGGCGCATTTTCGTATGTTATGAATAACTATGTCAACGACCGCCATTCATGGATATGGAGCGACTTTTGGGAGCATCTGAAAAAGAACTTCATTCAGGGCACGGTTGTGTTTATTATAGATATGGTTGCGTTGGTTCTCTTTTCCGTAAGCCTTTATTTTTACAGCTATTGTATGCCTCAGAAATATCTGTCGCTCGCGCTGCGCTCGGTTGTGGTTGCGGTATTCCTCGTATTTCTGATGATGCATATGTATATGTACCCGATTATGGCAGTGTTCAAACTGAAAATCAAGGATATTTACAGAAATTCGCTTCTGCTTGTTATGGCGCGCCTGCCGTGGAACTTTTTAGCGTTTGCGGTTTCTGGCGGCGTGCTTGCGGCGCTCGTTTATGCTTCTCTTGTTTTTGGAATCGGCATTCTGCTGTTTTTATTCATCGGCTTTGCGCTTGTCGGCTACACGCAGATGTTTATGACAAACAATATTGTAAAAAAATATATGCTTGAACCGGCGCTTGCAATGGAAAACAGGGACAGAAAAAAGCATGAGGATGAAGAATCCGTATTCGAGGACGCAACGGTATAACGGATTTGTGCCGTTTTAAAGGGGTTGATACTTTGCAGAAAAAGCAAAGCTTTGTGACGGGCGCGGCGGTGCTTGCTGCTGCGTCTGTTTTATGCAAAATAATGAGCGCGGTGTTCAAAATTCCGCTCGACCGTTTCTTCCTGCATGAGGACGGAATAGCAGTGTATCAGAGCGCGTGCTCGGTGTACAATGTTTTTCTCGCAATATGTGTGACGGGGATTCCGATTGCGCTTTCGGGAATAATTGCGCGCTCGGACGACGCTTCCGCCGCCGATTACTGCTTTTCCGCGTTTGTGTTTGTGAGCGCTTTCTGCACTGCCGGGGCAGTGTGCCTGTTTGCATTTGCCGAGCCGATTGCGCTTCATCTTGCGGGCGGCGGAATAACGCCGGCTGCCGGCGCCATTCGGGCGTCTGCCCCGGCGCTGCTTGTGATGGGTGTGATAAGCTCCTGCCGCGGATATTTTCAGGGACGCGGAAACATGATGCCGTCGGCGCTGAGTCAGCTGACGGAAAGCTTTATGAAAGCCGTGCTCGGAATTGCAATATGCGCGCTTATGATAAGCGGCGGAATTGAAAAGGGCGCGATGGGTGCAATGGCAGGCGTTTCGGCAGGGGCAGTTTGTTCGGCTGCAGCGCTTCTGATTCTTATGAAAAGGCAGCGCTTGCCGCGCGGAAGCTTCAGCCGCAAAAAGGCGGCGGAAATTCTGAAGCTGTCCGTGCCCGTAACGCTCGGAGCGTTCGGCTTCACTGCCGTTATGCTTGCCGACACGCTCACCGTTACGAATATTCTTGCGGACTGCGGCTTCGGAACAACGGAGCGGCTGAGCCTGTTCGGGTATCTCACGCGTGCAAACACGGTGTATAACCTCCCGGCGACAATAATAACTTCGGTAACGGCGAGTATTTTTCCCGTTATCTCATCGGCGCGTATAAACGGGGAAAAAAGCGTTGTTTCGGAGCAGATTTCAAGGGCAATCCGCCTGATTTTTCTTGTGTCGCTTCCGTGCGCGTTCGGTTTGGCTCTTTTTGCGCCGCAGATTTTCCTCTTGCTTTATTCCACGGGGAAGCATGCCGATTTGCTGATTCTTATCGGTTTGCTTGTGCTGATAATGCCTTATTTTCAGACGACAACCGGAATGCTTCAGGCAATGGACTGTGTGTGGAAGCCGATTTTTGCGTGCGCCGGCGCGGCGGCTGTTAAACTGGCGCTTAATTATGTTCTCATTCCGCGAATCGGCATTGAAGGTGCGCTCGTGTCAACGGCTGCGGCATTTGCGTCAGCGGCGGCTGTGAATACCGTTATTCTGAAATCCGTTTCAGCGTTTGACAAATGCGCCGGGGTAATTGTGAAAACGCTTGCCTGTGCTGCTGCCGCCTGTGCTGCTGCGCGGCTTATATATATGCTTTTTCCGTCGGTTCCCGTTCTGCTTGCGGCAATTATTTTTGCTGCGGCGGCATATCTGTCGCTTGCGTGGCTGACGGGGTGCATCTCGAAGGAGGACGTTTTGATTCTCAGAAAATAATGTCTGAGGCGGAAAAACGGCGTTTTTTCCTAAAAAATTAGCAAAAAAGTAAATAATATTTAAGAAAACACTTGAATAAACCGTTCTAATATGCTATTATAATGTGGAAATACGTTGCGAATTATCATCGCAGGTAGATAATTAATTATATAAGGAGGAAAAGACATGAACAAGACAGAACTCGTTGCAATCATGGCAGAAAAGGCTGATCTTTCCAAAAAGGACGCTGAAAAGGCTCTCAACGCTTTTGTTGATGCTGTTGAAGCAGCTCTTGAAAAGGGTGATAAGATTCAGCTCGTTGGTTTCGGTACTTTTGAAGTAAGAGAGAGAGCAGCCCGCGTTTGCCGCAATCCTCAGACTAAGGAAGAAATCAAAGTTCCGGCTTCAAAGGTTCCCGCTTTCAAGGCAGGACAGGCTCTGAAGAACATCGTTAAATAAGTTTTTCGGATAATCGGACGCTGTTTAAAAAGTCAATTGACTTTTTAAACAGCGTCCGTTTTTTCAAGGGGATAGGAAAAAGCTCCGGAATTAGCAAACTGAGCCAAAGCGTTAGCTTTGGGTTACCCATAATAAGAGCGAATTACAATAGCTATAACTGCCCGTAATATCTGCTTTTTCTCCTTTTCTTGCGTTCCGGAGTTTTTTAACATCCCCTTTTTTTGCATATAGCTATTGACAAAAGCAGAAAAAGGTGGTAAGCTATATTAGCACTCAAAGACAATGAGTGCTAACAAAAAAAGAAAGGGAGTTTTTGTCATGGCAAAAAAGCAGTTTAAGGCAGAGTCAAAGCGGCTGCTCGATATGATGATTAATTCTATTTATACGCACAAGGAAATTTTCCTTCGTGAAATTATATCAAACTCGTCGGACGCGCTTGACAAGCTCTGCTACAAATCACTTGAGGAGGGCGGCAGCGGTACCGCGCGCGAGGATCTTTTCATAAAAGTTTCCGTCGATAAGGAGAACCGCGTTATCAAGGTCAGCGATAACGGAATCGGAATGACGGAGGAGGAGCTTGAAAAGAATCTCGGAATAATCGCAAACAGCGGCTCGCTTCGTTTTAAGCAGGATATGGAGAAAAAAGACGGAATAGACATTATCGGTCAGTTCGGAGTCGGCTTCTACAGCGCATTTATGGTTTCCGAAAAGGTCACTGTTGTGACAAAGGCATTCGGTTCGGATAAGGCTTACTGCTGGGAGTCGGACGGCGCTGACGGATATACCGTTACAGAAGCGGAAAAAGAGGGCTGCGGCACGGATATTTATATGAAGATAAAGCCCGACAGCGAGGATGAGCATTACAGCGAATATCTCGAAACATATACGCTTCGTTCGCTTATAAAGAAATATTCCGATTACATTCGCTACCCGATTAAAATGGATATTGAGAAGTCACGCAAGATTGAAAAGCCTGACAGTGACAAGCCGGAATATGAGAAATATATTGAAGAAGAAACGATAAACAGCATGGTTCCTTTGTGGCAGCGCAGCCGCGATGAGGTTACGGACGAGCAGTTAAGCAGCTTCTACAAGGAAAAATATTACGACGCGGAGGATCCGGCGCTTATTATCCGCGCGGATGTTGAGGGAAGCTTTTCATACAAGGCGCTGCTGTTCGTTCCGTCAAACACTCCCATGGGGTACTACACAAAGGAATACAAGCGCGGACTTGAGCTTTATTCCTCCGGCGTTATGATTATGGACAGCTGCGAGGAGCTCATTCCCGAGCATTTCCGCTTCGTGAAGGGCGTTGTTGATTCCCAGGATTTATCGCTGAATATTTCGCGCGAGATGCTGCAGCATGACCGCCAGCTTCGGGCGATATGCAATAATATAGAAAAGAAAATTAAGCAGGAGCTTAAAAAACTGCTTGAAAACGATCGCGAAAAATACGAAAAATTCTGGAAGAGCTTCGGTCTGCAGCTTAAGTACGGTATGGTTTCCGATTACGGTGCGCACCGCGAGCTTTTGAAGGATCTTTTGCTGTTCTATTCATCGGGCGAGAAAAAGCTTGTAACGCTTTCGCGGTACACCGAAACAATGCCGGAGGATCAGAAGTACGTTTACTATGCATGCGGTGAAACCGTTGCGAAGATAGACAATTTGCCGCAGACGGAGCAGATTAAGGAAAAGGGTTATTCGATTCTTTATATGACGGACGAGGTTGACGAGTTTGTCGTAAATATGCTCGGCGAGCTTGACGGAAAGAAATTCAAGTCGGTAAACGATAAGGATCTCGGACTTGAAAGCGAGGAGGAAAAGACAGACACGCAGGAAAAAGAGGAAGAAAACAAGGTTATGCTCGATTATCTGCGCGATTCGCTCGGCGGAAAGGTTTCGGCGGTGCGTTTGTCGCACAAGCTTAAGAGCCATCCCGTGTGCCTCAGCACTGACGGCGAGGTGAGCCTTGAAATGGAGAAGTACTTTGCTTCCGTTCCCGGCGACCATCCGGATATAAAGGCGCAGCGTGTGCTTGAACTTAATCCGACGCATAAAGCATTTTACATGCTGCTCGACGCATGGCAGCTTGATAAGGACAAATGCGCGAAAATGGGCAAGCTGCTCTATGACCAGGCGCTTTTAATTGCCGATATGCCGATTGACAATCCGGCGGAATACACGGATTTGTTCTGGGAGCTTATCGGATAATATAAGAAGCTTAAAAGGGAGGGATTTTCATGCCGCTTTCCGAAGCACGAAAACGCGCAAACGCAAAGTACAACCTGAAAGCGTACGACAGGGTTGAGCTTAAGGTTGCAAAAGGAAAGAAGGAGCTTATCCGCAGCTTTGCGGAGGCAAACGGAGAAAGCATAAACGCGTTTATCAACCGAGCTATCAGCGAGGCGATGGGAGAAGCTCCGAAAAAGGAAGCCGCACCCGCCGCAAAACCGAGAAAAAGGGATATATCCGTGGAGCTGCTCTAAAACAAAAAACGGGGCAAGCCTTGTCCGTCAACGGAAAGGGCTTGCTCCGTTTTTGCCCGGTGAATTATTGACTTTTTGATAAAAATAAAGTATTATTAAAAATAGAGCAAAACATGAAAGGAGTGAAGCCGGGTGGCTTCATGCATTGACGATAAAACACTGAGAGTTCTCGATTTTGAACGAATTTTGAAGCTTCTTTCGGGGCAAGCTGTATGTGCCGAAACCAAGCAGCGCTGCGAAGCTCTGCACCCGTGCGGAGATATTTTTGAAATACGCCGTATGCTTTTGCAGACCGATGAGGCGCAGTCGCTCATTTTGAAAAAAGGCTCGCCGGGAGTGAGTGCGGTGCGCTCTGTGGCGGGTGCCGCGGCACGCAGCAGCTCCGGCGGTGCGCTTTCGATGAGCGAGCTTCTCAATGTTGCGCACGTGCTCAGAATCTCGCGCGGACTGCGCGAATATGCCGCAGATGACGGCTTTGAGGAGAATTATCCGAATATATATGCGGTTTTGTCCGGCGTGACGGAAAATAAAAAGCTTGAACGGACGATTTACGGCGCAATTGTCAGCGAGGAGGAAATGGCGGACGACGCCTCCCCCGAATTAGCGTCAATAAGGCGGAAAATGCGTTCGCTGAACGGAAAGGTGCGCGATGTTCTGAGCGATATGCTCCGTTCCTCAAGAATAGCTCCGCTTTTGCAGGAAGCGATTATCACCATGCGCGACGACCGCTATGTTATCCCTGTGAAAAGCGAACATAAGGGCGAGATTGCCGGCATTGTGCACGACAGCTCTGCAAGCGGTGCAACGCTTTTTATCGAGCCGATGGCAGCGGTTGAAATCAATAACCGCCTTAAAAGCCTTGCCGGTGAGGAAAAGGACGAAATCGAGCGGATTCTCTCAGAGCTTTCGGCACAGGTCGGAGAATATGCTCCGCAGATTACGGAAAATTATAATATTTTGCTTGAGACCGATTTTATATTTGCAAAGGGCAAGCTGGCACATAGCATGAATGCTGCTGCGCCGCTTCTGAACGATGACGGAATTATCGATATAAAAAAAGGGCGGCATCCGCTGATAGACCCGAAAAAGGTTGTGCCGACGGATATTTACCTCGGCAGGGATTTTGACACGCTTGTTATAACAGGTCCGAACACGGGCGGAAAGACGGTTTCACTCAAAACGCTCGGGTTGTTCACCGTTATGGCACAGTGCGGAATGTGCATTCCTGCGCAGCAGGGCAGCACAATAGCTGTGTTTAAAAGCATTTTCGCCGACATAGGCGATGAGCAGTCAATCGAACAATCGCTGAGCACGTTTTCGGCACACATGGTAAATATTGTTGATATTCTCAAAAGAGCTGACTATAAATCTCTTGTTTTGTTTGACGAGCTCGGCGCGGGAACAGACCCCGTTGAGGGCGCGGCGCTTGCAGTGGCGATTCTCGAAAGAGCAAAGCTGCTCGGCGCAAAAACGGCGGCAACAACGCATTACAGCGAAATCAAGCTTTATGCGCTGACAACGGACCGCGTTGAAAATGCGGCATGCGAGTTTGATATTGTAAGCCTGCGCCCGACATACAGGCTTTTAATCGGTGTGCCCGGAAAGAGCAACGCGTTTGCCATATCGCGCAGACTCGGCTTGTCAGATGATATTATCACACGTGCGCAGTCGCTCATCGACGGAGAAAACACGCGCTTTGAGGACGTGATTTCATCGCTTGAAAAGCAGCGCGCAAAGGCTGAACGGGAGCTTTCGGAGGCGAGCGAGGCACGCGCGGAAACGCTTGCGCAGCGTGAAATTGCACAGCATGAAAAGCAAATGATTGAGAAGCAGCGCGAAAAGATTCTCAGCGACGCGCGGCGCGACGCAAAGAAAATTTACGAGCAGGCGAAAAACGAAGCCGACAAAATCGTTAAGGATATGCAGCGGCTGCTCGGTGAATCGGCGGCGAATAACCGAAAAAGCATTGAGGAGGGACGCCGCCGGCTTAAAAAGAATTTTGACGACATGGCAAACTCGCTCAGCGAGGACGTTTTCTCGTCCAGGGGAACGAAAAAGCTTGATCCGCGCAGCCTTATTCTCGGGCAGTGCGTCACGGTTACAACCATGGGGCAGACGGGAAACATCCTGACTCTGCCGGATAAAAAGGGCGATCTGACGGTTCAGGTCGGAATACTGAAAATCAGAACGAATATAAATGCGCTTGCTCCGGCAAAGGAGGAAAAGAAGAAAAAAAACGCCCCAGTTTATTCGGACGGCGCGCAAAGGAGCTTTTCGTCCGTCAAAACGGAGATTGATTTGCGCGGTCAGAATGCCGATGACGCGGTTATGATGGCTGATAAATACCTTGATGACGCGGCGCTGGCGCATCTTGAATCGGTGAGCATAATTCACGGAAAGGGGACGGGCGTGCTTCGCAGTGCAATTAATGATATGCTGCGGCATCATCCGCACGCAAAAAGCTTCCGCCCCGGGCGCTACGGCGAGGGCGAAAGCGGCGTTACCGTGGTTGAAATCAAATAGGAGGAGAATATGTTGTACGATATAATTATAGTAGGCGGTGGACCGGCAGGGCTTACGGCAGCAATTTATGCGCGCCGCGCGGAAAAAAGCGTGCTCGTGCTCGAAGCGGCTGCCTTCGGCGGTCAGATTTTCTATACGGATAATATTGAGAACTATCCGGGGATAAGCTCCGTTTCGGGAGCTGATTTTGCGGATGCGCTGTATGCACAGGCAAAATCCTGCGGCGCAGACATGAAAATTGAGAGCGTGAGCGCAGTAAAAGACGGCAAAGTAAAAACTGTTATATCTTCAAAGGGCGAGTATTCCTGCAAAAGCGTTATAATAGCTTCGGGACAGAAAAACCGTCGTCTCGGTGCGGACGGCGAGCAGCGCTATATCGGCTCGGGCGTTTCGTTCTGCGCTGTGTGTGACGGGAGCTTTTTCAAAAACCGCGATGTGTGCGTTGTCGGCGGAGGGAACACCGCCCTGCGTGACGCGCTTTACCTGTCATCAATATGCAAAACGGTCTATCTTGTCCACCGCCGTGCCGAGTTCCGCGGTGAAAGGCTGCTTGTGTCACAGCTTGAAAAGAAGCCGAATGTGGTATTCAAGCTTAACTCAACCGTGCAGCGGATAGACGGAGCGGAATCGGTTAAAAGTGTTCTGCTTGATAACGGAAGCGGAGAAGGCGAGCAGCTTTCGGTCAGCGGCGTGTTTGTCGCAGTTGGGCAAATGCCGCATAACGAGCCTTTTTCGGACGTTTTAAAGCTTGATTCCGCAGGATATGCCGAATCGGGCGAGGACTGCCGCACGGAGCGCAGCGGCATTTTCGTTGCAGGCGATTGCCGTGCAAAGCCGCTCCGCCAGCTTGCAACCGCCGTTTCGGACGGCGCGGTTGCCGCAACTCAGGCATGTGAATATATTGACGAACAGTAATAAACGAAAAAAGTGTGATCGCACAGTCACACTTTTTTCGTTTATCATTGTTTTAACATCCCGGTTTTAGGGGATAGGAAAAAAGCCTCTGAACGGATAAACTGAACCCGAAGGTGTACATAGGTGCTCCAAGAGGTGAAGTTTATTCGCAGCAAAAACACATCAGTTCATTTCCATGATTTTAACTTTATCATTCGGAATACCGCTCTGCTCCGTCACGATTTCCGTGATTTTTGCACTGTCAGCGCTGTCAAGCGATTTTGCCTTGACAACAATGTTTGCCATTCCGTTGTTTATATAGCAAACGGCGTCCGCAAAGCCGCGCGCGCGGAGCAGATTTTCAATCGCCGTTTCGGTTTCCGTGTTCTGTGCAAGCTGCAAAACGCCCTGCTGAGCGGAAGCCTTTGCCGCCTCGTCGGCTTCATTGTTGGAAATTATAGAGTTAAAGGTTTCGATTGAGCGGCTGCGCCCTGCCTCGCGGTCAAGCCGAGCCTGCGTGAAAAAGTCATTTTGCACGGACTCCTTAGCGCTGCCGCTGTCAACAAGCTGCGCTTCACCGAGGTAGGGACTGTCCGATGAAACATCCGCGTCCGCTCCGGTTTTCCGAGCATTTACATATCCTGCCGTTCCGATTACGATTGCAAGCGCTGCAATAACAAGCTGTTTTTTTCTGATTACCATCATCATTGAGAATCCTTCCTTTCAAAAACCTCTATTTTGTGCGGCGCTATTGCAAGCGCTGTTTGTGCCGCATGCGTAAGCTCCGCTTTTACGGAGCTTTTGCCGCCGCCCTCGGCGACGATGATAACGCCGCTTATCTCCGGCATTATCTCCTCGGAAACAAGCGCTTCTTCGCCGCCGCCGCGGCTGAGAATGACCGTTTTTTTCTGCTTTCCGTCCGTGTCGCAGCCGAACTTTTTTTCACCGCTGTTTTTGGTGACAATCATCACACTGACGCGCCCTGCGCCCTTTATCTGCGACAGAATTTTTTCAAGCTTCTCCTCGGTGCTGCTCTCCGCTTTGCTTTCCGCAGCGACAGGCTTTTCGGTTTTTTTCGGCGAAAACATGCCGCTGCCGGCGGTTAGAAGCAGAATCCCGACTGTCAATAATATATATATTACGGCAGAACCTTTTTTATCCGTGAAAAATTTGTCAATTATTTTCATATACTGTTACAATCCTTTCGCGCGGAACGCCGAGCTCGCGTATTATGTAAGCAATACAACCGCTTTCGTCGCCGCCGCAGTGAAGCGTTATTTTAGTTATGTTTCCGTCATTGTCCGTGTCAACATAGGCGCGTGACTTATGACGGAACTTTTTCTCAATTATTTCGGCAAGGTTTTCGCGGTGCCGCTTTATGACCTCGGCGCGGTAAAGAGCTTCGTTCGCCGCAGACGAGCCTTCGCCCGGCAAGCTGAAATCCCCGAGAGCGTCTGTCGGAACTGAGCCGAGCGGCGAAATTACGGCGCTTATAATCATAAAGCCTGCCGCAAGCGATGCAAATTTTTTCAGTCCGCCGTCCGGCAGCAGAAGCTGCGAAAATGAAATCAGCATCATCACCGCGCCGATTGAAATTACATATTCCCTGATCCACTGTGCCGTAAAATCTCCCTCCTTGGAATATTATAAAATTGAAGCGATTGAAATTATCATCATAACCCCCATGCAGGCAACGGAAGCAAAAAGCATGTCGATGCATTCACCGGTTTTCCGCAGAACCCCCGTAATTTCGGAATCGGCAACGGGAGCGGAAAATGCTGCGGCAAGCCTGTAGACAAGCGCAAGCGCACCGATTTTGATAAGCGGCACGGAGAACATCGCAAACAGGCAGATAACTCCTGCCGTTCCGATTGCATTTTTTAAAAGCGCCGCCGAGCCCGCAACGCTGTTCATCGCCTCTGCAACCGAGCTGCCGACAACGGGAACGGAAACCGAAACCGCGAATTTAATTCCGCGAGCGGCAAGGTTGTCAAACGATGCTGCCGCAATCCGCGTTATCCCGAGGATTCCCGAAAAAAGCGTCATCGAAAGTGCGAGCAGATTACGGTGCAGCACGCAGACAAGCTCGGAAAGCTCGGAAAGTGCGCTGCTGCGGCTTGCGGCGCAAAAAAGCACGCAGGCGGCGCGCAGCATCACAAGCGGCGTGATAACGCTTCTTATAAGAAGCCCCATTGCGCTGCAAATGAAAAATATCACGGGGTGCGCCATCGAACCGAGCAGTGCGCCGCCTCCGCTTGCAAGGAGCATACTCATTGCCGGGATTATGCTTTGCGTCAGCACCGTTATATCTCGGATTGTGTCCGTCACATAGCCGCACACTGATGAAAATGATGAAACAATGAGCGTTGCGGCATATGCAAAGCAGGCATAACGCGTTGCCGAGGAAACGCTTTTCTTCCCGAAGGATTCGGTCAGATTGTTCGCAACGGCGCATATCAGCAGCAGCGAAATCAGCGCGCCCATCAGCGCAAAGCTTGTCTTAAGCTCTCCCAAAAAAAGCCCGATAATTTTACCGATAACCTTGCTGCCGCCAAGCGAAAAGCTGCCGCTTACAATATCATCCGTTATTTCACCGAAGTCGAAGCTGCCGAAAAGCTGCGCTATGTTGTCCGCGCCCGACTCCGTTATGTCCGGTTTAAAGTTAAAATCATCCATATCAATTCAAAATTCCCGTTATTTTTATAAATACCTCTTTTGCAATCGGCAGCGTGATTATGCAGATTGCAATTTTCCCCGCCATTTCAACGCGTGCGGCAAGCGCTTTTTCTCCGGCATCGGAGCAAAGCTCGGCGGAAAGCTGCGAAATATATGCAATCCCCGTTATTTTCATTATGGGAACGATATATCTTCCCCCGGAGGCGCCGAGTGCAGTGAAGTCCTTTATCGATTTAACAATTTCCGCGCAGTAAGGAAGAACTGCGGCGAAAAGCAGCACGGACGCGGCAACCGCGAGCGCCTGCGCAATGTCGGGGCGGACCGTGCGCAGGCACAGAATCAGCGCCGAGGCGCAAACTGCCGCCGCACAGAGCGATGCAATGTTCATAAGCCGAACACCGTCTTTACCGTTGTGAACAGCTCCGCGATTTTTGTTACAATCATTAAGAGCACCACAACAAGCCCGGCGATGGTGGTCATAAGCGCCTGTTCCTCGCGCCCGGAGCGCATCAGAAGCTGATTGAGCACCGCCACGATTATGCCGATTCCGGCAATCTGAAAAATAAAATCTATGTTCATACTATCCTGCCCCTATATCAGTATCAGTGCAAATGCAGCTCCGGCAAGGAAAAATCCCTCAACGCAAAGCTTTCCGAGCCGTGCGGCATCATCGGCGGCTTCAGCCGCGAGCGGACGAAGCCTTTCGCGGAGCATTTCAAGATTGGAAAGCTGCCCGGCGCAGTCGCCCAGGGTCAATCCATCGGCGAAATCGGAAAATGCCGCCCTGTCGCAGCTTTTCAGAAAGCGGTTTGCTTTTGCCGCACCATGCATTGCTTCACGCGGCATTTCACCGTCGCTCATTCTTCGCGCCGCTTCGGAAAACAGTCCTCCGCTTCCGGAAAAGCATTCGTCAAGCGGCATGCACATGCATTTCAGCCGTGAATATGCCGTCATCGCCGCCGCTTCGCTTTCGCGCAGAAGCTTGAGCCGCCCGATAAGCGCACAGCGTTTCTTCAATCCGATAATCAAAAATGCCGTCAGCAGCAAAAATGCTCCCGTTATTTTAATCACGGAACAACCCTCCCGTCCGAAATTATTTTTTCAACAGTGCCGATTCCGCGGCTGCACGAAAGCACGATTATTCTTTCAAATATTCCGTCTTTTATGAGCTTGCCGAGAAACGGCCTGCGCATAACGTCGCGCTCATCGTAACCGTGCGCCGTCGTAATTATTTTCGCGCCGCAGTTTATAAGCTGATAAATTGCCTCCTCCTCCGCCGCGCTTCCGGTTTCGTCCGTTATAATTATCTGCGGCGACATTGTGCGGACGGCAATTGAAATGCCCTCGCTTTTCGGCATTGCGTCCATAACGCACGTCATTATGCCGACATCGTGCGAGGGAATCCCTCCGTTTGACGCTGCTATTTCCGACCGTTCGTCAACTATACATATTTTGAAGCGTTTTCCGAGCTGCCGCGCCGCGTCGCGCAGGATGGTTGTTTTTCCGCAGCCCGGCGGTGAAACAATGAGCGCGCTTCGAGGTATTCCGGAATCGCTCAGATGCGGCACAATTTTATCGGCACAGCCCAAAACGGCGCGCGAAATTCGGATGCACATTGCCGATATATCCGCAATATGCGTAATTCTGCCGTCCTCCGTTACCGCTCGTCCGCATATTCCGACGCGGTGACCGCCCGAAACGGTGATATAACCCTTTACCATGGAATGCTGCGCCGCATAAAGCGAGCCGCGGCAAAGCGCGTCCGCCGTCCGTGCAATGTCGGTTTGAGAAACGCAGATTTCTGTATCGCGTATAATCCCGTTCTTTATAATAAAGCAGTTTTTTCCGGCGGATACGCGAATCTCGCAAATGCTTTCAAGCCCCTCGGCTTTTACCGCCGCGCACAGCTTCGGCGGCAGACAGCGCAGAATAAAATCAATATCCGTATGCTCACCCCCTTATGTCTACGCTAAATATATATGACCTGTCCGCACCGTTTATTATTTAATTTTTATCCGTTTTTTACCTTTAAAAGTTAAAAAATTCATAGGAACAGCCGGATTGTATAAATTTTTCTTGACTTACAGCGTAAAATGTTGTAAAATTTTATTATAATTTTCTGAAAGGATGTTAAACTATGAAAAAAGCATTGGCATTGGCAACGGCTCTCTGCCTGCTGACTCTTGGCTTTGCAGGCTGCGGCGAAAAGAAGGAATCCGGTCAATCCGGAGCAGACGGCGATGTTATCAAAATCGGAGTTTTTGAACCGGCAACCGGTCAGAATGCCGCCGGCGGCAAGCAGGAGGTTCTCGGTATCAGATATGCAAACACAAAGGTTCCCACCGTTACGGTAGGCGGAAAAGAATATAAGATTAAGCTGGTTGAAGCTGACAACCAGTCGGATAATGCAAAGGGTGTTACGGCTGCTCAGAGCCTTGTAAGCGCGGGTGTTGCAGGCGTGCTCGGCTCGTACGGCAGCGGCGTTTCGATTGCGGCTGCTCCCACGTTCGGTGATGCTAAAATCCCGGCAATCGGCTGCTCATGCACAAACCCGGCTGTTACGGAGGGAAATGAATACTACTTCCGCGTTTGCTTCCTTGATCCTTTCCAGGGCACTGTCATGGCAAACTTTGCAAAGGAAAAGGGCTGCAAAAAGGCTGCCGTTATAACGGAGCTCGGAGATGACTATTCTCTCGGTCTTAGCACATTTTTCAAGCAGGCGTTTGAGAAAATGGGCGGCAAGACCGTTAAATATGAATTCCAGACAGGCGAAACAAACTTCGGAACAATTCTTTCAACCGCAAAGAGCGAGAATGTTGACGTAATCTTTGCTCCCTCGTCAATTCAGACGGCGCCGCTTATTATCAAGCAGGCTCGCGAAAAGGGGATCACATGCCCGATTATGGCAGGCGACACATGGGAAAATCAGTCGATTATTGAAAACTCGGCAGGAATGGCAACAGATGTATTTATTTCCACCTTCTTCGACGAGAACGATACCTCGAATTCCGTTGCGGGTGATTTCGTAAAGGGCTTCAAGGAATATCTTAACAGCAATTCGAAGGCTCTTACCGAAAACGGAGGAAACGACGGTGTTGCAGCGGTTTCCGCTCTCGGATATGATGCATACATGGTAATGATTGAAGCGATTAAAAAGGCTGATTCCGTTAAACCCGAGGATATTAAAAACGCGATTTCAGGCGTAACGTGCGACGGTGTGACCGGTGCAATTTCGTTTGATGAAAACGGTGATGCCAAGAAGGATATGGCTTACATAAAGACAATGACCGATAAGGGCTTTGAATTTATAAAGACTCAGACTGTTAAGTAATTTTATAAAATTATTTTATTGATGAAAAGCGGCGGAGCTTCCGCCGCTTTTTGGGTATGGTGCGGATAAAGCTCTGCTCCGTGCCGTCATCGTTTGCGAGGAGGATTCACATGACATTGGAGCGATTTATCGACTATCTGCTGATCGGTATTTCGGTCGGCGGTCAGTATGCGCTTATTGCAATCGGCTACACAATGGTTTACGGCATACTGCGACTTATAAATTTTGCTCACGGAGATATATTTATGATGGCAGGCTTTTTCATGGTGTTCTTGGCAGCATCAATCGGAATATATGCTGCCATTCCCGTTACGCTTATTGCAACGGTACTGCTCGGCGTAACAATTGAGCGCGTTGCGTACAAGCCGCTCAGAAATGCACCGCGAATGTCGATTATGATTTCGGCAATCGGTGTTTCATACCTTTTGCAGAATCTTGCATATTATATAATCGGCGGTATAAACCAGCCTTATCCGCATATTCCCTTTCTTTCGAAAACATTTAATGCAGGCGGAATGACGATAAAATGGCTCTATGTTATAACTCCGGCGGTAACAATTGCGCTTGTTGTGCTTTTGGTGCTTTTGATAAGGTTCACGAAAATCGGTATGGCAATGCGCGCCGTATCGCGAGATTTTGAAACCGCGCAGCTCATGGGCATAAACATAAACTCAGTAATAAGCATGACATTTGTTATCGGTTCATTTCTTGCCGGCGTCGGTTCGATTCTGTTTTTCTCGGACTACGGCACGGTTCAGCCGACAATCGGAGCAATGCCCGGACTTAAGGCGTTTGTTGCAGCGGTTTTCGGCGGAATCGGTTCAATCCCCGGAGCGGTTATCGGCGCATTTGTCATCGGCATATGCCAGGAATTTATAAAGGTAAATTATTCAACCTACAGTGACGCATTCACGTTTGCGCTGCTGATAATTGTTCTTATAGTAAAGCCGACGGGTCTGTTCGGCGAAAAAACAAGTGAAAAGGTGTGATGCATGTATGCAGAAAAATATTGAAAAAAGCGCCATGCGTGCGCCGAACAAAAAACGCAATCTTATTGCAACGCTTGTGCTGGCGGCAATCGTTCTGCTGCTGACATGGCGGCTTGATTCAATTCCGGCGGCGGAGCGTTCAAGCACGGTGCAGATGATAATCCCGATTCTTCAGAAAAGCCTGGTTTACGCGCTTGTTGCCGTTTCGATGAATATGCTTAACGGCTTCACGGGGCTTTTCTCGCTCGGTCAGGCAGGGTTCATGCTTATTGGCGCGGTGGTTTACGGCGTTCTTACGAATGATGTTGCAAAGCGCGAAATGCTTTATATGTATGTTGAAGGCGGCGTTTCGCCGCTTGTTGCAAAGGTGCATGTCGGCTTTTTCGCGGCGATTATTCTCGGCGGTCTTGCGGCGGCGCTCTGCGCATGGCTCATCGGAAAGCCCGTTCTCAAGCTGAAAAGCGACTATCTTGCAATAGCAACGCTCGGATTTGCCGAGATTGTGCGCGCCGTTGTTCAGAGCAAGGAGCTTGCTCCGATTACCAACGGGTCAAATATGATAAAGAACATTCCGTCTTTCACAACGATTATGTTTCCTCTTATTGCGGTAACAATATGCATTGCAATTATTGTGCTGCTTCTCAATTCAACCTACGGCAGAGCGTTCAAGGCAATCCGTGAGGATGAAATTGCGGCGGAAGCAATGGGAATTAACCTTGCGCATCACAAGCTGCTTTCGTTTGTAATCAGCTCGTTTTTTGCCGGTGTGTCGGGTGCGCTCTATGCAATGTTTCTTACAATGGTTCAGGCAAAGGGCTTCACAATTGCGATGACATATGAATTTCTTCTGATTGTTGTAATCGGCGGAATCGGTTCAATCACAGGAAGCATTATCGGTTCGTTTCTGTATGTTGCAAGCAGCGAGTGGTGGCTGCGCTTTCTCGATAACGAAACGTATATCGGAACGTTTAAGGTTCCGTTTCTCCGCACGGGCTTCCGCATGCTCATATTCTCAATCATAATCATGGTTGTGGTTCTGTTCTACAGGCGTGGAATTATGGGTAACAATGAATTTTCGTGGGACGCGATTTTCGGATTATTTAAAAGGAAGGGGAAGGTGAAAGCTGATGAAAAACACTGAGCTTCCAAAGGACAGTGTGCTGCACATTGAAAATGTTGTCATGCAGTTCGGCGGCGTTGTCGCCGTGAACAACCTTAACCTTGACATTAACAAAAACGAAATAGTGGCGCTCATCGGTCCCAACGGCGCCGGGAAAACAACGGCTTTTAACGTTGTAACGGGCGTTTATGCGCCGACAAACGGCTGCGTTTACTTTAACGGCGAAAAAATAATTGAAAATTATCCGAAGGGCAAAATGAAAAAGCTCTATATGGGAGAGCATAAGGGTGAATATACATCGACAATTGCGCCCTCGCCCGATAAAATTACAAAAATGGGCATTGCAAGAACGTTTCAGAATATAAGGCTGTTTAAAGAGCTTTCGGTTTTCGAAAATGTGCTTATAGCAAAGCACATGCGCGCAAAATCAAATATTTTCACGGCAACGTTCCGCCTGAACCTGCAGGAGGAGCGGCGGCAGCGCGCCGAGGTTGAGGAGCTTCTGAGGCGCTTCGGACTTTACGAGTTCCGCGGCGAAAAGGCAAGCTCGCTGCCTTACGGCGAGCAGCGCCGTCTGGAAATTGCGCGCGCGCTTGCAACCGAGCCGTCGCTTTTGCTTCTCGACGAGCCTGCGGCAGGCATGAATCCGCAGGAAACACTGGAGCTTACGCAGTTCATCAGGCAGATTAAGGATGAATATAATCTTTCCGTGTTTATGATTGAGCATCACATGGATCTTGTAATGCAGATTTCGAATAGGATATATGTTCTCGATTTCGGCAAGCTTATTGCAAGCGGAACGCCGGAGGAGATTCAGAATAATCCTCGTGTCATCGAGGCATATCTGGGGGTGAGCGACGATGCTGAAAATTGAAAACCTTGCCGTTAATTACGGCGGAATCGAAGCCGTTAAGGGCATTTCGTTTGAAGTTCCCGAAAAAAGCATTGTAACGCTTATCGGTGCAAACGGAGCCGGAAAGAGCACCACTCTCAGGACAATTTCCGGTCTTGTTCCCGTAAAAAGCGGAAAAATCACATTCTTCGGAAATGATATAACGGGGAAGCGTTCGAATGACATCGTGCGCAGCGGAATAACGCTTGTGCCGGAGGGCAGACGTGTTTTCCCTGATTTAACCGTAGTTGAAAATATTAAGATAGGCGCATATCTGCGTCATGACGATTTGTCGGAGGACATTCGCTGGGTATATGATTTGTTTCCGCGCCTTAAGGAACGCAGCTGGCAGCAGGCAGGAACGCTTTCCGGCGGAGAGCAGCAGATGCTTGCCGTTGCGCGAGCGCTTATGAGCCATCCGAAGCTTATGATGATGGATGAACCGTCGCTCGGACTTGCGCCGCTTATCGTAAAGGGCATATTCGATATTATAAAGGAAGTAAACAAGCAGGGTGTGACGGTGCTGCTTATCGAGCAGAACGCGAATATGGCGCTGAAAACCGCCGATCGCGGTTATGTTCTCGAAACAGGTTCGATAACTCTCAGCGGCACGGGAGCGGAGCTGCTTGCAAACGATGCTGTCAAAAAAGCATATCTCGGCAGCTGAAAAAGTTTCCTGTCAATTAAATATTTTCAAGTTATAAACGCCTCCCGAACGGTTAAACTGATTCGGGAGGCGTTTTTTATGTCTGATAAGAAAAACGATTCGTTTGAATATGAGATTGCAAATGAAATAAGCGATGTTGCGTCGGTGACGGAATGTACGGGGCTGATGCCCACGCCGCCGCAGGACAGCGCAGAAAATGAGGCTTACAGTGAAATCTGCATTGTGCCGAACATGATGGAGAAGGCTGCGCCTTCACCCCTTGCGTGCGCAAAAAAAGAGCAATATACCTGAAAAAACTATTTTTTTATGTAGGGCGTGGGATCAATCTGTTCCCCGTCCTTTATTATTTCAAAATGAAGGTGCGGACCGGTGCTGTTCCCTGTATTGCCGCTGAGCGCAATTTCGGCGCCTGCGGCAACCGTGTCGCCCTCGGAGGCGGTGATTTTACTCAAATGTCCGTAGGCAGTCTGCACTCCGTAGCCGTGGTCGATTCGCACAAGCTTTCCGTACCCTCCGGCATTTTCGGACACGAACGAAACCTTTCCGCATTCCGCCGCTTTGACGGGCGTGCCCTCCGGCACTGCAATGTCGATGCCCTCGTGCATTCTCCCCCAGCGCGGTCCGAACGGGGAGGAAAGTCTGCCCGAAAGCGGCATGAAAACGCCGGTTTTCAGCACGTCCTTTTGCTTTGTTCCTACCTTTATAATACGCGCCACGGGCTGCACGGAAACATCCTCCGAAATAATGCTGACATCTTCGGCAATTCCGTTTTTGTAGACCGTGCGGCGAAGCACCTCGGCGCGTCCCTCGCTTCCCTCAGAAAGGGTGACGGTTTCGCCGAGATACATATTGCTGTCGGCTTCCGTTTCCGTTCCGAACGGAATATTTTTTTCATACGAGGAATCGGCAACGCTCACAACGGTGACCAAGCCGCTGTGGTCGAGCAGGTAGGCACAGTCCTCCTTGCTCATCACGTCCTTTGAGGAAATGATTCTTTTTACTATCTGCACGGAGGATGAAAGCTTTGCGCGGCTGCCGACAGACAATCGCTTTATGTATTCGCTGAGAACATGCTCGGCTTCCTTTTTGGTTTTTGCATTATATACGGCTTTGTCCTCCGAAATAAGAGTATACGCTTCGGAAAATTTATCGGAGGAGAGCAACAGCCGCTGAGCTGCGTCTGCTTTTTTACAAACGTTTTTGCGGAATGAAATAACCGGAACGGTGAAGCAATTTTCGCGCGAAAATGTTTCGCCGGACGCTGAGGCAAGCTTTTCGGCAGCTTTAGCCGCTTTTTTGTATTCCGAATATGATGGCATAACGGCAATTCTGTTTTTGCCGCTGTAAACGCCTTCGCCGAAAGTGAAGAAGCGGAAAAACAGTGCAAGCGATAAAACCGCCGCCGACAGGGAAAGCGCTCTGCGCAGCAAGGCGCGCGTCAGCACGGAAGCTCCGTGAGAATATTCGCAGACAGCCGCTCCCGCGGATTGCAGCACATGCCCGGCAGCAGGGGCAAGCTGCGGCGCGGAACGCCCCTGAACGCGCTTTTTCGGAGGAATACTCCTACCGCCCGATATTATGAAGCCGCTTCCGCGTGAAGCTGCGTTTTCAAGCTGCAAAATAATCACCTCCGCCTTCTTTTAAAATTATATGCTTGTCAATATTTAAACATTACTGCGGATGAGGCATAAAAAGCAAAAAAACGGGAAAATTTTAACTATATAGAAAAAGGGGGAAAGATTATGCGCGGGGTTCTGAAAAAGACGGCAATAATTCTGCTGTCACTTTGTTTTTGTTTTGTTTTGCTTGCAGTATCTTCCTATATATATATGAAGATATCCGCTCCGAAGGCTCCCGAAAGCGGCGCTGCCGAAAATATAAGTGCGCGGACCGAAATGCCGGCTTCGGAAACAGGTATAAAAACGGCGTCGGCAATGGAGGATATGCTTGAAACGGCGCTTGAAAGCGTTGTCGGAATATCAAGCGCCACGAACGGTCCCACGGAAAAAAATAAGGGTGCGACAGAGCAATGGTATATGGGCAGCGGAGTGCTTGCCACGGAGGACGGGTATATCATTACAAATCAGCATGTTGTGGGCGCCCGTCCGCAGAGAATCCTGGTCACGCTGTATAACGGCGAAACAACGGAGGGGAAAACCGTTTGGAGCGACGCATCGCTTGACCTTGCCGTTGTGAAAATCGACGGCAGCGGCTACAAAACCTCGCAGCTCGGAGATGCGAAGCAGCTGCGCGTCGGCGAAAGCGTTGCCGCAATAGGGAATCCTCTCAGTATGCAGTTTCAGCGTACGGTAACGGCAGGAATTGTGAGCGCAGTGGGGAGAAGCATAAATATTGAAAACGACGGGAAAACCTCTTACATGGAGGATTTGATTCAAACCGACGCGTCGATTAATCCGGGAAACAGCGGAGGTCCGCTTCTGAACGGGGCGGGCGAGGTTGTCGGGATAAACACGGTCAAGGTTTCCTCGGCGGAGGGCATGGGCTTCGCCGTTCCGATAAACGTTTGCAAGCCGATAATTAATCGCCTGCGCAGCGTGGGGGAATTTCACACCCCGTACCTCGGACTGTACGCCTATACGCCGGCAGCTGCGCGTTATCTTGAGCTTGGAAACGGATTTTCATCGGGACTGTTTGCCGCAAAGGTGGACGAAAAAGGTCCGGCGTTTGCCGCCGGATTGAGATACGGCGATATAATAACGGCGATAAACCGCCGCAGCGTCAGCACAATGCTTGAGCTGCGCGAGGAGCTCTTTGAGCGGCAGGGCGGAGAAACGGCGGAAATTGAATTTGAACGCGGCGGCTCAACAAGGCGCGTTACGGTTATGCTCGGAGAGCGGCAGTAATAAAACAAAAAGCATAAAAAACCGAGTGACAGGTTTTTTATGCTTTTTGCAATTGAAAAAATAATTTAATCAAAGAGGCATCTTGGGGTTAGGTTTACTCTTGCTCCTGCTGCCGGTTCTGCTGCTGTTTTTGCTGTTGCTGCTGCTGATTCTGCTGCTCGCGGCTTTCTTTGTTTTTCTTATTCTTTTCTTTCATGGCGAATCACCTCCCACGGCAGTTATTATTGCCGGAACGGTTATTTATATTCCCGAAAATGCAGTAAAGTGCACAATGCTGTGAAGATGCACAAAAATATATGCGTAACTTGTGCATGTATACAAATTTTCAAATTTTATAATATTTTACTTGAAAAAAAGGTCATCTTGTTATAAACTATCATAGCTGTGACATGACAGACGATGAAGCGGGAGGTTGCTGCCCGATACGAGGCAGGTTTTTCCGTGGAGAATGTCCGGCTCATGAAGCCGGGCGGCAGTCACTGTACAACATGATATGGCTTTGCGTGTGTTTCGCCGAAGTTTCATGTAGTACCCGGAGGATTGCTCCGGGGTTTAATATGGCACAAGGTGCAACACCCGGTGCTGTGTACAGTCGTCGCATGAGTCAGCATAAAATTATTTTTAGGAGGCAGTGCAATGGCAGCAAAGCAAAAAATCAGAATCAGGGTAAAGGCGTATGACCATGTTCTTCTTGACCAGTCCGCAGAAAAAATTGTGGATACTGCCAAGAGAACGGGAAGCACGGTTTCAGGTCCTATTCCTCTTCCCACGGAAAAAGAAGTTGTAACAATTCTTCGTGCCGTTCATAAGTATAAGGACAGCCGCGAGCAGTTCGAGCAGAGAACGCACAAAAGACTTATCGACATTCTTAATCCCACCCCCAAGACCATGGAAGCTCTCGGAAAGCTGGATGTTCCGGCAGGAGTAAGCATTGATATAAAGCTTATCGACAAGAGCGGAAGGTAATGTTGGCGAAAGTCAACCAATAACCATTTAAGGAGGAACAAATTATGCAGAAGGCAATTATCGGAAAGAAAATCGGCATGACGCAGATTTTCAGCCCCGAAGGCAAGGTTATTCCGGTTACTGTAATTGAAGCCGGTCCCTGCAGCGTGGTTCAGAGAAAAACGGTTGAAACAGACGGTTATGAAGCTGTTCAGCTCGGTTTCGGCGACGTGAAGGAAAAACATGTAACAAAGCCGCTTAAGGGTCATTTTGAAAAGCACGGCGTTGCGCTGCGCAAGGTTCTGAAGGAATTCAGACTTGACGAAATCACTCTTAACACAGGCGACGAGGTTAAGGCTGACACCTTTGCGGAGGGCGAATGCGTTGACGTTACAGGCATAAGCAAAGGTAAAGGATATGCCGGTGTTATCAAGAGATGGGGAACTCACAGACTTAAGGAAACTCACGGTACCGGTCCCGTTCACCGTCATCCCGGTTCAATGGGCGCTTGCTCATCACCGTCACGTGTTTTCAAGGGAAAGAAGCTTCCCGGACATATGGGAAACGTAAAGGTTACGGTTCAGAATCTTGACGTTGTCAAGGTTGACGCAGAGCGTAATCTCATCCTTGTTAAGGGCGCCGTTCCGGGACCCAAGGGCGGTATAGTAACTATCAAGAATACAGTAAAGGCGTAAGCCATACGGAAAGGAGATGCTATAAATGCCTACAGCGGTATTATATAATATGCAGGGCGCCAAGGTTGGCGACGTAAATCTCAGTGAAGCGCTGTTCGGCGCAGAGGTTAACAAGTCTGTTCTTCATGACAGCGTTGTTAATTATCTTGCAAATCAGAGACAGGGCACGCAGAGCACAAAAACCCGCACGGAAGTTGCCGGCGGCGGCAAGAAGCCTTTCAGACAGAAGGGTACAGGCCGTGCAAGACAGGGTAGCACGCGCGCTCCGCAGTGGATTAAGGGCGGCGTTGCTCTCGGTCCGAAGCCCAGAGATTATTCCTATAATCTTAATAAGAAGGTTAAGAAGCTTGCTATGGTAAGCGCACTCAGCTCGAAAGCAGCGGACGGCGACGTTATGGTTGTTGACAAGCTTTCCATGGACGCAATCAAGACAAAGACGATTGCCGATATGCTTAAGGCAATGGAGGTAACGGGCAAGGCTCTTATCGTAACAAACGAAATTGAAAAGAACGTTTATCTTTCGGCAAGAAACATCGCCGGCGTTAAAGCTTCCTATGTTGGAATGCTCAACGTATACGATGTGCTGAATCACGAAAAATTCATCGTGGCGCAGGACGCCGTTTCAAAGCTTGAGGAGGTGTATGCATAATGATGACCTCATACGAAATTATCAAGAAGCCCATAATCACTGAAAATTCAATGGATCAGATGGCTGACAGAAAGTACACCTTCGAGGTTGCTAAGGAAGCAAACAAGGTTGAAATCAAAAAGGCTGTTGAAGAAATTTTCGGCGTTACGGTTGAAAAGGTTACAACAATGAGAGTTCTCGGTAAGATTAAGCGCATGGGCGCTAACAGCGGCAAACGACCCGACTGGAAAAAGGCTGTCGTTAAGCTTACCGAAAGCAGCAAAACAATCGAGTTCTTCGACGGATTAATGTAAAGGAGTGAAAACAAATGGCTATAAAGAAGTATAAACCTACTTCTCCCGCGCGCAGACAGATGACTGTTTCCACTTTCGAGGAGATCACAAAGAAGAGCCCTGAGCGTTCTCTTTTGGAACCCCTTAAGTCAAAAGCCGGAAGAAACTCTTACGGCAGAATAACAGTTCGTCACCGCGGCGGCGGAGTTAAGAGAAAATACAGAGTTATTGACTTTAAGCGTGACAAGCGCGATATGAAAGCAACGGTTCTTGCTATCGAGTACGATCCGAACAGAAGCGCAAACATCGCTCTGCTTCAGTACGAAGACGGCGAGAAGAGATACATCATCGCTCCGCACGAGCTTAAGACAGGCGATGTTGTTGAGTGCAGCGAAAGCGCGGACATCCGTCCCGGTAACGCTCTCCCGATATCTGCCATTCCGGTAGGTACGGTTATCCATAACATCGAGCTTATGCCCGGCAAGGGCGCTCAGCTTGTAAGAGCTGCCGGCAACAGCGCTCAGCTTATGGCTAAAGAAGGAAAGTACGCTCAGGTTCGTCTTCCTTCGGGCGAAGTAAGAATGATTCGCATGGATTGCATTGCGACAATCGGTCAGGTAGGTAACCTTGATCATGAAAATATTTCAATCGGTAAAGCAGGCCGCAAGCGTCATATGGGCTGGCGTCCTACCGTCCGCGGCGTAGTTATGAACCCGAACGACCATCCGCACGGCGGTGGTGAAGGCAAGTCGCCCGTCGGTATGCCTTCTCCCGTTACTCCGTGGGGTAAGCCTGCTCTCGGTTACAAGACGCGCAAGCACAAGAAAGCTTCCAACAAGTTTATTGTTAAGCGCCGTAACCAGAAGTAATGAGAAAGGAATGAGAGTATGAGCAGATCTATAAAAAAGGGCCCCTTTGTGGAACCTAAGCTTTTGGCAAGAGTAGTTGCAATGAACGAAGCGGGCGAAAAAAGAGTTTTGAAAACATGGTCCCGCAGCTCCACTATATTCCCGGAATTTGTAGGCCACACAATCGCTGTTCATGACGGAAGAAAGCACGTTCCCGTATATGTAACCGAGGATATGGTTGGTCACAAGCTGGGTGAGTTTGCTCCCACAAGAACCTACAAGGGACACGCCGGAGCAAAGAGTAAATAAGTAAGGAGGACATGACAAATGGAGGCTAGAACAGAAGCCAGGGCGGTTCTGCGTTACGCACGCATTTCCCCCAGAAAAGTCAACATTGTAAACGACCTTATAAGAAATAAAGACGTAAGCGCCGCAAGAGGTATTCTTATGAATACTCCCAAGGCTGCAAGCGAACTTCTTTTAAAGCTTCTTAACAGCGCCGTAAGCAATGCCGAGAACAACTTCGGCATGGACCCCGCCAAGCTGGTGGTGTCTGAGGTGTTTGCCACCCCCGGCCCCATCCTCAAGCGTATGATGCCCCGGGCTCAGGGCCGCGCTTATCGCATCAACAAGCGCACTTCTCACGTCACCATCGCCGTGACGGAAAAGGCATAAGAAAGGGAGGAGACAGTTTATGGGACAGAAAGTTAATCCCCATGGCCTGCGGGTCGGCGTCATCAAAGACTGGGATTCCCGTTGGTATGCCAGCAATGAGAAGGTCGGCG
>CAJJUC010000006.1 GCA_905195005.1 uncultured Eubacteriales bacterium | reverse complement strand
TCCCGGCGCCGACATAAGTCTTGTCCGCCACATAATCAAAGCTGCTTGCTCCCTGGCCGTGATATGTCCAGTTTTGCTGCTGCTCCATATTACCGTTTAAATAATAGTTTTTTCCCACAGGCTCCAAAGTGAAATTATAGTCCCTCACATTTGAACCGTTCTCAACGGTTACGGTTATCACACCGCCGTCGGCACTGTCGGGATAGGTCACGTCAAATACTGCGGAAGGATCTTCTGTCCACACCTCAGCCTCGGGAACCTCAATTGTGTCAAAATCACTTTCATGATAAATATACGGAACGAAAGCCGTGTAGTCCGTAACTCCCGATTGGAGGGGAACTTCAAAATCTCCGATATTTATCGCCTTCAAATCCGCCGAACCGGCGGCGCTGCCGGAGTCTGCAAATGCAGACTCGGTCAGCATTACGGAAAAGCATAACGCTATTGATATTATTCTTGAAATCAGCTTCCCCGAAACCGCTTTCTTCATGTGAAATCTCCTTTCAAACATGGAGAATTACTGTACTGTGTATTCTCCGTTCAATCTTATGGGTTTAATATTCTTCAAATCGCCGAAAACAAATGTTTTTATCATCTGTCCCTGCGCTGCCTGAACTGTTTTACTGTAGTTAAATACTTCACCCGGAGCGCACTGAACCGTTTCCGTAAATACGTCTGCAAGCGTTGTTTTTCCGTCCGCAGCATTGTAAACAGCCGTCACAACAGCAAAGGATGTAAGGTCGGTATCATTAACGCCCTCAAACGAAAGCGCAACGCCGCTGTCAGTCTTTGTATATGCTATCTTCGCATTTGAAACCGTAATCTGCTCCGCAAGCTTAATCTGTGCAAGGGTCGAAATCGGTTCAACACCTGTGGGGCACTGAACGCTCTTAAAGTTAGGCGTGCATGTTATTTTTACGTTAACCGTACCCGGCTTTGCCTCGGGCGAAACAACAAGCTTGCCGTCCGCAATGCTTACGCCGTCATAATTGCCGAACAGTTCATATGAATATGCCGCATATTCCATACCTGCCGTATTTCCGTACGCATTTTTAGCCTGTGCCGCAAGGTTAACTTCTTTTCCGGTTCCGTCAAGCGTTACCTCCGCACCTTCTGTAAGTCCGATTGAGGCAACAGTTAATTCCGAAGCGTACACCTCATCGATGTACAATGTTCTGTCCCTGCTGCAGTTGTACGATGTATCAGGGTATCTGCTTTCAGCATCACCCTCACGGTATATACTGATTGTTCGCATAAACCTTCCGACCGATCCGTAAAAGCCGTCGTCTGAGCCGTCACGCTTGTTTCCGCCCGGATTCATTGAAGCGATATTTTCATCGCTTACGGTATAATGCTTTATTCTATTGTATTCACTCAAGCCATTCCATGACGCATATATACTGCACGACTCGTTAACCATCGACAACGCCGTGAACAGATAATCAAAGCCGGGCTTTGTGGGCTTCAATGCTGTTGACGGGTCACCCGAAGCGCCGGTGGGATTGTTGTGGTTGCCATTCTTCTGCTTTAAAACTGGCAAATAATTACCTCTCACACTGAGCACACCGCTCTGATTCCCGGCGCCGACATAAGTCTTGTCCGCCACATAATCAAAGCTGCTTGCTCCCTGTCCGTTATATGTCCAGTAATCCTTGGTCTTTCTATCGTTCATATTGCCGTTTTCCATACCGCCGTCAAGATAGTAGTTATCTCCGACAACCTCAAGCGTGATGAAATAATCTCTTGCAAAATCTCCGTTTGTTACCGTCAGCTTAACAATGCCGCCTCTTACGGTTTTGGGATATTCAACGCTGCAGGAAGCTGCTGAATCGGTTGTCCATGCAGTGACATGGGGCATTGCAACCGTTCTGAAATCGTCAGCCGTGTACTTGTAGGGAACATATGCTGTATAGCTTGTTTTGTCTGCGGTGATTCCGCTTACAAAGAAATCACCGACCTTGACTGCCTTAAGCGAGCAGTCCGCTGAGCTTTCTCCTATTGTAATTTCCTTAACGCCGCAAACCTTTTTCTGAGTTGAATTTTCAACATTGGGAGTTACGGTATAGATAACAAGCGCTTTGCCGGATGCATCCGCCGCAACCGTCACCTTTCCGTTTTCGTCAATCGTGACCTTATCGTTGCCTGCAACCGACCATGTGCCGGAAGCGTTTTCAAGACCTGCCTTGTTTCCCGTCTGGTTTAACACCTCTGCAGTGAGTTCCAAAGAGCTTCCGGGAGCAGCTGCAAGCTGACTTTGTCCGTTATTATCAGTTATGTTCACCCGCGCTGCCATAAGCTCCCCGGCATAGAATCCGTCGTATACATAAACGGGATATGTCCCGGGGTCAGTACCGCCGGATATGCCGCGGCGCCACATATTCTGGATAAGTTTCACATTTTCAGTGGGCTTTATAACTGCCGGATAGTATGTCCATTCGCTTGTCATTGTAACATTTCTGGTGCAGTCATCTCGGCGTCCGTCCGAATCTGCAACAACTGTTCCGTCAGCCTTATACATGGTTACGCCGTTATCAACATTCGTGTTGGCTTCAGGCTTTTTAAGCTCAATTTTTACTGTATCATTAAAGCTGTCAGCAAACCAGTAATAATTCTTATTGTCCTTTTTTATAGTTTTGATTTCGTTAAAATATACTGATTTTTCAGTGTCCTCAGCACCGCCCAGCCGGGAAGCAAATCCGACGATATAGGTTTTATTCGGATTAAGGATTACCTGGTTCGCATTGTTTGGCATAATCCCCTGATAGCTGCCGGTGTTGAACTGCATCATGGTGTATTGACCGCTGTACGGGTTAAATCTTCCGAAAGGCCAAAGGTTGCGGCCGCTCCATGTATAAGTCCAGTTATCATCCTCCGGACCCGTAAGCTCAAAATCTCCGTTTTTATACAGATTATCTCCTACCGGATTCAAAGCAAGCGTATAGATCTCACTGTAGCCGCCAACCGTAATTTCTGCGCCCGATGTAACCGCATCGGGATAAGTTACCTCCGCGCGGCTCCCGTCGGAAGTGACTGCGTACACAACGGGCATTTTATATTCTCCGTTATAGTACGGCACGTTAACCGTGTATGAGGTTTCACTCGGGTCAAACTCGATTGCATCGCCGCCGGAGATATAAATTGCGGTTATATCGCCCTCCTCGGCAAATGCCTGCAAACCGCCGCACGGCAGCATTGCAAGGCACATAACCAGTGCCAGCACCGTTTTTAAATTTAGTTTTTTCATTGTTTTTCCCCTTTCTGTTTTAATTGTAATATATTTTTATGCAGAACTCCGTTCTGCCGGGTCACAAAGAAAAGGATTACCTGTTCCTTCCCATCCTGCTGAAAGGAACTTCTTTAAAGCTTGGATTTTGCGCAAACACATATGAGCTGTCCTTAAGAGTATAATTTCTGCCGCTCATGTTCACAAAACCGGGATCTCCGTCCGTTTTTATGTTTCCTGTTGTATCAACATTCCATGCTGTGATATAACCCGAAGCTTTATAATACTCTGTTTTGCAGCACAGATTGTTCGAAAATACATTGTGCCACGGATTGGCTTTTTGTTCCATTGAAAGCCTTATATATTCCTGAAGCCCCGGGAAAGCGTCAATCCACACCTGTGAGGTTTTAACATAGGAATTGCTTTCAATTTCCGCCGTATAATCCTCGCTCATGTCAAAATTGCGCAAGCTGTAAGCATAGCTGCAATTAACCGTTATGTTGTTATTCGCGGTGTTGTACGGGCCGCCGTTTACAAACACTGCCGTTCCTGCTATATTTTCAAAGATGTTGCCCTCAACAGTGTTTTCCTGAATCCCGTTATCCAAATAAACGCCGTGAATTTCCAACTTGGAGGAAGATCCTTTATAGCTTAAATCATGAATATAGTTATACCTGATCTTGTTTCCGCGGATAAGCACACTGCCCTGACCGTAAATTGCACCGGCGTCATCGCCCTCGTGCAGAACATCATATATTTCGTTATATTCAAATATGTTGTTCAAGCCGCCGAGTCCGACTGCCATATGAGGCGCATTATGTATTTCGTTATGCCTTGCCGTGTTGCCAACCCCTCCGAAAGTGATACCCGTCGAATATGCGGCTTCAATTCTTCCGAAGCGTGTTATCTCGTTATTTTCCGCGTAGCACTGCCCTGCCTTGAGCGTTTTTGTGTCTCCGCCATACAAGGCAATTCCTGAATCAATGTCGTGAATGTACGAGTTTGTTATTCCGTTATTCGTTCCGGTTATGTCGACAGCATGACCACATGTGTAGGAAATTTCGCTGTCTGTAATCAGATTGTCATGACCGCCGCTGATTCTGACGGCACTGAATCGCGACATTGTAAAATCAATACCTCTGAATTGTATATATGAAGCATTTGTCATTTTCACAAGTGCATCGCTCATCAGCACGATACTTACCGGCTGACCGCTGTAATTTTCGGGGGGATAAATATAAAGCAGCTTCTCGTCATAATCAATATAGTATTCTCCCGGCGCATCTATTTCCTCAAGCAGATTATAAATGTAAAACGGCTGTCCTGCCAAAACAGAGTAAACGCTGCCGAGCGTTGACGTGACAGTCATGGCAGATGCGTCCACCCGAGCGAGGGGAACTGTTTGTTCAGCCCATGCAAATTGCCACTGTCCCCACATCAGTGCCTTGCCTGACGGAATATTTGTCCATTTCTTTATCCGCTCATCATTTACTTTTATTGTGAACGGAGCACCGAGGGGCTTATTGCCCGGATTGTCGGCATTATAACCGCCGTCAATAACCGCTCCGACAGTCATCGTTCCGCTGTTGGGATACCTTGCAAGAGTCATCGGAGAGCCGCCGATAAATACCTCCGGCGAATTTATCGTTTTCCGTTCAACAAGCCCTGCGGATACGTATTCGGAATAATACGAAGTCGAGCCGAGCCATTTTTGAATTCCCAAATCCGTTACGCCGAATTCCTTCAGATCAACGCTGTACAGCTTATCCCTTACGGATTGGTCGGCAAGTCTGTCAAGCACGGCAGCGTCCGTCACCTTTTTAAGCGCCGAATACGGTATCGTTTTTTCGCCGCTCATTACGGCGCTTTCATTGCCGTAGGCAGAGTATACAACAGGACTGCTTGCCGTTCCGGAATCGTCCTTTGTAAGCTTAAGTCCCGCATCGGAGTAATATGTTCCGCCGCGCAGATACACGGTGTAACCGAAAGGGTTTGCTTTGCCGGACTTCTTTTTATTCCTTATGCGCTTTTGCGCTTCGGCAATGGTTGCCACGGGATTTTCAATTGTTCCTTCGTTTTCATCGCTTCCGCCCGGGGAAACATAAACCTCTGTTTCCGATTTGAAATGCAGATTTTCCGCTGCCGGAAGCATGCTTTTCTTAAACCAGACAAAGCTTCTGACCTCGTTACCGGGGAGCGCTTCAACCGTTTCGGTATATGATACAAGCTTTCTGTTCTGCGCTTCAACAGACTTTGTTTTGAGATCACAAAGACGTTTTTGTCCTGACGGCAGTGTTTCGTAAACGGCGGTTGAAAACATCAGCTGCGATGTCACTCCCCTGAAATAGCACGGGTTAAGTTCAGCAGTTACGTTTTTTGCTCCGCGTGAATATGTGAATACTCCGTCGTTTGTTGTATCTGAAAGATTAATTTCCGCAACGGTTGTTATCACGCTGTTTTCATTCGGGCACTGAACGCTTTTAAATCCCGGGTGGCAGATAACTTCCAAAAGCACATTTTGTGCTGCCGCGCTTTCCGAAATGACCAGCTTGTCCCCGTTTACGGAAACGCCGTCGCAGCCATCTGCCAGCCGATATTCAAAGCTTGCATATTCCATCCCTGCCGAATTTCCGAATGCATTTTCAATTTTTGCGTTGAGGCTAAGTGTTTTTACGCCGCTGCTATCAAACTCCGCTGCCGTATCTCCCGTATACTTAAGACTTGCAACGGTCAGCTCGGAAGCATAAATCTCATCAACATACAATCCTATGGCTCTGTCTGCAAGATAGGACATGTCAAGATAGCGTTTTTCATCCTCTGCCTCCCGGTAAATACTCATTGTCCGCCGGTATTTATCCTCCGAAGCACTGTACCAGTCGCTCGTGCCGCCGCGCTTTGAACCGCTTCCATTATTATCTGCGATATTGTCATTTCCTATATAATAGTGCTTGATTCTTTCGTTTTCACGAAGGTTAAACACTTCCGGAGAAATGCTGCATGCGGAATCTCCCTTTGTAAGTGCCGTAAAAAGATAATCATACCCGTTTTGCGTTGGTTTCAACGCAGTGCATGCCTCCTGCCCGGTAATTCCGCCGTTGCCTTTTGCTCCGTTGTTCTGCTTAAGCGCCGCCGACTTGTATGCGCCTGATATGTCAACCCGAAAAGCCCCGTTTCCGACAGCCGCATCCGACACAAATTCAACGCCGGTTGCCCCCTGCCCGTGAAACGTCCAGTATCTGTCCTCCTCCATGTTTCCGTTCAGATAATAGTTTTTCCCGACAGGTTCAAGCTTAAAGCTATAGTTTTTTGATGCTCCGCCGTTTTGCACTGTTACGGCAATCGTTCCGTCCGCCGTTTCGGGATAACGCACGGAAACGGCGGCATTTTCATCTTCACACCATGCAGTAACATTCGGAACTGCGATTGAATCGAAATCATTTTCATGATAAATGTACGGAACATATGCAGTATATTCCGTCACATCGGGATCAAAATCCGGGATGCCGAAATCACCGATTTTTACTGCCTTAAGTCCACACGAACCACCGGCAGCATGGGCAGGAACAAGCGAAAAGAACATCGCTGCTATTATTGCACAGCAAATTATTTTTTTCATACTTTGTCACCTTTTAATGTTCATTTATCATATCAAATAAATATGTAATCATCGCAACATCGGTAGAATCATCGGTTTTAAACAGATTTTCATCGTCACTCACCGTTATAAAGCCCAAATCGTGCCAGAACACCTGCTTGTTCAAAAGCTCCGAAACGCTGCGCAGCGGAACCATTGTTCTGTCGCCGGTTATGATAAGCGGTGCGGCAAGCGCAACCTTTTCACCGTTCTTAACTGCGTCCGTGCTGCCGATGTTAAGTTCAAGATTGACATCCGCCGAGGAAATTGTTATTTTCCCCTCATTGTAATCAACTGCTGCTCCCAGGGATTCGGCAAGGAAACGGAGTGGAACATATGTATTTCCGTCCTTCAAAAACGGTTTAATATTTTCGTTTTTTTCGTCAATTGCCTTAAACTGCCCGTCAACCATGCCCTCGCTGCTGTCAAGGCACATTGCGACCGCATTCTGAACACGCGCCTCCGCAAGCTTGCTTATATTGCCCATTCTGCTGAACGGAACAGCCCTGAATCCCGAAAACTTTGAAAATACAGGTGCATCGGACTTTAAGTTATAATCTCTGCCGGCAAGGTCAACAAATCCGGGATCGCTGTTGCTCACAAGATTGTCCGATACGTCAACCCATGTGTTTACTTCATTTCCGCCTTTAAACAGCATCGGAGTTTTGTATATAAGATTCTTTGAAAACACATTATCTGTCGGATATCCTTTTTCCACATCGGACTTTTCCATAAATTCAGCGAACTGCGGAAGCTCCTGTTTCCACTTTTCACTTGTTCTTATATACGGTTCTTTTTCCAGCTTTTCGTAATGCTGCCGAAGTCTCTCTGTACTGCCCGCTTCGCATGCGATAAGCTGGTAAGCGCCGCTGCAGTTTATCATAATGTTGTTATAGGCAACTGAGTACGGTCCGCCGTTTATAAACACGCAGCCGCCGGCAATGTTTTCAAACACGTTGCCGATAATATACATTTCCTGAAGTCCGCCGTCATTATATATTGCAAACACACCCTGGGAGCCTCCCGAGGCACTTGTTTTTATGTCATGAAAATAATTGTATTTGATTTCCGTGGCACGGGAATTCCAGTTCTGATAATTGTAAATACATCCGGCGTCTTCACCCTCATTCACGACATCGTAAAACTCGTTATACATTATCTTGTTCTTTACTCCGCCGTTATTGATTGTAAGATGAGGTCCGTTGTGAAATTTATTATGGCTTATTATATTGCCGACTCCGCCCTGTGCAACAGCGCCGACATAGGTTCTCGTTATGCGCGAGAATCGCTCAATGTCACAGTTTGTAACAAAGCACTCACCGTACTTAAAGCTTGCCATATCTCCTCCGTTGAGCCGCACACCGCCGTCAACCTCGAAAATATGAGAATTCCTTATTCCGTTTCTGTATCCTGTTATATCCACTGCCTGCGCAGCAGTGTAGGAAATTTCACTGTCCGTTATAACATTGTCGCTTCCGCCGATAAATTTTATTGCATTGCTCCTGCTGCATGTGAAGTCAATACCCTGAATTTTTATATACTGAGTGTTGTTAAGCGTGATTATAGGTTCCTTGCTCAGGCTTATACGAAAAGTTCCGTCTGCCATATTCGCAGGTTCGTAGATATATAAAATTCTGCTTTCCTTATCTATATAATATTCTCCGCTCTGATCAAGTTCTTCTATCAGGTTAAATGCATAAAACGTTCTTCCCTCTTTAACTCCGTATATGTGCGGCACATCGGAGGTTATCCTCATTTTATCCGGGTCAATGCTTCTCACGGGAACGGTTGACTCTCCCCAATCCCATTTGTAAGTGCCGTAAAGAAGAATGTTCTTCGGATCTGCTTTCGTCCATTTTTTAATTCTGGCGTCCTCCACCTGAATGGTAAACGGGTCTGTCGGATCATAATTCGGACCGTCATTGCAATAGCCCTCATGCACAACCTTGCTTATCGTTATATTTCCGCTGTTCGGATATCTTGAAAGGTGCATCGGGCTGTTATTGAAAAAGACCTCCACGCCGGCTGCATCCGGTTTTTTAACAACTCCCGGGTCCGTAAGAGTGGTTGAATACGATGCCGAACCGATAAGATAGGGATCGCCGATATCCTCAGTTGTTGCACCATAGCTGCCTAAGTTTACCATATAGATTTTGTCACGCGCAGACTGATCGACAATACGCTCCAAAAGCGCTTCATCGGTCACCTTTGTGAACCGACTGCCTTTAACTGACACACCGCCTATAATTGTAACGGTTTCATCCTTATATGCGCGGTAAGTAACCGGAGCTTCCTTTGTTCCCGAATCCTCTTTGGTGAACTCAACGCCGTGAGTCATGTTATACTCACCGCCGCGCAGGTACACGGTATAGCCGCCCGTATACTTTCCGCTTTGCTTTAACTGCCGCACCTTGTCCCTTGCAGCCTTAATGGTTGCAAGGGGGTGCTCTATACTTCCGTCGGCGCTGTCGTTTCCGTTCGGTGCAACATATACCACGCCTTTATTTCCGGATTCCGCCAAAGCCGCCGATGGGACCAAAGCAAAAAGCATCATTGCGGACAGTATAATTGCCAAAATTTTCTTCATAGTATCAACCTTTCTTATTTGCTTTTCATCCATTCGTTGACCTGGCGCTGAACTTCCTCAACAATCTTGTCGCTTCCGCCTGCCTTAAGCTTTGCATTGCGTTCCTTGAGCTTTTCCTTATAATTCGGAGTTGTGCCTGCATCTAAGTACTCATACTCTTTCATGATAGCCTGATACTGAGCAATTTCCATCTTTATCGGGGCTGTGTCGAGAGTGAAGCCCATTAAGCATGAAGGCATTGCCTTTCTGTTAATTTCCTTGTCAATGTACTCATTCCATCCGTCGAAATTATACTGAGTGGTATACGTGTCAAGAGCATTTCCGAGAGCCCAGTTTTCATAGCCGTATTTATTGTTCGTCGAACCGATGGTTTCCTTTCCCAAAAATTCAATACTGTTTTCGCCTGTCTTCTTATAGTGCTTACCTTCTATGCCGTAGGTTGCCATATTAAGCAGCGGCGCGCCTTTTTTGCTGTTCATAAGATTCAAAAGCTGCATTGCCCTGTCGGGATGCTTGCTCTGACTTGTTATTGCAGTATTTGTGCTGCTGCCCTTGTATGATACAAATATTTCAGGATCCGTGGTAAATGAAACCATCTCTCTTGAATATTTCGAAGCATATGAGTTCTCAGCGCCCTTTAACATTTGGCACCACCACAAAACGTAATCATCGCCTTCTGTTTCTTCGGGATTTTCCAAAATATCTTTTCTTATGATTCCTTTATTGTACCAATCATTTACGATATCGTAATAGTCATAATTTCCGGGGAAATCATTGATCAAATCGTAAACCTTGCAGCTTTTATCGCCGACCTTGACAACGGCATTACAGGTTATAATCTCTCTGCCCTCTGCCGGAAGACCGATGTTCCACTTAATGCCGCGTGTTAAAAATTGCTTTGACACTCTCGGCGGATTTTTCTCGTTTTTAAGAACTGTTGTGAGATAATCCTCAAAAATTTTATAGTCTTCTTTTGTGATAACCCTTTCACCGTTAAACACCTTATTTGCAGCATCCAAATCAATCCAGCCTTTGTCGATGTGCTCCTTCGGCACAAGCGCACCTATGGGTGACGCCATCATCTGATAGTTGGGAATTGCATATATCTTGCCGTTAATTGATGTCAAATCCAAAAGCCAGTCCGGAAATTCCTTTTTCATATCCTGCCCGTATTTGTTAATAAGCTCGGTCATATCAAGATATGACCCCATTGAAACCTCATCGATAAAGTTAAGCTGCCAGCCTACCCAGGCAATGTCAACATCCTCCTGAGCGGCACTCATCAGGCGCCATTTTTCGGCATAGTCAGCATGGGGAATACACTTAAAGTTTACGGTCGTGTTCGGCAGATAATCCTCAAGCAGCTTATTATACTCGCCCCACACCATATCGGAGTCCTCCAATGTTCCGGGACCGCCGAATACCCATGTGAGTTTGACCTTTTCATCCGCACTCGTTTCCTTTTTTCCGCAGCCTGCCATAACGCTTCCCGCACATGCGGCAGCTGCCAGAATTGCAATAGTTTTTTTGAATTTCATCATATTTCCTCCTAAAAAATTATTCTTTTACTGCGCCTATTGTAAGACCCTGTGTGAAATATTTCTGGAAAAACGGGAAAATGAATAGCATCGGTCCGGCTGCAACAATAGCCATTGCAAAACGCATACCCTCAACCGGTTTTTCCGCCGCAGAAACATTGACAAGCTGCTCGCTTTTAGACATTTCCTGCAAGAACTCAGTTTCGCGCAATATTTTCTGCAAAAGATACTGAAGCGAATAAAGCTTATTTTCCGTAATATAAATCAGCGTGGTATACCAGTCGTTCCATTTACCGAGAAGTATTAAAAGGGAAACCGTTGCTATAACCGTTTTTGAGAGAGGAATAACAACTATTCTGAAAATGGTAAATTCGCCTGCGCCGTCAATCTTTGCCGCCTCAATAAGAGACCCGGGGATTGTTTTGAAGAATGTTCGCAAAATCAAAATGTAATACGCCGTACAAAGGCTCGGAAGTATGTACACCCAGAAGCTGTTGCCAAGTCCGAGAATTTTTGTGTTTATAATATACGACGGAACAAGACCGCCCGAAAACAGCATGGTAAAATATATGAAAAACGTCAGCTGTCTGCGCGCTTTGAACTGCTCTCTTGACAGTGCATAGCTGACCATCATCATAACAATCATTGAAAGCAGCGTTCCCAAAACAGAAAACAAAATTGTTACCTTATAGGAATCTATCAGCTGAGTCGGATTCCGAAAGACGCTTTGGTATGCCTCAAGGCTGAAGCGTGACGGAATAAGCTTGTAGCTTTGGTGTTTGATAACGCTCTCCGGTGTAAAGGACAGCGAAACCATGTACAGAAACGGAATGATAAATCCCAAACAGAGCAATATAAAAATCAAATGAATTATCAGCTTATAGCTGAATATTTTTTTCTTTTTCATTATATACCTTCTTTCTCTCCGGCGGTGCTCAGTTTAATAAATACAAATCCGTGCGGATTGATTTCAAACCGTATTTCTCTGACGCTGCCGTTCACTTCCGCGGTTTTAACGGGAATGTCGCCTGACGCATCATTGATATCCGGCATATTTATTTCCACAACCGCCTCTTTTGCTCCGCGGACGGCGTTATCAAACGGTGAATAATCGATTGCAAGCAGCACCGTGCGGCCGTTTTCATCCTCAAACAAGGTTGTGCCGACATTTTTGCCGAATACAAGCGGTTTTGACAGCCGCTTCACCTCATCCGCAAGAGCTTCTCTTATAAGGCTGCCAACAATAAATCCGCCCTTGGACTCCATCATTTTTTCCTTATCCGCACAGCCCAGATTGATTAAGGAAGTGTTGATAAGCGCCGTGCGCTCCGTTGTGATAACCGCCGGCAGACTGCCGTTTGCGCTGACAGACGCTTTTGCCTTTTTCGGCTTGTACCTGAAATCAGCATCGGTGTTATACACAAACTCGGTTTTACCATTATATTCAACGCTTGTCACCGTATCCGCTTCATTGCTCACGGCAACTCCGAATATGTCTTCAAGTTCCGTAACATCGGACACCGCAATAAGGTTTACGCCGGCATTGTAAAGCCGCCTGATATTGTCGATGTATCTGCGGTTCGCACCCTTTAGTGACGGAACAACAAGCAAGTCACAGTCGTGCTCGGTAAGCGTTTCCAAATCTTCGGGTTTGATTCCGAAGCCGCCCGGCACACCGGATTCCCTTGCACATTCATAAACAATCGTTTGTCCGCTTTCGCTTTGGTTATAAAAGCTGCCCTCGGGAATTATTTTGTCGCGGTCGCCGCTGTAATCCGCAATATACGCAATCGAGCGGAGCGGTCTTTTCGGCTTATAGTCCAAAGCATAATGCCAATTTTTCACAAACTCATCAATGTATTCGTTTGTGTCGCTTCCGCGGTGGAATCCGTAGGTGCTCCAGTATTTGAAGCCGTCCTTTGTTTTATGCGCCGTGTTGAACACATATTCAAAAGCCACCGTTAAATTTTGCTCGGCGCTGCATTCGTATGCCCCCATCGGAGCATGAGCGAATTTAACCGCACCGTCAATGCAGCCGCCGTCACTTCCGGTGTAAAGCTCGGGATAGACTGTGAGCCGCGGAACATTCAAAAGTATTGTCATAATTGCAAACGCTCCGCGATAGGTCTGATATGAGCACGAAAACGGATAATCCTCATATATTGCAAATCCGCTGAAATATTCATCCGACAAATCGTCGTTTTGCGGTGCGCCGAAGTATTTGAGTGAATGGTATGTAAGCGTTGGCGAAAAATATGCCGGAAGCGGTCCGTAAATGGATCTTTTAACCTTTGGATTGAGCTTTTCAAGCTCCCTGTTATGATTCTTTATGTACGCCTGACCTTTTTCGTTAATGTAATCGATAAGCGCCATTGTGTCTCCGTTCGGATATTTCTCTTTAAATTCCGCCCGCCATGCCTTAACATCATCATATTCATAAAACTGCCTGCACCAGTGATCCAGTCTGGTCGGGAACAGGCTGTAAGATCCAAGCGGATCGCAATCCGTGTTTTTCCCGGTGTGGAACAAGTAATCGGCATTTTTTATCGTTATATCATGCACAGGCGAAAGATAATCGTTGCACGTTCTTATCGCAAGCCATGCAAACCACTTGCGCCCGAAGGTTTTTAAGTATTTCCACACCTCAACCTCCTCCGCCTCAACCGGCGTATTGGTTGCACAAGCGATATAATGCCCCACATTATCGGAAGGGTATGGATTCCACAAATCAAAGCCGTTTCTTTTTATTTTCTTCTGCTCGTTATCCATTGTAAACATAAACGGCAGTCCGCTTTCAAGGGGCGGACAAATCCCCGAATCCGGGTTGAACACTTCAAACGCATATGAATACTTTTTGTATGCGTCCTCACCGTAAAAAACGGTGAACACTATTTTATATACGCCCACGCCCATTGGCGGAAAGCTTACCTGTGCCGATATTTCCCTGCGGTTTTTATAAAAATCACGTTTTTTTACTTCAGGGCTTTTTTCACAAATTGTTTTTGTCTCGAACACATTTTTAATCTCTGCTTTAACTGACAAGTATTCCGGAGGAATATCGGTTCTGTATTCGAATGTAAAGCTTATGTTCTCGCCGTCGGCAAAGTAGTGATTATACTTTAAATGATTTATAACCTGTTCCCTGTCTTTACAATCCTCCGGGATTAAAGATATTGCTTTTTTGTCAAACGGAGACAGAAGCTCGGCGCTGTCGGAATTCCTTGACGCGCCGCTGTACATAAGCGCTCCGTCACTTTCAAACACAAATTCCCTTGCTCCGCTTTGAGGAGCGTATCCCTTGCATTCCAGTTTTTCGTAACCGAAAATAAAGCTTGTTTCAGCGTTCGGAGCAAATCCGCTTATTTTATAGCAATTCGTAATGGGAAGCTGAGTGTCACCGAAAAACAGCTTTTGACAGTCCCAGTAAATATTCGGATCAACAAAGCAGCTTACTCCGTTCACAAGATTAAAAATAACATCGTTTTTTCCGTCTGTAAGTCCGACATAGGGATTCGTCATGTAATCTCTGCCGGCAACATACTGCCCCACGCGCTCCTCACGGTTCACTTTTTTGCTTCTCGTTCCGCCGTCAAGCGTTGCCGTCATGTAATATTCACCCTGCACTCTCTCAATGCAAAACTGCACAGTGTAAGGCACGTCTCCGCCGTTTGTCAGCGGAATTTCAAATTTCGGCGTTGATATCAACGTATCGGAACAAATGTCATCATCCGAACAAAAACGAAAATTTTTTATTATAAGCTCGCCGATGAAATTTTTTCTTTCAATTGCAATTTTGCCCGGATTGCTCCTGCACGCAAATGAAAAATTCATTCCGTCAACGCAGCAGCTTACGCTTTCGGATTCTATTTTCAGAACAAGCCTCACAAAATCATTTTCGGGCATATGCCATGAAACCGATTTTCCCTCTGAGATTTGCCTGTATTCGCTGTTTTTTACCTCAATCAAATCAATGCATAATTTCCCCGATGTGTCATATACAATTCGAATTGCCTTGCCCGACCGCGTTTTCTCATCATATTGAAATGCAATAATAAATTCAGGATTAATCTCATAGGGAAGCGTGATTTTAAAGTTCATTTTGAATTCGCCCGTTGAAAAAGCCGGAGAATTTAAAATATGCCTGTTCCCTACGGATTTCAGCGAAAACCCGTCCGCCGTCACTCCTGCATGAAGATTTGCCGTTTCAGTATGGCGTTCAACCGAAAAGGTATACGGCTGGCAGTTTTCATCAAAAGCCTTAAAGCTGTCAAATACTTTAAACATCAATCAGTACCTCCATTAAAACATTGCATTGTCAGGCTCTATCTTTTTAACAAGATAGTTCGTACCCATAACCACAACCAAGCCCACAACTGACTGGAATAATCCGATTGCCGATGTTATGCCCACATCGCCTGTTCTTAGTCCGCGGTACACATATGTGTCTATAATATCGGTTGTCGGATACAGGGCTCCGATATCTCTTGTAATCTGATAAAACAGACCGAAATCACCTCTGAATATGCCGCCCACATCCATAATAACAAGTATCGTCATAACCGGCAAAAGCGATGGAATTGATATTGCCCACGTCTGTTTCCAGCGGCCGGCGCCGTCAATTTCCGCTGCTTCATAGAGCGAAAGGTCAAGTCCCATAAGAGCCGAGTAATACATAATACTTTTCATGCCGACATTTTTCCATATATTCACCACCGGTAGTATAAACGGCCACACACCGGGAGTTGAATACCAATCTACCCCTTTATGTCCCAGTGCTGTCAGAATCTGATTGAAAACGCCCTTTTCTCCGTTAAACAGAATGTACGTGATATATCCTACCAAAACCCACGACATAAAGTTAGGCAGTATCATAATCGTCTGATAAAGCTTGATGCTCCGCCTGCTTGTTATTTCAAATAAAAGAAGCGCAACCGCCATGGCAGCAATTGTTCCCGTTATGATAAATACCGATGAATATCCCAAAGTATTGCGCGTTATGCGCCATGCGTCATTTGACATAAAGAAAAATTTAAAGTTATTGAAGCCAATCCAATCACTTCCGAAGATACCCTCTGCATAGTTGAAGTTCTTAAATGCCAGAACTGCTCCGAACATCGGCCAGTAGCAGAAAACCAAAAAGTATATGATTGCCGGAAGCGACAAAATCCAGAATTCATAATTTGCAGACAGATACGTGAGTATTTTACCGCTTTTAATTTTTGATTTTTCTTTCATTACATTATTCCTCCATAAGCGAATCAAGTGCTCTGCGTTCAAGCGTTACCATCGAGTTCCATTTTTCTATATCCACCTTGCCCGTGTCACGGGGCATTGCGACAAAACCTTCCTTTTGCACTTCGAGATACATCACATCGTCGGCAGACAGAGAAAAATCAATTTTCAGCTTGCCGCCGTGCGCCCGTATTCTTCTGAAACCGTACTCCGGCGTGCTGTGCGCCTTTAAAACCTCAGCCTGCATCGGGGATAAATCCTGCGGCATACCCATTGCTGCCCAGCTTTCGTAGCAGCTGCCATGCCCTTTTTTTATAGCTGCCGTGCTCACTATGTAAACCCCGTCCGGCGCCGGTATTTCAACAGTATCGTTTACCGTTTCGGCGTTATCATCATCGGGTATCTGAGAATTATAAAGCAAAACCTTTGTGACGCCCTCCTCATATGCCGCTGCCGCGCCGAATCCGGCAGGATATCCGCCGTACACGCATTTCATCTTTTCACCGCGCAGTTTTTTAAGCAGCAAAAACGCATTATAGCTTGCCTTCGGTATTCCGCCAACCGTTATCATTCCCATATTTGCCGAAAAGACACTGTGCGGCATTCCCGATTCCTCTATCATGTCGCTCACTGACCAAAAGGATGCGGAATCACAGTAATCGGCAACTCCGAGCATATTTCTCACAATGCATCCTGCGCTGAAATGGTTATCGTTGCACGGATTTGTGATGAAATCAACCTCGCCCGCTCCCCATTTCCATGACATTGTGTTCCATTCCGTCCAGTGAATTTCAAGCTGCGGCATTTTTGAGTTTTTCACCTGCTCATATACCTCGTGAAATCTTTCAATAAAATACATTCCCGATTCATAAGGCGAGTGCCCCTTATCGGGATATTCGCACTGCTCTCCGCACGGATAACAGTGCGTTGTTATAAAATCAAGCGGAATGTTCCTTTTATCGCAAACGTCTATCATTTCCGAAATAAACGCTCCTCCGGCAGTGGAGGGGCCTCCCACCCTGAGCTTAGGGGAAATTGCTTTTATCTCCCTTGCGGAAACCTCGTAAAGCTTGTAATACGCTTCCATTCCGGCAGGCCAAAAGCCTTTGAGATTCGGTTCGTTCCACACTTCAAAATACCACGTCTTGACCTCATCAAAGCCGTAACGTTGAATCATATGCTCAACAAATGCCGAAACGAGCTGTCCCCATTCGGAATAATCCTTCGGTTCGCTTGTGTTCATTTTCCAGTAAAAAATTGTCGATTCCCCGGACGCAAGCGCCTTAGGCATTGCCCCAAGCTCCACAAAGGGTTTTATTGAAACGGACTTCAGATTATCAAAAAGCTTGTCGATATGATTCCACTGAAATGCAAGTGTTCCGTCTTCCTTTCTTCTGACGACCGCCATTTCATCGTGAAACAAACCGTGAAACCGGCAATACTTAAAACCGATTTCCTTCTGAAGCTTTTCCATCTGAAGCATCATATCATGCCGCAAAAGTTCAAAGGCACGTCCCACACTCACGCATGTAAACGGAGTTTGCGGAAAGCCTATTTTATCTTCTTCCGGTACAACAGTGATCATATCTTTCTCTCCTATACTAATTATTTTTCTTTTCATTATCATTATACAGGAGCGTATCCGTGTTTTAAATGATAATTAATTCTTAAAATGCAACAAAATTGCTAAGTTAAATTTACTGTATTGAACCGCCGTAAACTCTATGTTAGAATAGCTGCAACAAAACATTTTAGAGGTGATAAAAATGCAGAAACTTGAAATAACAAAAAACAAAATACATTTTTCATTTTGTATCGATGATGAAAAACGGCTGATTCTTTTATACATAGGGACAAATATAAATAGGTTCAAAGAAAAAAAGACAGAGCCTGATCCTGTCTTTGTGCCTTGTGAAATTTTTGCAAGCGGAGAAAATCCTGACAGCCACCACGGTGCAAAACACATAGGGAGTCTGCTGTCCCAAAGCTTAAGATACGTGTCACATTCTGAAACGGATAACGGCATTGTTTTCAATCTGGCAAGCGAAAAACTTTCGGTAAAGCTGCATTATGATTTTTACGAAAACTTAAGCGCGTTTACTTCCTATACGGAGGTTGAAAACATCGGCAAAGAAAGCATCGGACTTGAATACGTAAGCTCACTTTGTCTTTACAATTTTGATATTGACAAAGTGCATCTTTGTCACAACAGCTGGTGGCGGGAGCTCAATTGGAGAAGCTATAAGCCTGAAGAATTAGGATTTTCAAAAATTAATAACGGCTCAACAAAGAGAATTTTTGCCCAAAATACGGGAACATGGTCTACCAAAGAATATATGCCGATGGCAGCTGTTGAAAATTCGGACGGTACAATGCTTTGGCAAATCGAGCACAACGGCTCATGGAGCTTTGAAATGGCTGACACCTGTTGGGTAAATTATCTGCGGCTTTCCGGTCCGTCGGAACAGGAAAACTCATGGTGGAAAGATTTGAAGCCCGGGCAAAGCTTTTCATCAGTAAAAGCTTCTATAGTATTTGCCGAGGACTTAAACGACGCATTTGCTCAAATGACAAAGCTGCGCCGCAAAACAGCATACAGAAGCCCTAAGGACATATCGCTTCCGGTAATATTCAATGACTACATGGGCTGCCTCAATGCCGACCCTACAACAGAAAAAGAGCTTCCGGTTATAGATGCCGCAGCAAAGGCAGGCGCGGAAATTTACTGTATGGACGCCGGCTGGTATGCAGACGGAATATGGTGGGAAACCGTGGGCGAATGGGAAGTTTGCGAAAAGCGTTTTAAGAATGGAATGAAAGAGGTCTTTGACTATATTATAAAAAAAGGAATGATTCCCGGAATATGGCTTGAACCTGAGGTTATGGGAATAGACTGTCCGGCTCTAAAATATTTTGACGACAGTTGCTTTTTTGTCCGCCACGGAAAAAGGGTGATTGATCACGGAAGGTATCATTTCGACTTCAGGAACAAAAAGGTTACGGAATATTTAAACAAGGTTGTCGACAGATTAATTTCGGAATACAATATACAGTATTTTAAATTTGACTACAACATAGACGGCGGCGTGGGAACAGAGATTGACAGCGACAGCTTCGGTGACGGACTTATGAAGCACCAAAAGGCATATCTTGACTGGGTAGACGGATTGTACGAAAGACACCCCGGATTGATAATCGAGAACTGCGCAAGCGGCGGAATGAGAATGGATTCCGAAAGTCTGCGGCATTTTTCGCTGCAATCGTTATCGGATGCAGCGAGCTATGAGCCTACCGCCGTTATTGCGGCAATGTCCTCAACAGCGGTTATTCCCGAGCAGGCACAGGTATGGGTTTTGCCCTTGAAGGAACATACCGACAGCGAAATAGCGTTCAGTATGGTAAGCGCCATGTTCCGCCGCCCTGTCCTTTCGGCTGAAATTCCGTTTTTATCGGAGGAACAGTTTGAGATAGTAAAACACGGAGTTGAATTTTACAAGTCTGTAAGAAACGAAATACCGGGGCTTATCCCCTTCTGGCCTCTGGGTGCGGTTAACTTCGAGAACGATATTATTGTAAACGGATATAAAGGTGAAAATCATTCATACATCTGTGTCGGCAGGCTTGCCGGAAACGGAGAAATAAAAATTCCGATATCCGAAAATTCCGCAGAAGTTGTTTATCCGACCGAAAGCAGCTGCAAATGCTCGGTTTCGGATAATATTCTGACAGTTTCACTGAATGAAAAATCAGCGGCAGTCATAAAGGTATATTAAAACAATTACCCCCATACCGAAATTCGGTATGGGGGTAATTGTTTCAGAATTTATCATACAGCATTTTGTTTTTTATCATTTATCCCCCGGTAAACCGTAACGGCAAAGCCTAAAAGCATAAATGCGCTCCACATGTACACAACTCCGTTCCAGCCTATTTTCCTCATAACGGATGAAATCATTACATTTGCCGCCGATGCGCCGAAATAGCCGGCAAAATCAAGCATACCGTTTGCCGCCGACACCTTACCGGTATCGGCAAGACTCGGGATATACACGCTCCATATAAGCGCCGAAACGCATGCGGAGAAAAACTGCGCCGCCGTAAAAAGTATAATATTCAAAACAGGAGAAGCCACAAAATTCATTAACAAATGCCCCAATGCCGCCGCAAGGAAAAGAACTCTCATAAGACGCATCATATTATCCTTAAACAGTCTGAGAATCACAAGGCACAAAAACGGACACACAAACTTTATCATTGATATGACGCTGAAAATCGTATTGGACAAATTAACCCCGAGCCTTAATCTTTTAATCAGTTTTTATTTTACATGAACACAAAAATACTGTAAATGATAATTAATTGCTAAAATGAAGCAATTGCGCTGAATATTCGTTTCCCGATTGAACACGCAAAATTTCTGTGGTACAATGTAAAAAATTCAGAATAATACTGAAAACTTAAATACTTTCTACGGAGGTAACCGACATGAAGAAAGCACACATAGTAACGCACACGCACTGGGACAGAGAGTGGCGATACCCGATTTGGGAGAACAGGCAGTATCTTGTTGATATGATGGATGAATTGCTTGAGATTTTAGACACGTAGCCCGATTACTCATGTTTCCTTATGGACGGGCAAACCGTAATGATAGAGGATTATCTTGAGATGCGCCCCGAAAACAGTGAGAAAAACGCTGATTATTCAAAGTATCCCGACGACGCAATAATTCTCACTGTCTTTAACACGCTTCCCTACGGAAGAAATGAAACGCTGCGTGTGTACATTGATTTTCCTCAGGATATGAATGTTTGGGATTTTGATATGTTTGACGGTGATAAAATGCTTGAAAAGCAAATTATATCGCGAAAAGAAGTTACAACCCCCGTATCGAATCTTCACACCAGACCGCTGCCGTATCTTGTTGACCGATACGAAACCGTTGTTAAAATCGATAATATACCACCCATGGGATACAAAACAATTTACGCCGTGAAAAAAGCGTCGCTTAACAGAAAAATGCTCTTTTGGCATGATATGAGGAAATTCAACGGAAGCGAAATTGCCAAAACTCCGAGCCTGCTTGAAAACAAATATATAAAGGCACAGGTAAATTCAAACGGCTCGCTGACAATAACCGATAAGGGAAGCGGAAGAATATACCCCGCTCTCAATTATTTTGAAGAAACGGGAGACCGCGGAGATTACTGGATTTACTACCCCCCGTACCACAACAAAACCTATACGTCAACAGGAGCCAATGCAGACATATGGTGCGAAGAGAACACTGCACTCTCCGCAACCGTATGTGCAAAAATAACAATGCGCGTTCCGGCATATGCAGTTACCGATGAAAGCATGGTACGCGGAGAAAGCCGCCGCAGCGATGAAATGACCGATATTTCAATCATAACAAAATATACCCTTAAAAAAGAAGAAAAAGCCGTTGAAGTTGAAACAACCATTGATAACACTGCCAAGGATCACAGAATGAAAGTGATATTTGATACGGGAATAAAGACAGGCATCGCAAAGAGCGCAGGTCATTTTTATGTTGACGAGAGAAGCACAATCCCTCCACAGGGCGAATACTATCCCGAAATGCAAACACTTCCGAAAGGATATTACACAACTCTTGAAGATGAAAACGGCGGCTTCTCTTTCATCGACAATTCCACATGCGAATACGAAGCCGATGAAAACGGCAGACTTTCCGTTTCACTTTTCAGAGGGGTGAAAAATATAATCTGCACAGAATTCAGAAGCGCCGGTGTGTTTCCGCATGAAAACGGAGGTCAGAGCATGGGTAAGCTGGTATTTAATTATATGCTTTACCCGTTCTCGGATAATCGCACCGCTATGCTCGCCGAAAGGATGAGCGCTCCAGTAAAAGCTGTGCAGACCTCCAAGGGAACAGGGAAAAATCCCGATGCGGCGTCCATGCTCGAAATTCCCGAAAAACCTGTCCTCACGGCAATGAAAAAAGCCGAGGACGGCGACAGATACATAATAAGATTTTACAACCCGACATGCGATACCGTGCGCGGCAGCATAAAAACAGTATTTAAAAACGCTGTGCGCCTCAATCTGAATGAGGAAGAAATCGGAGCAATCGATTTGAATAACATCGAAGTTCCACCCTATAAAATTATTACAATCGGAGCAGAGAAATAATGATGAATGAAATATTAAGAAATGACTTTTTTGAAACAGGAAAAGACGGAGTGAGAAAAATTCTCACTCCGGACGATAAAAAAATCGACATAGTTGAATTTGATGACAAAAAGCTTTGTTATGTTAAAAGCGGCATGAGTTACCCTGCCATATACCCGATGCATGAAACGCACTTTGATCCGAAGGCTGAAGCCATACTTATGGATTTGGACGGAACGAGCGTTCACAGCGAAGAATTTTGGATGTGGGTTATCGAGCGCACAACCGCACGTCTTTTGGGTAACGATAATTTTAAAAGAGAAGCTGAGGACGAGCCGTTTATAAGCGGACACAGCGTTTCGGAGCATTTGAGTTATATGATTGAGAAGTACGCAAAAGGTGAAAGTCTGGAGCTTGCGCGGAAGTATTACTTTGAAATCGTAAATCACGAAATGAACGAGATATTGAACGGCAGAGGAAAAAAAGACGCATTTACTCCCGCCCCGCATCTTAAGGAATTTCTCACTGCGGTAAAAGGCGAAGGCATTAAAATCGGGCTGGTAACGAGCGGTCTTTATGAAAAGGCAATGCCGGAAATAATATCGGCTTTCAAGCAGCTTAACATGGGCAATCCCGTGGATTTCTATGATGCAATTATAACTGCCGGTCAGGCGCTCCGCCCCGGGCAGACAGGCACTCTCGGCGAGCTTGCTCCCAAGCCGCACCCGTGGCTTTACGCCGAAACTGCGCGCGTGGGGCTCGGTATACCGTTCGAAAACAGGCATAAGGTAATCGGAATTGAGGACAGCTCGGCAGGTGTGGTTTCAATTAAGCTTGCAGGCTTCAGCTGCGTTGGCATTTCGGGAGGGAATATCGAAAAATCGGGAATCGGAGATATGTGCGATTATAAGATAGACGACCTTACGGAAATGCTTGATATCATTTTATAACAACAAAAGGCGGTACCTGAATGGAAAGCATGATTTACGATTCACCGCAGTACAAGCGGTCAAGGGTGGCGTACGCCGCACAATGCACATTTGAATATTTTGTTTCACTGCTCGTTGCTGACGCATTTTTAGCAAAGCTCCTGTCCTCAATGGGGATACGCGATTCTCTGATAGGTATAATATCGTCGTTTATATCGCTTGCGTTTATATTTCAGCTTCTGTCGCTGTTTGTCACAAGCTTTCCGATAAACAGAAAAAAGACGGTTATTTCGTTTAACACAGTAAGCCAGCTGATGTTCTGCGCGCTTTACATAATCCCGTTTCTGCCGTTCGGGAAGGAAATGAAAACGGCGCTTCTGATACTGGGGGTTCTGATTGCCTATGCCGGGCAGTACGTTGCGGCCCCGATACTCTATCAGTGGGCAAATTCGTATGTCGACCCCGGGCACCGCGCGGAATTTTCCGCAATCAAGGAAATGATTTCGCTGTTCCTCGGCGTGGGCTTCAGCTCAGCGCTCGGCTATATCATCGACCGTTATGAGGGGCTGGGGAACATAAACGGAGCGTTTTTGTTCATCGCCTCGGCAATGCTTGTTACAGCAGCTTTAAACTTGGGCTCGCTCATGCTCATAAAGGGCGACGGCGAGAAGCAGCCGGCAGCTCCGCTTGACGGAATGATAAAGGAAACGCTCGGCAGCAGAAAATTCCGCAAGCTTGTGATTCTGACAGTCCTTTGGGATTGCTCGCGGTATTTTTCAATCGGATTTTTGGGAGTGTTTAAAACAAAGGACTTATTATTATCCGTCCTCGCGGTTCAGATAATTAACATGGCAGGGCAGATAGGAAGAATGCTTCTTTCAATCCCGTTCGGAAGATATTCCGACAGAAAGGGCTTTGCAAAGGGATTTGAGCTTGCGGCGCTCATTGCTGCAATCGGCTTCCTTGTAAATATCTTCATAACGCGCAAGCTGTGGTTTTTGATAATAATTCAGTCGCTTTGCTACAACGTGGCGCAGGCAGGAACAAACCAGAACTCATTTAACATAACCTACAGTTATGTTAATCCGCGTTATATTTCGCAGGCAATGGCGATAAAAAACAGCATCGGCGGCATATGCGGCTTTGTGTCGGCTCTTGTCGCCGGGAGAATCATGTCTCACATCCGCGCGGCAGATAACATGCTCTTCGGCTTGAATGTGCTTCCGCAGCAGGTGCTCTCTGTAATATCGTTTGTGCTTGCGGTGGCGGTTGTGCTGTACATAAAGCTTGAAATAGAAAAGGAAAAGATAAAGCTGCAATAAAATACACAACAAATTGTAAATAATTTTTGTGGTATATTGTACTCATAAACAAACTTACGCAGGGAAAACCCGACCTTTAGAATTGATACAAACGATGCTGAAAATGCAATTGAAACGGGTAATCTGTTTGTTAAAGGCAAGGGCGGACTTACAAGGTATGTGCCTATTAACAAAAGCATGGAAATTGTACTCAGGAACTCACTTAAAGACATAAAACGCGGAGAAAAGCTGTTTGTGAGAAATTATGAAAAAACACATCTTGCAATGAAACGGCTTCAGTGTTTTATTGCATATCACAGAAAAGAATTTACAGAAAACAGAATTACATTTCACGGGCTAAGACACAGCTGTGCATCACTTCTTATTGCGCAGGGAGTGGATATCAAGATAATACAGGAATGGCTCGGACATTCTTCAATAGCAACTACGGGTAATATTTACGGACACTTGCAATTCAAGCAGAAAATCTCAACCGGGACAGTGCTTGAAAATCTGCTCGCTTAATATTGTTAGAAAAACATTAGAAAAATTCTTTCGTATGCATTGACAAAAAAACAAGCACAAAAAAACAGAATGGTGAAAAACCTTACGGTTAAGCCATTCTGTTTGGTGCCGATGGTGGGGGTCGAACCCACACGGTATCGCTACCACGGGATTTTGAGTCCCGCACGTCTGCCAATTCCATCACATCGGCGTACAACATTGATATTATAATATAAAATCCACATAAAATCAATACCTAAAACAAAAAAATTTTCTTTTTACGGTAAATTTCTTAATAATTGATGGGGCACGAAAATATCGCGCCCCATGCTTAATTACTTACTTTTTTCAGATTGTGCCGGTGATTTCAACTGTTGCTTCGCCGGGAACAACCGTATATTCGCCAGTTACGGGATTCTGCGTGTAGGTTGCGGCAGGCACTGTAATTGCGCCGGCAACCGTCTGGAACAAGCCTGTTTCCGTATTATAGGTGTAGCTTGCCGCAGGAAGTGCAGCGCCGTTATAGGTCACGCTTATATCGGACAATATGGGATTGAAGGTGTCAATCAGGCGCACATTATCCTCGGCAGTCGCCGCAGTGTTTCCGTAGTTAAGAATGTCAAAGCTGTAGGTCAGTCTGCCGTTATCCGCCACGCGCTTCGGGCATACGTTCTTATTAATCGTGAGATTTGCCGCGTTAACCGATGTTACCGTGTTTTCCGCCGTCACGGGACTGAGCAGTCCGCCGCCCGAAACGGTTGATTGGTTTGTGATTGTACTTTCAGCCGCAAGAGGCGCATATTCGTTGACTCTTGCACGGTACATCAGAACGGCATTTCCGTTTGCCGGAATCGAAATTCCCGTTATCGTAATTCCGTTTCCCTTCGTCACTGTGGGCGTCGGCTGAAGCACACCGTCTACATAGAGCATAATTGAGCCGTCCGCATATGAAAGCGGGTAAAGCGTTGTGCTTGCAGCTGCGCCCTCAGGCGTATACTGAAATGCACCGAGGTTATCCTCGACCGTCAGCCCTGTAAGAGCTGCGGTTGTATCGTTGACAATGCTGATAACATAATTTATTTCATCGTTAAATCCGTAGGTGCTCGTTTCCGAGCCTTTGCTTATCTGCACCGCATTGAGAATTTCTCCCCTCGCGGTGTTTGAGTTGACTGTTCCGCCGCTGTATACCAGCTGAGCGCGGTTTTCAAATGTCGGCATATATTTTCCCTCCAAATAATATACACATTTCACAGCCGCAAAGGCATGTCTTATTTTGCATGAAGCCTTGCAGCCTGATATATACTATGCTTCGGAATGAAAATATGTTACTGCGGATTTTATTTTGCCTTCATGTCGCAGTAAATGCAGCGGTAAACCTTGTTGTCCCTGTCTGTCAGGCGGAACACATGGTCAAGCTCCTGCTCGGTACTTGTTATGCAGCGCGGATTTTTGCATTTTACAATATTTTTTATTCTCTCCGGCAGTGCAGGGTGCTTTTTTTCAACGTTTTTTCCGTCTCGGATTACATTGACGGTTATGCCGTGGTCAATATATCCGAGCGCGTCAATATCGACATCAAGCATTTCATCGATTTTGATAATGTCCTTGCGCCCCATTTTTCTGCTCGGAACATTTTTTATGATGGCAACGGTGCAGTCAAGCTCGCCCAGCTTGAGGAGCTTGTAAATGTCCATGCTTTTGCTTGCCTGTATGTGATCGATAACGATTCCGTTTACAATTTCGTCAATATACATATTACTCACACCCCCAAAAGTTTAAGAATAAGAGCCATTCTGATATATTTCCCGTTCGCCGCCTGGCGGAAATAACATGCGCGCGGATCGGAATCCACCGAAACGGAAATTTCGTTCACACGCGGAAGCGGATGCAGTATGCGCATATTCTTTTTTGCCGAGGTCAGCTTTTCCGGCGTGAGAACATAAGTGTCCTTAAGGCGGATATAGTCAGCCTCGTTAAAGAATCGCTCACGCTGAACGCGCGTCATGTACAGAACATCAAGCTCGGGCATTGCCTCCTCAAGGCTTTCCGTTTCGCGGTATTCAATGCCGTTTTTCTCAAGCACGTCGTTTATGATATAATCGGGCAGCCGCAGCTCGCGCGGGGCTATAAAAACGAATCTGATATTTTCATAACGCGCCGCCGCTCCGATGAGCGAATGAACAGTGCGCCCGAATTTCAGATCACCGCACATCCCTATTGTGAGATTATCAAGTCTGCCGAGCTCGCGCTTTATCGTGATTAAATCCGTAAGCGTCTGCGTGGGGTGATTATGCCCCCCGTCGCCGGCATTTATAACGGGAATTGAAGCATTAAGCGCCGCAACGGTTGGCGCACCCTCCTTGGGATGGCGCATGGCGATTATATCGGCATAGCTTTCAACCACGCGCACCGTGTCGGCAACGCTTTCACCCTTTGAAGCCGAGCTTGACTGCGCTTCGGAAAATCCGAGAACATTTCCGCCAAGTTCATACATTGCAGCTTCAAAGCTGAGACGCGTTCTTGTTGACGGTTCGAAAAACAGCGTTGCAAGCTTCTTTCCGCGGCAGCGCTCGCTGTACTTTCCGGGATTTTCAATTATATCGTTCGCAGTATCTATGAGCGAATTTATTTCCTCCGTGCTGAGGTCGAGTATATCAATTAAATCCTTCATTTTGCCCCTCCTATCCAGCTTTCATCGGACGGATTTGCGCGGAATTTCAAAAGCCGCTCCACATCCGAATGCTTTATATATCCGTTATCCGCCGCAACCGACACAACCGTGTCAAAATCCGTCAGACTGATATTTTTAACATCGGCTTCCGAAAGCCGCTCCAGTCCCTTTTTCATTCCGTAGGTAAAGATCGACGCAACGCCGAGCACCTCCGCACCGGCATCGCGCAGGGCATTGACAACATCGATAACGCTGCCGCCGGTGGAAATCAAATCCTCAATCACGACAACCTTTTGTCCCGGAAGAAGCTTGCCCTCGATTCTGTTCTGCCTGCCGTGATCCTTTGCACCGCCGCGGACATAGCCCATGGGCATTCCGAGAATGTGCGCCGTGATTGCCGCGTGAGCTATTCCGGCGGTTGACGTGCCCATCAGCGCCTCGCAATCGGGATATTCGCACTTAACCGTTTCGGCAAGCGCATTTTCAATATCCGTGCGGACATCGGGTGCAGTAAGCGTCAGGCGGTTGTCGCAGTAAATCGGGCTTTTGATTCCGCTTGCCCATGTGAACGGCTCCTCCGGGCGGAGAAACACCGCGTCAATCGATAAAAGATCCTTTGCAATCAATTCCTTCGTATTCATAACCCTTTCTCCTTTCAGTCTGCAAATTCCGAAACGCAGCGTCTGTATGCCGCTTCGGGAGTTTCCGCCTGTGTGACGGGTCTGCCGACAACTATATAATCGCAGCCCTCTTTTTTTGCTTTTTCCGGCGTCATAACGCGCACCTGGTCGTCCGCTGCGCTGTCCGCAAAGCGGATTCCCGGCGTTACGGTCAGAAATTCTTTTCCGCAGCTTTCCTTGACTGCCGCCGCCTCACGCGGAGAGCAAACAACGCCGTCCAGTCCGCTTTCCGCCGCACACTTGGCATAATGGCGTACAACCTCCTCCATCGGGCGGTCAATCAGCTGATCGCTTTTCATGCGTTCCTCACTTGTGGAAGTCAGCTGCGTTACGGCGATAAGCAACGGGCGCGTTCCGTCCGCACGGGTAAGTCCGCGCAGCGCGGCGCGCATCATTTCCTTTGTGCCGAACGCATGGAGATTTACCATGTCAACATCAAGAAGCGACAGCACGCGCATTGCCTTTTCAACAGTGTTGGGAATATCGCACAGCTTAAGATCAAGAAATATTTTGTGACCGCGCGCTTTAATCTGCCGCACAATATCCGGTCCCTCCGCATAGAACAGCTCCATGCCGATTTTGACAAAGGGGCGTTCCTCTTTAAAATTTTCGAGAAATGCAAGCGTTTCTTTTCCGGACGGAAAATCGCATGCTATGATAACATCCTTACCCATTAGTGTGAACCTCCCGTTATATCTTTCAAATTATCTATTCCGTACTTATCCATGACGGACGGAAGCGCTTCAATAATATTTTTGCAGACAAACGGCTCTGTAAGATTAGCCGCGCCTATCTGAACCGCCGCAGCGCCGGCAAGCATCATTTCGATAACATCCTCAGCGCACGAAATCCCGCCCATTCCGATGATTGGGATTTTAACCGCTTCATAAGCTCTGTAAACCATGGCAAGCGCCGCGGGAAATATTGCACTGCCCGAAAATCCGCCGATTTTGTTTGCGAGAACAGGGCGGCGCGACTTAAGGTCAATCCTCATTCCCGTGAATGTGTTCACCATGCTGATTCCGTCCGCACCGGCGCTTTCGCATGCGCGCGCAATTTCCGTTATATCCGTAACGTTCGGCGAAAGCTTCATAAATACCGGTTTTTTTGTAACGCGCCTTACCGCCCTTGTGATTTTTGCCGCATTCTCCGCGCTTGTGCCGAAGCTCATGCCGCCGCACTTAACGTTCGGGCAGCTTATGTTGACCTCGATTATTCCGACGTTTTCACATTCGCTTATTTTTTCGCAGCAGCGGACATATTCCTCCTCGGAAAAACCGCTGATATTTGCAATGACCTTTTTGCGAAACAGCTTTGAAAGGTTCGGCAGCTCATCTTCAATCACCTTATCGATACCGGGATTCTGCAAGCCGACTGAATTCAGCATTCCCGCGCTGCATTCGGCAATCCGCGGAGTCGGATTTCCGAAACGCGGATTTTCAGTTGTTCCCTTGATTGAAATGCTGCCGAGGATATTCAGGTCGTACAGTTCGGCAAACTCACGCCCGTAGCCGAATGTGCCGCTCGCCGGAATTATCGGGTTATCAAGCTTTTGTCCGCACAGCTCAACCTCTAATCTGCCCATATGATTTCCTCCTTTTCAAGCACGGGGCCATCCTTGCATATTCGTTTCGTTCCGTAAAGCGTTTTGCAGCTGCACCCCATGCACGCACCGAAACCGCATCCCATGCGTTCTTCAAAGCTGAGCTGACCGCTCGTTTCAGATGCGTTATACACTGCCCTTAGCATCAGCTCCGGACCGCAGGCATAAAAATACGTGTAAGAAGCGTTTTTCATCGCGTCCGTCACAAAGCCTTTCACGCCAAGGCTGCCGTCCGCCGTTGTGACGATTGTTTCCGCCCCGAGCGCCTTGAATTTATCCGCATAAAATACCTCGCTCGCTTTATTGAAGCCGAGAATCACCGTTGGGCGCTTGCCCTCCGCAATCAGCTTTTTTGCAAGTGCAAACATCGGCGGAACACCTGCGCCGCCGCCGAGAAGAAGCGGACGCGCTCCGCTTCTTTCTGTGGTATACCCGTTGCCGAGCGCAGTCAGCACGTCAAGCGCTTCTCCCCTTTTCATCCGCGACATTTGTTCAGTCCCTTTTCCGACAGCTTTATATATTAACGTCAGTGTATTCTCCGACCAATCGCAAACCGATATCGGGCGGCGGAGAAAAAAGCCGCTGAGCTTTATATTGACAAACTGCCCCGGGTGCGTGATTTCCGCAGTATCTCCGGAAAGAAGCATCTCGAAGGTATTTTCGGCAACTCTTTCGTTCTTTTCGATTGTGAATATACTTTGCTTCATATTTTATATTCCCCTTTCGCGCCAGACAGTTTTTCCGCCGCACACTGTCAGCAGGCATTTTCCGCGGCAGCGCATTTTATCAAACGGAGTGCTTTTCCCCATTGACAGGAAATCGGCGGAATCAAGAACAAATTCCGTTTCCGTGTCAAACACAGTTAAGTCCGCTTGTCTGCCGCTCCGTATGTCACCGCCGCCGAGCATGAAGCGGCAGCGCGGCGCAACCGATAACAGCTCTGTCAGTCTTTCAAGCGTTATTATCCCCTTTCGGACAAGGCTTGTATATAAAACCGGGAATGCGGCTTCAATTCCGCTTACACCCATAAGGCTGTTTTCAAGTCCTCCCGATTTTTCCTCTGTACTGTGCGGCGCATGGTCGGTTGCAATCATGTCGATTGTGCCGTCCGCAACCCCCTCGCGCAGCGCCTCGCGGTCGCGCAGGCTGCCGAGCGGCGGATTCATTTTAAACCGTCCGTCATCGCAAAGGTCGTTTTCCGTAAGTGCAAGATAATGCGGCGCCGTTTCAGCCGTCACATCAACGCCGCTGCGCTTGGCGCGGCGCAAAAGCTCAACGCTTTCCGCTGTTGACACATGACACACATGATATTTGCATCCCGTCTCGGAAGCTATGCGCAAATCGCGCTCAAGCTGCCTCCATTCGCTTTCGGGATTTATTCCGCGGATTCCGTGCGCCTTGGCATACTCCCCTGCGCGGATATGCTTTCCGCCGAGCAGTTCATTGTCCTCACAATGAGCTGCGATTATCACCCCGAGCGAAGCGGCTTTTTCCATTGCGGAACGCATTATGCTTTCGCTCTGAACTCCTCGCCCGTCATCGGAAAAAAATTTTGTCAGCTTTGAAAGCGCGTCCATATCGCTCAATCGCTCTCCCTGCTCTCTGACGGTTATCGCCGCATAAGGAAACACATTAATGCAAGCGTCACGCGCGGCTATATCCGTCTGCACTCGCAGATTCTCCGCGCTGTCGGGCACGGGTGAAAGGTTCGGCATTGCGCACACTGCCGTAAAGCCGCCGCGCGCTGCCGCCGCAGCGCCGCTTTTAATCGTTTCCTTATACGAAAAACCCGGCTCACGCAGATGAACATGCACATCCGCAAAGCCGGGGAAAATACAGCAATTATTAAAATCAAAAACCTCCGCGCCGTCTGCCGCGGTTATGTCGTCCGAAACAATGCCGGAATTGACGAACAAATCTTTTCTTACGAAATGACCGTCCGTGTAAACCATCGCATTTTTATACAGCTGTGACATCTGCCCCGCCCCCTTCAGAAAAAAACAATCCTGCCGAACCGACAGGATTGCATACTAACCGGGCATAGCCATAGGTATACATATTTCAAACAATCTTGCCGGCATCTCTGTACCGCTTTAAAGATTATCTGTATTTTAACACATTTTTTCGCCGTTGTCAACTGAATTTTTTGTTCAGTCCGCAACCTTTTGAATTTTTCCGTTCCAGTACGTAAGCGCGTATATATCGCCGTTCGGTGCAAGCAGCTCTTCATCGGCATATCTGTAGTTGGCAACTTTCGTAATGCGGCGCTCATTGTTTCCGTCATATGTGAAATATCCGTCATGCTCAGCCGCAACCTCGTGATAATTGCCTTCATAAAGAACTGTCTCGGGGCACCATTCGCATTTCAGATACAGAAGCCCGTTCGCCTCACCGACGAGCTTAACGGAGTGGTAACCGTTGCCGAACGATTCCGTTATATCTGTCATAGCGCCGCCTTCGTCATAGCGGAAAAGCGTTGACTTTGAGAACATGTGCTTAAATATCGTCTGAGCATATCCACGTGCGCCGATATAAACACTGTTTCCGAGGCGCGCCGCGTTTTCTATTATATACTCATTGCCTATAAATACCGCTTTTCCGTTATTTATGAGAAAGCAGTGTGTGCCTTTGTTCATAGAAGCGCTGCCGTCATCACGATCCCAGCGCAGGTTTTCGGTAACGTACATTATATCGATTCCGTTTTTCGTAACTATATATCCGTTTACGCTGATTACAGGCTTTTTGTCACTGTTCTGCAATGCGTTCTTTAAATACCAGTCGCCTTCGATTGCCGTTCCGTTCCAAAGCACCTTCCCGTTTTTCTCGTCAACGGTCAGCTGAGCCTCGCGGCGGTTTTCGTCATCATCATCCACCGCTCCGGTTTTCGAAAGCGCTCCCGTTTTATAATCAAGCCGATTATATTCCTCAACAGAATCCGCTGTATACTCGCCGTTTTCAAGCTGCCTTTCAACAGTCCGCAATGACTGGAGAACCGCGCCGTCGGAATCTTTTCTGACAATTACAAGCTGCGTGTAGTCCGAGCCGGCGTGTGACACAAGCGTGAACTTGCCCGGAACCCACTGCGTTGCCCAGTTAAATTCCTTTGTCGCATAATCGTATG
>CAJJUC010000005.1 GCA_905195005.1 uncultured Eubacteriales bacterium | reverse complement strand
AACGGGCTACGTTATTGAGGTCGGCGATGGCATTGCAAAGGTCAGCGGACTTGATAACTGCATGAGCAACGAGCTTGTTGAATTTGAGAGCGGTGAAACGGCAATGGCGCTCAATCTTGAGGAAAACATCGTCAGCCTTGTTATTCTCGGAAGCGATGCGTCCATCCGCGAGGGGGACGTTGTAAAGCGGACGGGGCGCGTTGTGAGCGTTCCTGTCGGGGAAGCGCTTTTGGGCAGAGTTGTCAATGCGCTCGGCGAACCGATTGACGGAAAGGGTGAAATAAAGGCGGAGGAATACAAGCCGATTGAATCCCCTGCGCCCGGAATTATCGAAAGAAAATCGGTAAGCGTTCCGCTGCAAACAGGAATTAAGGCAATTGACTCGATGATTCCCATCGGACGCGGCCAGCGTGAGCTTATCATCGGCGACCGCCAGACGGGTAAATCCACAATTGCCGTCGATACAATCATAAATCAAAAGGGTCAGGGCGTGAAATGCGTTTACGTTGCAATCGGGCAGAAAAAATCAACGGTTGCGCAAATTGTTGACACGCTTGAAAAAAGCGGCGCCATGGAATACACAACAGTTGTTGCCGCAACTGCAAGCGAGCTTTCGCCGCTTCAGTATATTGCGCCGTACTCCGGCTGCACCATGGGCGAATATTTCATGAACAAGGGTGAGGACGCACTCATCGTTTACGACGATTTGTCAAAGCACGCGGTTGCTTACCGTGCACTTTCGCTTCTCATCCGCCGTCCGCCGGGACGTGAGGCTTATCCCGGAGACGTTTTCTATCTTCATTCGCGTTTGCTTGAGCGCGCGGCAAGGCTCTCCCCCGAATACGGCGGAGGATCGCTCACCGCACTGCCGATAATCGAAACGCAGGCGGGCGATGTTTCGGCATATATCCCCACGAACGTTATTTCGATTACGGACGGGCAGATTTTCCTTGAAACGGAGCTGTTCCACTCGGGAATCATGCCTGCCGTGAACCCCGGAATCAGCGTCAGCCGCGTTGGCGGAAGCGCGCAGATAAAGGCAATGAAAAAGGTTTCGGGAACGCTGAAGCTTGCATATTCGCAGTACCGCGAGCTGCAGGCATTCGCGCAGTTCGGCAGCGACCTTGACAGCGACACCAAGGCGCGCCTTGCGCAGGGCGAGCGCATTGTTGAAGTTTTAAAGCAGGACAAAAACTCTCCCGTTCCCGTTTACAAGCAGGTTGTGATTATTTACGCGGTTGTAAATAATCTTCTTGAGGATGTCGACGTGCATGCAATCGGAGAATTTGAGCAGGAGCTTTATTCGTATATCGATTCGAATTATCCGCGCATAGCGGACAGCATTAACGAAACGGGAGCGCTTTCGGACGAAACGGAAGCCTTGATTAAAAAAGCCGTTTCCGAGTGCAAGGAAAAATTTTCTGCGGCGAAATGAGGTTGAAAACAGATGGCTTCAATGAAAAAAATAAAAAGCCGCATCAAAAGCGTTGAAAACACGCGGCAGATAACAAAGGCGATGGAGCTTGTTGCAACAAGCAAGCTTCGCCGCGCCAAGGAGCACATTGAGGCAAGCCGCCCGTATTTTGAAACGCTGCTTGCGGCGCTTGATGAAATCAGCGCTTCAAACAAGGATTTTTCATCGCCGTTTACGCATCCGTGCCCCGAAAACGCAGTGCGCTGCCATATTGTTATAGCAGGCGACCGCGGTCTTGCCGGCGGCTACAATTCTAATCTGTTCAAATCGCTCAGCGTTTCCCCGGGGGATATTATTTTCCCGATAGGAAAAAAGGCTGTTGAATATTTTGAAAAGAAAGACGTTCGGATATTCACAAGGATTTACGAGGTTGCGGACGATGTGAGCATATCGGACTGCCACGCAATCGGGCGCGAGCTTTCCGAAGCATTTTTGAAGGGCGAATTTGCGGCGCTTGACATTTCATACACGGGGTTTGTGAACGTTCTGACGCAGATTCCGAATACGCGTTCCGTTCTGCCGATAACGGGAACGGAGGGCGGTTCGTCAAAGAAAAGCCTGATAATATACGACCCTTCGCCCGAGGCGCTGTTTGAGCAGATTGTTCCGCACTATATAAGCGGTGCGGTTTACGGCGCATTGTGCGAATCGCTGACGTCCGAGCTGAGCGCGCGGCGTACGGCAATGGAAGCGGCAACGGACAATGCAGGCGAAATTATAGATAAGCTCAGCCTTAAATACAATCGTGCGCGCCAGGCGGCAATAACGCAGGAGCTCACGGAAATTGTTGCCGGCTCGCAGTCATAAAAGGAGTGAAACCGATGGAGAATATGAATAAGGGAAAGGTAACGGCAGTTATCGGACCCGTTCTCGATATAAAATTTGAAAACGGAGAGCTTCCGAAGCTTCTTAACGCAATTGAAATCACGCATGGCAGCGGCAAGATAGTTGCGGAGGTTGCGCAGCACATCGGCGATGATGTTGTGCGCTGTATTGCCATGAGCTCCACGGACGGACTTGTCCGCGGTGCGGAGGCTGTGGACACGGGGCACAAAATCAGCGTGCCCGTCGGCGATTGCACGCTCGGAAGAATCTTTAACCTTCTGGGCGAACCCGTTGACAACCTCCCTGCTCCGGAAAACGCGGAAAGATGGGAAATTCACCGCAATCCGCCGAGCTACGATGAGCAGGAAAGCACCACCGAAATACTTGAAACCGGCATTAAGGTTGTCGACCTTATCTGCCCGTACGCAAAGGGCGGAAAAATCGGTCTTTTCGGCGGCGCGGGCGTTGGCAAAACAGTGCTTATTATGGAGCTTATCAATAACGTTGCCAAGCAGCACGGCGGTCTGAGCGTGTTCACGGGCGTCGGCGAAAGAACTCGTGAGGGCAACGATTTGTATAACGAAATGAAGGAATCGGGCGTTATTGAAAAAACGGCGCTTGTTTACGGACAGATGAACGAGCCGCCGGGAGCAAGAATGAGAGTTGCGCTTTCGGGGCTTACGATGGCGGAATACTTCCGCGACCGTGAAAACCAGGATGTGCTTTTATTCATCGACAATATATTCCGTTTCACGCAGGCAGGCAGCGAGGTTTCGGCGCTTCTCGGAAGAATGCCCTCCGCCGTTGGCTATCAGCCAACGCTTGCAACTGAAATGGGAGCGCTTCAGGAGCGCATAACATCAACAAAAAAGGGCTCGATAACATCCGTTCAGGCAGTTTACGTGCCTGCCGACGACCTTACCGACCCCGCGCCTGCAACGACATTCGCGCATCTTGACGCAACGACCGTGCTTTCGCGTGAAATATCCTCGCAGGGTATTTATCCGGCTGTTGATCCGCTTGATTCCACATCGAGAATCCTTTCGCCCGACACTGTCGGCACGGAGCATTACGAAACTGCGCGCGCTGTGCAGAAAATGCTGCAAAGATACAATGAACTTCAGGATATAATTGCAATTATGGGCATGGACGAGCTGAGCGAAGAGGATAAGCTCACCGTCAGCCGTGCGAGAAAAATTCAGAGATTTCTGTCGCAGCCGTTCTCGGTTGCGGAGCAGTTCACGGGCATGAAAGGAAAATATGTTCCTATTAAGGAAACTGTCCGCGGATTTAAGGAAATAATAGAGGGCAAGCATGACGATCTCCCCGAGTCGGCGTTCCTGTTCGTCGGAACAATTGACGAGGCGGTTGAAAAAGCAAAAAAAGGATGATAAGCTATGAGTGAATTCCGGCTTCAGATAGTAACACCCGACGGGCTTATGTTCGACGGGGAGGCGCAGCGGATAATTGTCCGCACAACCGAGGGCGATGTCGGCATACTTCCGCGCCACAGCGATTATGCCGCTCCCGTTTCGATAGGGGTGGCACGTGTACTGACGGCGGACGGAGAGCGCAAAGCCTCCTGCGCCGGAGGGCTGCTCTCCGTTTCGGACGGCGCTGTGCGCCTTATCGCCTCCACGTTTGAGTGGGCTGAGGATATCGACGTTGAACGTGCAAATTCCGCGCGTGAGCGCGCAGAAAAAAAGCTCGGAATTTCGGGCAGCCGTTCCGATTACGAATACAAGCTTGCACAGGTCAAGCTGAAAAAGGCACTGGCGCGGATAAGCGCCTCCGAAAACAGATGAGAAACGGCTGCTGAGCGCGCTGAACGGAGGTTATGGATATGGCTGAAAAATACGGAGTTGTTCCCAAGCGCTTCACGCGCGAATGGTGGGATTATTTTTGGATGTACTACAAATGGCACACAATAGCAATTGCGTTTGTTATAATTGCCGTCACCGTTACAATTGTGCAGAAAATCAATGCCCCGAAATATGACCTTACGCTGACATATGCCGGCACGGGATATATTTCGGAGCAAAGCGGCAATGAGCTCATGAAAGCGCTCTCTCCTCTCTGCGATGATGTTGACGGGAACGGGAAAAAACAGCTTTCCTTTTTGCAGATAAATCTTTCGGAGGACCGCAAGGACGCGCAGTATACAATGGCTATGTCAATGAAGCTTCAGCTTTCGCTTTCGGAGGATGAAACGTACATCTTTATTATGGATGAAAACCAGGTGAAAACATATTCGGGCGACAGCGAGCAAAGCGGCGTTTTCGCCCCCGTGAAGGACTGGCTTACGGCTGAGGTTTCCGATGACAGGCTTTATGCGGCAAACGGCAGCGATTACGTTGCGGTTAAGCTTGATGGCAACAAATACCTTGAAGATGCGGGGATCGATACAAACGGAAAATATCTTGTGATGCGCTTTTATCCGCGCCGGGATCAGCAAAAGCAGATTAAGGGCTACAAGGCGGCAGTTAAGCTTGCAAACAAAATCTTATCAAAATAATGGGGCTTCAGCAAAATGCGATTTCTTTTTGCTGAAGCCCTTTTTTAATGTTTTTGTTTTTTATGTTTGTTATAAATCCAAAATGCCGCGATTGACAGAACGGAGCAGAACACCGTCAGCAGAAATGCTGCGATAAATTCCGGAGACGCAGGATTTGTGATATTTTTCCCGACAAGCGTTGCCGGAACAATGCCCGGAAGCGTCCCTAAAACGCTTGCCGAAACGTATGACAAATACGGGAACTCAAGCGCGCCGAGATAAAGGCTGATAAGATCGCACGGCAGGCAGCTTACAACGCGCAGAAAAAACGGAAGAAAAAACCGATGGCTGCGCTGCTCCGAAAACAGCTCGGCAACGTCCGCACCGGAAAAAATGCCGCGTTTCTTTTTGCCCTCTGCCGCTTTCCGCTTTTCTCGGAGCGCAATTTTTGCTTCAACAAAACGAACCGCGTCCGCTCCCGATATCCGCCCGATTACATACGGAACGGTGCAGCACAGCGCTGTTCCGAGGCAATTAATCAAAAGCGCCGCAGCGGGAGGGAACAAAAATCCCGAAAGAATATGCAGCACAACAATCGGAAACACAACCGTTAGACTTTTCGCCATAAAAAGCAGCATCACAAAAACCGCTGCGCGGAAAACGCTTTTCGGGCTGCGTGAGAGAAGCGCATCCACGGAAAAAGATTTGAAATTAATCAAGGCATATATAATAATAATCAGATATATAATCAGCGGTGCATATTTTACAAGCCGCCTTTTTTTATTCATTTAAAACACCTCTTCCAGCTTCCCAAGCAGGCGGCAGATAACCGCCGCCGTTTCCGCGCGCGTAATCTGCGCGGAAGGGAGGAAAAGACCTGCGTCGGTTCCGTTGATAATTCCAAGCTCAACGCTTTGCCCGACAGCCTTTTTTGCCCATTCCGGGATAAAATCGCTGTCATAAAATCTGAAAGACGAAACCGCAGCATTTTCAAGGCTGCATTTTTCATACGCACGCATAATCATAACTGCCGCTTCGCTACGCGTTATTGTGCGGTTCGGTTCAAAGCTGTCTTCCGAAACTCCGCTTACAATTCCTGCGGAGAAAAGCGCTCCGATATATCCGCGGTACAAGCTTTCCTCCGAAACATCGGTGAAGCTGCACTTCTGCGGAGCGGCTGAAAGACCGAGCGCAATGCTGAGCATTTTTGCAAATTCGCAGCGCAGAACCGCGCTTTCCGGTTCAAAAGCCGTTTCGCTTCGTCCGTTCACAATTCCGGCGTTCTTTAATAAGCCTATATATTCCTCCGCCCAGTGGGAGCGGACATCATCAAAGCCCGCATCGGAAGCGTTTCCGAGCTTCACCGGCTTGAACACAGGCGCTTTAGGCTCGTCCGGCTTTGGTTTTACGAACGGCTCATCCGATGATCCCCCGCCGCCGTCAAAGGTGATATACTGCGGCATGCAGCGAACCGGAGTCCCTGTGAAGCCCGTAAGCGCACAAATCGGCGCAACCTCAAAAAGAACGTATTTCCCTGCAAAATCGGTGTCAAAGTATATATATTTTCCGCGCGTTGAAAGCGGTGCGTATTCCCCTGCCGCCGAATCGGAAACAAACCATGTTATAACGCAGGCGGACGCGTCGGAATTTCCCGAAACATTGTTGAAGAATGAGAAATCAGCCTCCGCCGACCCGTTCACGGAAAAATTACCGCTCATCGAAGCGCCCGAAACGCTTACGATTGCCTTTTTCAAAGCAACATTGTCAAGGCTCACGGAAAACGGTGCTCCGCCGTCCGCCTGGAAATACAAGATAAGCCGCCCGACCGCGGAATTTTCCGCAAGAAACAGCTCCGTAACGCTTCTTTTCGCACCCGCTTCAAATTGTGCAAGCGGCGAAAGACCGCCGTCGGTGTCTTCAAGAAATGCCGTCACAGTCACATCGGACGATGCGGAAATATCCGCCGTGAAAACATATGCATAATTCTCTATCAGTCGCATATACGAATTATTAAGCAACATAAAATATGAATCATCGCACGTTACCTGCGCATATTTGCTGCTGCCGTCGTCATTAATCGCAAAGCTGCAGCCCGACGGGGACGATGCCATCCACCATTCGTTCACGGCTTTCTTTTCAAAGCCGCCGTCACCAACATAGTCGGAGCTGATGACAACCGTCACCTCCCCGGCGACAGTATCATCGCCGTAAAAAACAGCACGGAAAACATATTCTCCCTCGGCAGTGTCGGGAAAAACCGAAAGCGTTCCGGAGCTTTCTTCAAATTCCGGGAAAGCCGCCGCCTGAGATGATGAAAGCAGCTCCTCCGACGGTTCAAAGCTGAGAGCGCACTCTGCGCCGTCAATCACGTTTCCGAGCTGGTCGCGGACGAATGCGGAAAGCGTATATGTTGTGTCAATATCCGGGAGAGCGATATTTCCCGGTGCGTGAAGTGAAACAAACGCCGGACGAAGAATCTCGGAGCAAAGGCGAACATCATCGATATAAACCGTGCAGTCATACCTCTGCCGTATATTAAGGACGATATTGTAAATACCGCTGCTTTCGGGAGAAAACGCAGCCGTTATGCTTTTTTTCTCCGATGAAATATTACTGATATTGAAATAAACCGTGCCGTCCGATTCCGAAGCGGAATTTTGGATAACCGATGACGAGGCTTCGGGTGCGGTGCTCCTCGCCGTCATATGCAGCACATAAACCGCTCCGCCCATAAGCAGCTGCGGAGTATTATACGTAAGCGTGGTATAATAGCTTCCGCCCTCATAACCGTCAGTATCCGCTGTCAGCCATGTGTTTCCGCCGCTGTCCGCGTATGCCCCGACGGATGAACTGCCTGTCCAGTAATCGGACGGTGGCGCAGCTTCAAAATCCGCATTTTCAATAAGATTATCGGTCAGTTCAACACTGATTGAAGCCGGCGACAGCTCCGCGGAGGTATCGAGCGCGCAGTCAACCCGCACCGTGCTTCCGCTTTTTGCGTTTTCACTGACGGTCAGTGTAAAATCCGAGGGATTGTACGCCGTTCCCTCACAGTCCGACGCCGTTGAATAAAGCTCACCGGGGCGCAGAAAACGCACCTCCGCACCCTCCGAGTCGTAAAGCGTGGGGGTATAGCGGATTTTGCTGCTGCCCGAAGCCGGAATCAGAACCTTTTCCTGACCGCGCAGCCTGAGCGATGACGGCACGGTTCCGCTTTCGGAAAGCGATATATCGTCAACAAAAAAGCCGATGCTCTCGTCCCCCTTTTCAAACTGGAACGAGAGGTTACATTCCCTTGTTTCCGAGGAATAAAACCGAACTGAAAACAGGCTGTATTTACTGCCGCTGCCGCTGACTTTCACAATCACTGTGTCAGACCCTTCGGCGCGGCTCACGGAAGCATGAGGTTTTCCCGATGTTTCGGCACACGGGTTCATAACGCGCCCGGAAAGAGTATAAATCTTCCCTTTTTCAAGGCTGACCCTGCCGTTATATTCAAGCACATGAGTTATAAGAGAATCGGAAACCTCACCGAACGGATTGCACAAGGCATACCCGAAGCTGCCGGAAAAAGCCGCGTTTTCATCGGCTGCTCCGCCCGACCATTCCTCAGCCCCGTTCTCAAAATCGCCGCCCGCGAGCAGCTCTGCCGAAAAAACCGTCACGGGAACATGCATTGAAATCATTATTAAAATGAAAAAAACAACCTTTTTAATGCCCGAAGCCATTCGGCGCCACTCCTTACAGTTTTGTAATATTATTATACAACTTTAATTGCGGATTGTCTACCGAATACAAGAATTGTTCATAAAAAAAAAGCGCGGAAATGAGTGAACCGCGGCAAAAAACGGGCAAAAAACGTGTTTGAAAAAGGAAAGCGTATTGACATCGGCAATGTTTCCTATTATAATGAAATATATTAATATACATTGGTTATCGGGGAGGAGAACCCGAAAAAAAACAAAAAGAGGGGTAAAAAAATGTCTTATCTTGCTATTGATATCGGCGCGTCGAGCGGTCGTCACATGCTCGGAAAAACAGTAAACGGAAAGGTTGAGCTCAAGGAAATATACCGTTTTAAAAACGGTCCGAAGATGAAAAACGGGCATCTTTGCTGGGACGGCGAGCAGCTTTTTTCGGATATTATTGCCGGAATGAAAAAATGCGGCGAAATGGGTGAAATTCCCGAAAGCGTTGCGATTGACTGCTTCGGAGTTGACTTTGTTCTGCTTGACGAAAACGACAAGCTTATCGGCGACACCGTTTCCTACCGTGACGGCAGAACCGAAAACATCCGCGGGGAGGTTTTCAATATTATAAGCGAAAAGGAGCTTTTCAAGCTTACGGGCATTGCATCGCAGCCGTTCAACACAATTTATCAGCTCTATGCGCTTAAAAAGGAAAGTCCCGAATATTTCGAAAAGGCAAAAACATATCTCATGCTGCCCGAATATTTCAATTTCAGACTGACGGGCGTTAAAATGAACGAGTTTACAAATGCGTCCACAACGCAGCTTGTAAGCGCAAAAACGCGTGAGTATGACAAGGAAATAATTGAAAAGCTCGGTCTTCCTTTCGGAATTTTCGGAAAGCTTCACATGCCTTCAACGGTTGTCGGCGAGCTTTTGCCCGAAATCCGCGAGCAGGTCGGCTACAACTGCAAGGTTGTGCTTGCGGCAAGCCACGACACAGGCTCGGCAGTTATGACCGTTCCCAATGAGGAAGGCGCGATTTACATAAGCAGCGGCACATGGTCGCTGATGGGTGTGCTTCTTAAAAATCCGAACTGCACCGATGAAGCGGAAAAGGCAGGCTTCACGAACGAGGGCGCTTATAACGGCGATGTTCGTTTTCTTAAAAATATTACCGGCTTTTGGATTGTGCAGCAGCTCCGCGAGCAGATTCCGATTGCCGAGGGCTTCGGCGAAATGTGCGCAATGGCGGAAAAGTCCGGCTATGACACTCCGCTCGATGTGAACAGCGAGCTTCTGTTCTCACCCGAAAACATGGAGCAGGCAGTGCTTCGCCAGCTTGAAATTCAGGGCGCTCCCAAGCCGAAAAACGTTGCTCAGCTTCTCGCCTCGGTATATCACGGTATGGCAAAGAGCTATCACGACACTGTTATCGAGCTTGAAAAAATCACTAAAAAAACCTACGACACGATATATATCATCGGCGGCGGCAGTCAGAACACGCTTGTAAACCGCCTTACGGAGGAGTATACGGGCAAAAAGGTTGTTGCCGGTGAAATCGAAGCTACCGCGATCGGCAATATTATGGCGCAGGAAGCCGTAAAATAAACTGAAACTGTTTGCGAGGAAGTTAATTATGGATTTTAAGAATATCGGCAAAGAATACCGCCCGATTCCGTTCTGGTCGTGGAACGAAAAGCTGAACACGGATGAAACGGCGCGCCAGATCGGGATTATGGACAGGGCAGGCTTGGGCGGATATTTCATGCATGCACGCGGAGGACTTCAAACGCCTTACATGGGTGAGGAATGGTTTGAAAATATTTCCGTCGGAATCGAAGAGGGCAGAAAGCGCGGTATGCAGGCTTGGGCATATGATGAAAACGGCTGGCCAAGCGGCTTCGGCAGCGGCAGCGTAAACGGCAGAGGGCTTGACTATCAGCAAAAATATCTCCGCTGCGAATCGGGCGACAAAACAAACGACCGCACGATTGTGACAAAGGACGGATACCATTTTTATTATGATGTGAACCCGTACTATGTTGACACGCTTGACCAAAAGGTTACGCATTGCTTCATTGAAGATATTTACGAGCCGTACTATAAAAGATACGGAAACACTTTCTGCGGATTTTTCACGGACGAACCGCAGATTTCAAGAAACGGGATTCCGTGGAGCTTTATTCTTCCGGAAGAATATAAGAAGGAATACGGCGACGAGCTGCTCGATAAGCTTCTCGAGCTGTTCCGCCCCGTCGGTGATTACGAGGTAACGCGCGTCAGATTCTGGCGGCTTGTGACGAAGCTGTTTTCGGAGAATTTCGTAAAGCCGCTGTACGACTGGTGCACGGAGCGCGGTCTCGGCTTCACGGGGCATCTTGTATGCGAAGAAACGCTTGAATCACAGCTCACCTGCAACGGCGCGTGTATGCCGCATTACGAATATTTCACAATGCCGGGCATGGACTGGCTCGGGCGCGATATAACAGAATGCCTGACGCCGCTTGCAGTGTCCTCGGTTGCTCATCAGACGGGCAAGAAGGAAATTCTGTCCGAAACGTATGCTCTTTGCGGACACAACACCGGATTTGACGAGCTTAAAAGCATCGCCCAGTGGCAGATGGTGAACGGAATCACAAAGCTCTGTCAGCACCTTGAAGGATATTCCCTGCGCGGACTTCGCAAGCGCGACTATCCTCCGGCAATGTACTGCCAGCAGCCGTGGTGGGAGGAATATTCTGTTTTCAACGATTCAATGTCACGCATCGGTATGCTTCTCAGCGAGGGCGAGGTTCATTTCGACACGCTTCTGCTGCACAATCAGTCAACCGCCTGGGCGCTTTATGACAGTTCGCCTGACTGCAAGGCGGAAATCATGGAATATAACAACGCGCTGCTGTCGGCTTACCGCACCTTACAGCAAAAGCATGTTCTGTTCCACTTCGGTGATGAAATAATCCTTGAACGTCACGGCAGAGTTGAGGGTAATACTCTCGTTATCGGAACGCAGCGCTACACGAGAATAGTAATTCCGCCGCACAAGCTGCTGCTCCAAAGCACCGAAAAGCTGCTTGAGCAATTCACTGCGGCAGGCGGAATTGTGACAACCGCCGATAAGGTTGAAGATGCGGGCGTTTGCTCCTCCCCGATGATTACATACACCAAGCGCGAATTTGACGGATTTAATATTCTCTATTTCATAAACAACAACAATGAAGCTGTCACCGCAAGCTTTGACCGCGGAAGCAAAATGCTTGATATTGCAACCGGTGAAACGCTTCCGTTTTACGGAACTTATAAGTTTGACCCTTACGGCAGCCTTGTGCTGATTGACGACGGGCTTGCATTCCCGAAAAAGGGCTTTGAAAAGCAGCTTCGTCCGCTTTCGCTCTCCGGTTCGTGGCAGATAACCGCGCAGACGCTCAATACCCTTACGCTTGACACGTGCAGGGTTTATGTTGACGGCGAGCTTTACAGCGAAAAGGAAAACGCGTGCGATGTGACGCACATCGCGCTCGGGCTTAAGCGTGCGGCGCGCATAAAATGCGAATTTGAGTTTGACGCTGCCGCCGTGCCGGAGGAAGCTTACCTTGTGTGCGAAACGCCGCAAAGCTTCGACATCCGCATAAACGGAGAACAAAAGGATTTGCGCGATGTCGGTTACTTTGCCGACAGCTCCTTCCGCAAGCTGGCAATTGACGGACTTTTGCACGAGGGAACGAACACCGTTTCACTCGAAACGTTTTTCAGCCCGTCGCCGCAGATATACGATGATATTGAAAAATCACTTTTGTTTGAAAGCGAGAAAAACAAGCTGACCTTTGATATTGAGTTTGAATCGATATACATTGCAGGCAATTTCTCGGTGAAAGCCGGCTCGGAATTTAAAAAGCTCCCGAGGAATGCGCTTCGCTGCGCGGGGCCGTTTATGATTGACAAGCCTGTTGAGAAAATTTCGCTTGCAAATATCGAGCAGCAGGGTTATCCGTTTTTCAGCGGCAGACTCACGGTTACAAAAACCTTTGACCTTCCCGATGAAAACTACGGGGTATATTTCTCCAAAAAAGGCGTAAATGCAGTTGATATTACTGTAAACGGCGAAAAATTCGCTCCCGTTCTCTGGGCGCCGTTTGCCTGCGATATCTCATCGGCGCTGCATAAGGGAACAAACACGGTTGAAATCACGCTTGTGAACAATCTCCGCAACCTTCTCGGACCGCATCATCTGCCCGAGGGCGAATCGTACAGGGTGTGCCCCGTTCATTTCTACAGACGCGGATGCGTTTGGACGAACATGCAGGAACGCGGATGGAACGATGAATACTGCCTGGTTGAGTTCGGAATTGAAGAAGCGGACAACGCTTAATCACGGGGGATGTTAAAAAACTCCGGAACGCAAGAAAAGGAGAAAAAGCAGATATTACAGGCAGCATAGCTATTATAATTCGCTTTTTTCAAAGAATTACTCCTTTTCTTGCTATCAACAAACTTCGCCGCTCGGGCGTCGAAACAAGCGTTGTATCATTCGCAGCAAATTAAAATTTACTGCTCATTCATTACGCTGTTTCTCCTTTTCCCAAAAACCTTTGGTTTTCGGGAGCCCTGTGTTCTTGTACGCCTTCGGGTTCAGTTTGTCCGTTCTTCGCTATTTTTCTTTTGCCACCGGGCTTCAGCAAAATGCACAGAACGCATTAAAAGGTTGTATCAAAATACGTTTCAATTTTGATACGGCTCTTTTTGTACCGGTATTCAATTATCCGACAACATAGCAGCCGCGTCCGTTATTTTTTGCTTTATACAGGTTTTCGTCCGCCTTGTTCATCAGCTCCGATATTTCCGCAGGGTAACTGAAGCCGCATACGCCGATGCTGCAGCTGATCCCCCGCTGCGATGGCAAGAGCCCTGCAATTTCGCCATAAAACGTGCCGAGCCGCGTTTCAAGCTCATCCTTCGGAACTTCCTTTTTGTCAATCAATACCGAAAACTCATCGCCGCCCATTCTGCCGACGATTCCGCAGTCGTAAAACGTTCTTTTCAGCGCCAACGCAACCTCTCTGAGAACATCATCGCCGACAGAATGACCGTAGGTGTCGTTAATATCCTTAAAAAGGTCAACATCGGCAAACAAAAACCACCCGTTTTTCACGGTTCGCAAATCGGCAAGTTTTTGTGACCTTTCGCAGCAATTTAAAAATAACCGCCGCCCCATCACCCCGGTTACGGGGTCGAGCTCTCCGAGAAAATTTTTGTAGGCTGTATACTGATAAAGCAAAATCAGCACAATAACACAAATCACATTCAGCGAAATCATTGCCGCGGTGAACTGCACTTGCAGATGCGTCAAATCCCTGTCCACGCCTGTTGAAACCTCGATTCCGTGCATTTCAAGCATTATCGATGTTCTGTTTGAAAAGTACAGTGCAGCAAGAATTGTCATTCCCAGCACAAAAGCCGCAAACACAGAAACAATAACCGTTCTTTTCCCGGAATCCGCATACAGATTATGCACGGAATGGCTGACCGAAGCCTTTACCTTTTCAATAAGCTCACTGTCATAAAGCTTTTTAAACAGCAGTGTGACAATTACACCGAGCAGAGTAACCGCAATATTTATTCCGCTCGTTGCGGAGCGCTCAAGAGCGCCGTAATCAAACTCGCGGAAAAACATGACCATCACGGAATAGACAATTACCGCGTGAATCAGCGGCGCGGCAAGCGCTGCAACCCCGACCCATACGGACGAGTGTTTTTTCTTTTTGACGCAGCTGAACATAATCCCTGTCAGGAATCCGAACAGGGTTCTTGCTCCGATGGCGAGAAGCAGGCTGGCGAGCGGCTTTCCGCTGTAAAACGGGGAAAACGCCTTGTCGGTGGGCAAAATATAGCTCTCCGAGGATTTGTACATGCTTGCCAAACCGAAAATTGCTCCCATTGCGGTTGACTGCACCGTGCCGAGCATTTCTGCCGCAAGCATTACCGGCAGATATGCAAACGTCGCCGAAATCGGCGGAATGTGCACATATCCGAGGAATGTGAACGACATCAATATCTCAAATGCCGCAAGCACAACAAAAACATATAGATTAAAGGTTGTCGCTTTCGCTTTTCTCGGGCGCTTCATTCGTTTTCAAATCCCTTCACATATATTTTCCGCAGCATTTCTGTTTGTTAAAAAGGAGCAATGCCGCCTTAGCCGCCGCCGGATAAGGAAGTGTTGCCCCTTTCTGAATTGTTCTGACTTTAATAGATTGGGTGTTTTTGGCAAAGCTCACAAACAGCCTTTGTCACGTCGTTTTTGCTTGCTTCAAAATCGGTTGCCGTCAGCTTAATCCATTCAGAAATTTTTTTCATGTCTTCCTCTTTGAATCCGCGCGTTGTAACAGCCGGTGTTCCGAGGCGAACGCCGCTTGTAACGAACGGGCTTTGCGGATCATTGGGAATCGCATTTTTGTTAGCTGTGATGTGCACCTCGTCAAGCCGATGCTCCAGCTCCTTACCCGTTATATCGAACGGACGCAGATCGAGCAGCATGAGATGATTGTCCGTATCACCAGAAACAATGTTGAAGCCCTCTTCCTTAAGCGAATTGCAGAGCGCCTTTGCATTCTTCACAACCTGCTTCTGATAGCTGCGGAAATCCTCCGTCAGCGCTTCGCCGAGGGCAACAGCCTTTGCGGCAATGATGTGCATAAGCGGTCCGCCCTGCGTTCCGGGGAAAACAGCCTTGTCAATCTGCTTTGCATATTCCTCCCTGCAGAGAATCATTCCGCCCCTCGGTCCGCGCAGCGTTTTATGCGTTGTTGTTGTAACAACATCGGCATAAGGCACGGGACTGGGATGCAGCCCTGCCGCAACAAGCCCGGCGATATGAGCCATATCGACCATGAGAATTGCGCCGACTTCATCGGCAGCTTCGCGGAATTTTGCAAAATCAATCGTTCTTGAATATGCGCTTGCACCGGCAACAATAAGCTTCGGCTTGCACTCGCGCGCCGTTTCAAGCATTTTATCGTAATCTATAAGCCCCGTTTCTTCATCAACGCCGTACGGAACTATATTAAAATACTTTCCGCTTACATTAACGGGAGAACCGTGCGACAGGTGACCGCCGTGCGCAAGATTCATTCCCATAACCGTGTCGCCCGGCTTAAGAAATGCAAAGAACGCTGCAAAATTGGCATTTGCACCGCTGTGCGGCTGAACGTTCGCATGCTCCGCGCCGAAAAGCTTCTTTGCTCGCTCGATTGCAAGCGTTTCAACCTCGTCAACATAGCAGCATCCGCCATAGTAACGCTTTCCGCTGTAGCCCTCGGCATATTTGTTTGTCAGAACGCCGCCTGCCGCTAAAAGCACCGCTTTTGAAACGATGTTTTCCGAAGCTATCAGCTCGATATTATGGCGCTGACGTTCAAGCTCCCTTTCGCACGAAGCGTAAACCTCGCTGTCATAGTTTTTCAAATCCTCAAAGAAATTCATTGCACAACCTCCCGATAAGTTTTCTTTTATTATATAATAAATTGATCTGCTTTTCAACATCTGCGCGGAAAAAATGACTTTATTTTATCTGTTTTTTTCGAAATAATCGCTCAAAGCGCAAAACTGCCCGATTGAAAGAGCTTCTCCGCGCACCGTGGGCGAAAGCTCCATGCCTGAAATTGCGGCGGAAATGCTTTCCTTGCTTCCGAAAATTCCGGCTGCCGAAAGCGCGTTTGCAAGCGTTTTCCGGCGCTGGGCAAATGCCGCCTTAACAAGTGCGAAGAACGCTTTTTCATTCAGCGGCGACACAAGGGGCTTATCCCTCATTTCAAGGCAGATTACGGCGCTGTCAACCTTGGGGCGCGGAATGAATGACGATGCCGGGACATTTTTAATAATTTCCGTTTTGCAGCGATACTGCGCCGCAACCGTTACCGCACCGTATTCCTTTCCGCCGGGCTTTGCGCAAAGGCGCTCGGCAACCTCCTTCTGAATCATGACAACTATCCTTTTGAGCGGCAGTCCGCCCTCAATCAGCGACATTATGATAGGCGTTGTTATATAGTACGGAAGATTTGCCGCAACGCTTACATTCCCGAACGGAAATTTTTCCGCAATCAGCTTTTTCATGTCAACCTTCATGCAGTCGTCCCAGATAAATTCAACATTGTCAAAGCCTGCAAGCGTTTCGGCAAGCACCTTTTCAAGGCGGCGGTCAAGCTCGATTGATACCACCTTGTCGGCAGCCTGCGCAAGCGCTGCGGTCAGGCTTCCGAAGCCGGGTCCGATTTCGATGATTCCCTCCGCGTCCTCCGCAGCTTTTCTTGCCATCGTCAGCGGAACGTCCTCATCCGTTATGAAATTCTGCCCCATGCCCTTTGAAAAGCTGAAGCCGTATTTCGAGCAAAGATATTTTATTATTTCAGGATTCGTCAAATCGTACATCAGAATACTCCTCATTTCATTTGTATCTTTAAGTATACAATAAAAAATGTGCGATTTCAAATAAATCGCACATTTTATTAAAAATTTATTCTTTTTTAGCTTCCTTGGCTGCATCGATGATTTTCTGCGCAATGTTCGGAGGAACCTCCTCATAGCGTTCCTGAACGAGCATATATTTTCCGCGCGCCTGCGTCATGCTGCGCAAATCCGTTGCATACTTGAACATTTCAGCCATCGGAACCTCGGCAACAACCTTGCCCTTTCCGTCCCCGATGGGATTCATTCCGAGGATTCTGCCGCGGCGCTTGTTAATATCGCCGATAATATCGCCCATCTGCGCCTCGGGCATTGTTACCTCGAGATGTCCGACAGGCTCTAAAAGCACGGGGTTTGCCTGCGAAAGCCCCTCTTTGTATGCAATTGAAGCGGCAACCTTAAACGCCATTTCCGAGGAATCAACCGGGTGATACGACCCGTCAACCAAAACTGCCTTAAGTCCGACAACGGGATAGCCTGCAAGCACGCCCTTGACAATGCTTTCACGCAAACCCTTTTCAACCGCCGGGAAGTAGTTTTTCGGAACAGCTCCGCCGAATATCTTTTCTTCGAATATAAGATCGTCGCCGTCGTGATGGCTGAATTCTATCCACACATCGCCAAACTGCCCGTGACCGCCTGACTGCTTCTTGTGCCTGCCCTGAACCTTAACGCTTTTTCTGATTGTTTCGCGGTATGCCACCTTTGGCGCTTCAAGGCTGACGCTGACACCGAATTTTGTTTTCAGCTTGCTTGAAATTACCTCTAAATGCAAATCTCCCTGACCGACAATAAGCGTTTGCTTTGTTTCGTGATTGTTCCTTATTTCAAATGACGGATCCTCCTCGCGCAGCTTTGAAAGCCCGGTGTTAATCTTTTCCTCGTCGCCTTTTGCCTGCGGAATGATTGCCATTTCAAGGTTCGGGCGCGGAATTTCAACGCCCTCCAAAACAGTCTTTTGCCCGACGGCGCAGAGCGTGTCGCCCGTCAGCGTAACCGCAAGCTTTGTTGCCGCACCGATATCGCCGGCTTTAAGCTCGGGAACTTCAATCTGTTTTTTGCCGCGGAGAAGATAGAGCTTGCCGATGCGCTCGTTTGCATCCTTCCCGGAGTTGTAAACGCTGCTGTCGGCCTTAACCGTTCCGCTCATAACCCTAAACAGCGACACCTTTCCGTAAGAATCGGCAAGCGTTTTAAACACGATTGCGCTCATCGGTGCGGAGCTGTCACACGGGGGCTCTGTTTCCGCCTCCACGGGGGACGGCAGATATTTAAGCATGGCGTCCATAAGCGAGCGCACCGCAAAGGTATTTCCCGTTACAAATCCGCCGTATACCGGCACAACCATGCCGTGCTTAACGCTGCCCTTTAAAACGGCGCGCATTTCATCGTCCGTGATAACATCTCCGGAAAGGTAACGCTCCAGAAGCTCGTCGCTCGTAAGCGCAACCGCTTCAAGCAGCGCATCATGGTATTTATCATAGTTTTCCCTCATTTTTTCGGGAATCGGGATTTCTGTTTCAACATCGTTTGCAACGGTGTACGCTTTGCCGCTTACAACATTCACATAGCCCGAAATTCCTTTCCCTTCCTTTATCGGGATTCTGAACACTGCCGCGCTTGCGCCGAACTTTTCGTGAATCTGCGCAACAACCTTATCAAAATCGGCATTTTCGTCATCCATATTGTTTATAAACATCATTTTCGCCATTCCGCGCGCGTCGGCATATTCCCATGCGTTTTCCGTGCCGACCTGAACGCCGTTTTTGGCATTTACAACAATGAGCGCACTGTCCGCCGCGCGGATTCCGCCCATAACCTCCCCGGCAAAGTCAAAATAACCGGGCGTGTCGATAAGATTGATTTTTGAATCCGCAATTTTCGGCGTGTGCCAAACGCACGGCGCCAAGGTGAGGTTAATGGAAATCTTTCTTTTAATTTCCTCGGGATCATAATCGCAGACAGTTGTTCCGTCGGAAATTTTTCCGAATCTGTCCGATGCCCCCGCTTTATGTAATATCGCTTCGATAAGCGATGTTTTACCTGCTCCTCCGTGACCCAAAACCACTACGTTTCTGATACTTTCTCCGCTGAATACGTTCATTTTTCCCGTCCTCCGTTTCCTTGAAATGCAGGCATCGCCGCTGTTTGCCGCGGCGGCTTTTCCATGCCTGTTAATATTATTTTACTATAAATATTTATATATATATATCCGAAATCTGCACAATAATTATTTTTTCTGTTTGGCATTTTGCACAAATAAACAGATTATTAATTACATATTTTCGTCATTTTGACCTTTTCTGCAATAAAAATTGACAACGGACGTTTTTTTTGATAAAATGTTCTCAGGTGATTGGAATGATACTTGCAATCGACATCGGAAATACGAATATAGTAATCGGCGGTTTTGAGGGGGAAAGCCTTAATTTTGTTGCGCGGCTTTCAACAGACCCCAGAAAGACCGATTCGGAATATGCGGCAACGATAAAAAGCGTAATCGCGCTTAAGTCGGAAAAAACGGCTTATGTTCGCGGCGCAATCATTTCCTCGGTTGTTCCGCAGATAACGCACGGCCTTAAAAGCGCCGTTAAAATGGTTTACGGAGTTGAATCACTTATTGTGGGACCCGGGGTTAAAACGGGAATCAATCTGCTTGTTGACAACCCTTCGCAGGTGGGAGCGGATTTAATATGTGCCTGCGTTGCGGCATATAACATGTACGAGCCGCCGGTGCTTATCACCGATATGGGAACGGCAACAAAAATGATTGTTGTGGACGAGCACGCGGCTTTCAAGGGCGTTTCGATTATACCGGGAGTTGAGCTTTCACTCAAAGCTCTTGCCGGCGGAACGGCACAGCTGCCGCAAATCAGCCTTGAAGCGCCGAAAACGGTTATTGCGAAAAACACTGTCGAGTGCATGAAATCGGGTGTTGTTTTCGGAAACGCCGCACTTGTGGACGGAATGGTTGACAGAATTTTTGACGAGCTGAAAACAAAAGCAACGCTTGTTGCAACGGGCGGACTTGCGCGCATTGTTATTCCGCATTGCCGCCACAAAATCACCATTGACGACAATCTTTTGCTGAACGGACTTTATATAATTTACAAAAAGAATTGTCCGCAGGAGAACTGATTCGGAATTTAATTAAGGGCAAATTCTGCCCGTGCGCCGCATCCTTTCGGAGCGGCAGCATATATGGGAATATAAGATATTCCCGAAAACGGAGGTTTTTTTATGAACAGGACAAAACAAATCGTTTTGTACGCACTCTTGGCAGCAATCACCGTTATTATGGGATTGACTCCGCTCGGCTTTCTTAAAGCCGGAATTGTTGAGATAACGTTTCTCGCAGTTCCGGTCATCATCGCGTCCATCACGCTCGGCGCCGCGGGCGGAGCGGTGATCGGCGGCGTGTTCGGACTGATGAGCTTCATTCAGGCATTTACGGGCGTAAGCCAATTCGGCGCAACGCTCATGTCAATCAACGCTTTTTTCACGGCGGTGTTGTGCTTTATTCCGCGCATACTCATGGGCTTGCTTGCCGGACTGGTATTTAAGGCTTTAAAAGGAAAAAAAGTCGCTTTTATCGCAACGGGAATATGCGCACCCGTGCTAAACACGCTGCTTTTCATGAGCACGCTGTTTCTGCTTTTCGGCAATTCCGATTACATCATGGGGATGCGCGGCGGCATGAAGCTTTTAAGCTTCGCTGTTGCCTTTGTCGGGCTGAACGGCGCGGTTGAAGCTGTTGTTTGCGCAATTCTCGGCACTGCAATCGGAACGGCAGTGTATAAGATTCTGGACAGACAGTAAAAAATGAAATGTCGGAACGCAGGCTTTCCGGCATCTCCATAAAAAATGAGGGGCAGCGGCAAAATTGCCGCTGCCCATTTTTAATCCTGCTCGGCTTTGCTGCGGTACAGCTTTGCATAAAATCCGTTTTTAGCAAGCAGCTCGCCGTGCGTTCCCTGCTCGATTATATTTCCGTCACGCATAACGAGAATCACATCCGCTTCACGTATCGTTGAAAGCCTGTGCGCAACGATAAAGCTTGTTCTTCCCTGCATAAGCTCGGCAAATGCGGCTTGGATTTTTATTTCCGTGCGCGTGTCGATTGAGGAGGTTGCCTCATCAAGAATAAGCATCGGCGGCAGGCAAAGCATGACCCTTGCAATGCACAAAAGCTGCTTCTGCCCGACTGAAAGCTCCGCAGCGCCTTCGCCGATTTCAGTGTCGTAACCGTTGGGAAGCCTTTTTATAAACGAATGGGCGTGCGCCCTTTTTGCCGCTTCGGTTATTTCTTCATCGGTCGCTTTCGGATTTCCGTAGGCGATGTTTTCGCGCACCGTGCCGCTGCGCAGCCATGTGTCCTGCAGCACCATGCCGAAGCTGCGGCGAAGCGACCGCCGCGTAACCTGCCTGATATCCGCTCCGTCAACCGTTATGCTGCCGCCGCGCACATCGTAAAAACGCATCAGCAGATTTATGAGCGTGGTTTTTCCGCAGCCTGTCGGACCGACAATCGCTATCCTTTGCCCCGGAGCAGCCTTTACGGATATATTTTCGAGCAGCGGTTTTTCGGGAACATAGCTGAACGAAACATTTTTAAATTCAACGCTGCCTTTCGGCGACAGAATTTCCGCGCTGCCGCTGTCGGACAGCTCTTCCCTTTCCTCCAGAAGCTCAAATATCCGTGCAAGCGACGCTTTCGCATTCTGAAGCTCCGTTATAACTCCGCTTATTTCGTTGAACGGCTTTGCATACTGCCCGGCATAGCTCAGGAAAACGCTCAGCTGCCCGACCGTGAGCCCTCCGCTCACGGTGAAAAGTGCGCTGACAAGGCACACGCAGGCATAAATGATATTGTTCACCAGACGGGTGCTCGGATTCGTCAGGCTCGAAAAAAATGTTGCCGAAAACGCTGCCTTGCCGAACCTTTCATTGATTTCGTCAAATGCGGCAAGCGTTTCATCCTCATGCGAATAGGCGGTGATAACCTTCATTCCGTCCGTTATTTCATTAATCATCGCCGTCTGTTCGCCGCGGATAGCCGCCTGCGCCGTAAACCAGCGGCGGATTTTTCCCGATATAAAGCTCGCGGTGAAAAGTGAAAGCGGCGTCAGCGCCGCAACAAGCAGCGTTATCATAACGTTATACCGAAGCATTATGCAAAGCGTTCCGACAATTGTGATAATCCCCGTGAAAAGCTGCGAAAGCCCCATCAGCATACCGTCCGAAAAGGTGTCGACATCCGAAACCACTCGCCCGAGAATATCGCCCGACAGGTGCGTGTCAAGGTAAGACAGCGGCAGCCGGTGCAGTTTGGAAAATATATCCGTGCGCAAATCACGCGAAACGCAGAACGTCATTTTATTGTTGCTCATTGCAAGGAGCTGCTGCGCTGCCGCCGCAAGCAGCGAAAGCGCGGCAATCCGTGCGGCATATGCATATACGCCGTCAAAATTCACCTTTCCGACGGCAATCATGCAGTCGATTGCCTTTCCGCACAGCACGGGAATTATGAGCTGAACCGCGGAGCTGACCGCGGCGCACAGCACGCTTATCATCGCGCAACGGGCGTATGGCTTAAGATACGGCGCAATTCTTTTCCAAAGTCCCTTTTTCATAATCACTCGCCGTCCTTTCCCGAAGCGCTGTCGTAAATTTCTTTATACACCGGGCACGCGGAAAGAAGCTCTTCATGCGTTCCGATTCCGGCAAGCTCACCGTCGTCAAGCACAAGAATTTTGTCGGCATGTTCGATTGAAACCGTCCGCTGGCTGACAATAAGGAGTGTCGGCTTCCACGGAAGATTTTTTATCGCGCGGCGCATGGCGGCGTCGGTTGCGTAATCAAGCGCCGAGGAGCTGTCGTCAAGAATAAGCACGTCGGGCTTTGCCGCGATTGCGCGCGCCACGCAAAGCCGCTGCCGCTGACCGCCGGAAAAATTCCTGCCGCCCTGCTCAACCTCCGCGTCAAGCATTCCGCCCTTCATGCGCACAAAGTCCGCCGCCTGCGCCGCCTCCAGCGCCGCCCAAAGCTCGTCATCGTCTGCGCTCGGACTTCCGTACAAAAGATTGCTGCGCACCGTGCCCGAAAACAGCTGCGCCCTTTGCATAACGACAGCCACACGCTTCCTGATCGCCTTTTTGTCCCAATCGCGTATATCTGCCCCCATAAATTCAATTCTGCCCTCCGTCGCGTCGTAAAAACGCGCGGCAAGGTTCACAAGCGTGGTTTTTCCGCTTCCCGTTCCGCCGATTATTCCGACTGTTTCGCCGCGTTTTGCGGAAAAGCTTATATTTGTGAGTGAATTTTCCGAAGCTCCGCCGTATCTCAGGCTCACATTTTCAAACGCAAGCGCCGTGTCTCCGCTGTCTTCCGTTACCGATTTATACTGCATTGACGGCTTTGTATCGAGTATCTGTGCGATTCGTCCGCTGCTCACAACCGCCTTGCTGAGCTGAACAATGAGATTTGCCAGCTTCACAAGCTCAACCAGAATCTGAGAAAGATAGTTAATCAGCGCAATCACGTTTCCCGAAAGGAGAACGCCGCCGTTCACCTTTGACGCCCCTATCCATAATATCAGAATGATTCCGCCGTTCACCACAATATAGCTCAGCGGATTCATCAGCGCACTTTCCCTGCCTGCCTTAAGCTGAATCCCGGCAAGCTCCGCATTCTCGCTTTCGAAGCATTTGCTTTCGCGCGCCTCCGTTCCGAACGCGCGGATAACGCGCACACCCTCAAGGTTGCCGCGCGCCGTCCTCGTAACGCGGTCAAGCTGCTGCTGCTGTTTTTTGTACTGCGGTTTGGTAAGAAACATCACGCCGAACACAATAACAAACAAAATCGGGATTGCCGCCGCAAAAACAAGCGCAATGCTGCGGTTTATCGTAAACGCCATTATCATTGCGCCGAACACGATGAACGGGCTGCGCAGAAACAGGCGCAGGAACATATTGATTCCGCTTTGAACCTGATTAACGTCCGCCGTCATGCGTGTAATCAGCGCGGACGCGCCGAATCTGTCCAGCTCGGGAAAGCCGAAGCTTTGAATTGTTTTGAGCAAATCGTGCCGCAGCCCGGTTGATGTTCCGATAGCCGCGCGCGCCGCAAAATACTGCGCCGTGAAGCTTGAGGCAAGCCCGAGCGCCGCCATGAGCAGCAGCAGCGCAAAGCGCGACAGGATATATTTTGTGTCGCCGCCCGCAATTCCCACGTCAATTATTTTTGCCACAATCAGCGGCACCGTAAGGTCGAACAATGCCTCGAGCATTTTAAAAAGCGGTGCAAGAATGCTTTCCGCTTTATATTTTTTCAGATACGTTAAAAGATATTTCAAGTTCTATCTTTCCTTTCATGGCAGCATAATACAGTTAAATATTTTATCATGCAAATGAAAAAATTGCAACCGTTTTCATTTGTCTGCATAATCAATTTTAACAAAAAGGGAACGCTGAAAAAATTTTTTTAAAAAAATAAAATTTTTGCAAAAAAGTTGACGACTTTCGTCACGCAATGTGTTATGCTTATAATATCAAAGAAAGGGTGATGCGGATTGATTTTATTTTTTCCATGAAAAAACACATTGAAAAAGCTGTTGGCGCAGCATTTCAACGTGTTTCTCACAGGTATGCATAAAGCAAAAACCTTACTTTTACATTTGCATTTTAGCATACCTGTGAATTAAAATCAATACTTTTAAAGAAAATTTTAATTTACAGGAGGATTTTATATCGAATGACAAATGAAAAACTTAATACCGGCGATGTGTTCCGTTCGTTTCTCGTTGAAAACGCCGATTATGACGGGGATTTTGAGCTGCCGAAAATTAAAACAAGCAGCCTTATTCCCGAAAAAACAGCGCCGTTTTCAAAAGCGATTTCTGCAAAGTGGACTGATTTTGACTGCTGGGTTGTGTTCTATGAGCACGACATAAAATTTGAACGTCTGTGGCATAATCCAAAGCAGTATCTTCCGAAGCTGAAAAGGTTCAGGGGCGTAATTTCGCCCGATTTCAGCATGTATCGCAACATGCCGCTTTGTATGCAGCTGTGGAATGCCTACAGGGGAAGAGCCTTGGCGGCGTGGCTTCAGCTTAACGGAATTGAAGTTATTCCGAATGTCAGGTTCGGCGATGAGCGTACATATCGGTTTTGCTTTGACGGAATTGAAAAATTCAAAACCGTTGCGGTCGGCACTCACGGCTGTATAAAGCATAAGGAAGACAAAATCTTTTTTAAGGTCGGACTTGCCCACATGGTGCAGCGCTTATCCCCGAAAAACATTATCGTTTATGGCAGTGCGCCTGACAGCATTTTCAAGCCGTATAAGGATATGGGAATAAATATCATAGCGTTGGAGAGCGAATTTTCCAAGTCCCGAAAGCGGGTGAATTCCTAATGGGTGCAGGAAAAAGGGGGGATTTCGGAAATACCACAGGGAATGCACTGGACGCATTGAGCAATCTTCTGGCGGCAGCGTCCCTTATCCCGGGAATTGATTCATTTATCGATTTAGCTTCAATTCCGGTTGACTTATTGCGCGGGGATTTTATCTCGGCAGGGCTCGACGCAGCCGGAATCATTCCCATTCTCGGCGAGGGCGCGGATACCGCAAGGCTTGCACGAATGACAAATAATGCTATTGATTCGGCAAGGGCAATGGATAAGGCAGCGGATATTGAAAAGCTGAGTAAAAAAGCCGGTTCAATTGCCAAACGCTCGCCGCTCAGGGTGCCGAAAAAAGCTGAGGTAAAGGTGCAAGCCAAAAACGGGTATAATCAAATTAAGTATACTTGGGAAACCGGAAAATATAAGTATACGAGCAGATGGCATACCCGCACGCCAAATGCGCCGAAAACTCATGGAACATCTTGGGTTGTCGAGCGCAGAACCCCCGGCATCGGCTACGGAAAGAATTTTCGCAGTCCCAAAGAAGAGGTTTTAGTCGGAAAAAACAAATGGATTTCAAAGGTGGAGTGGAAAGAAGCAATAACAGCAAAAAGCAATGGAACAGCAACAAAACAACAAAAGGAGTGGATAGAAAATGGACATTGGAAAGACTGACAACTATAAATTCTATGATGGCTATGAGGGCGAGCCGGAAGTTGAATTATCGGCAGATAATATGGAAACATTGCATATCTGGGATGGATTTATCATGGATATATTTTGCGAGCCTACGCTGGACGGTAAAGGGTGGCACGGTTTTACACGTGACTACAATCAATTCGAGGGTGCATTTGATGATTCTTGCGGCGAAACCGTTATAACGAACCTTCAGGAATATATTGACGATTTGAAAATCTATAAAGACAGACAGTTTAGATTTAAAGAAACAAAAGAAGTGTACGACCTTATTTGTTCGTGGTTTGATAAGGCTCAGAAAAACAACTGCAAAGAGGTAAAAGTCACGGTATTTTAATTGCAAAGCAGCGCCGGGGCGTGCATTTTGCCGATTCTTCGTTATGCATAGTCAGTGCATGGCCCGGCGTGGTTGCAAAAAATCCTGACAGCATGGAAATGGACAAACAGTAAAATTGTAATTGGGGAAAATGCTGACCATAAAACAGGAAAGAGAAAATAATATGTATTTGAATAAGAGAGAAGCAGAAATTATTGGCACATTTATGGATGTTGAGGATGATTTTGAAGGGAAAAAATTAATTTTAAAATGGAATAATGGAAGTCAGGTTACAGCCGTATACGATACCTATATAGAAGATGAAGCGGATTGTGAGATTGAAGATGATAATTATGAAGAATTTTGGTCATTTGTATTTAAAGCTATAGATTTAATCGGTGAACCACCTGTTTATATTACAGAGGATGAATATTTTTGTGTTAATTATCACAACTTTCCTGATGAAATAATCGCTGATTCCAAAAAGATTAATTAGTAATTTGCAGTCGTCTGTTTATAAAGTAATGAGATAAGGTTTACATGGTTAAAGCAAAATTATCAGATAAAATGATAAAAATTCTAAAAGATATGGTAGGAAAAACCTTTTGTTCGTACGAATGTGACAATATAGCTATGGGCGCGGTTTATGGTAATGTGCAAATAAACATGGATAACTGTGCGATAGAAATCGTCAACGAAGCTAAAGAATTGCCGTTCTATGATTCAACAGAAGATATTTCATATTTTGTATGCAGAAAAAATTATTGAATGAACCCTTCAAACCCTACTGCGAAGAGATAAAAGTCACGGTATTTTAACAGCAGCAATGCCGGCAAATACTTTCGTATTTGCCGGCATTGCTGCTATGGCCCGAGTTTTTGAGCCCGTTATTCGATTTCAAGCCGCTTGGGCTGCGGAGCTGTGTTTTCCTTTTTGGGAAGCGTCAGCGTCAGCACTCCGTCGTTATATTTTGCTTTGATTTCATCGGCTTTAACCGCTGAAATATCAAAGTCGCGGCAGTATGAACCATAGGATCTTTCGCAGCGGACGAATTTACCTTTTTTGTCCTTTTCCTCATGTTCCAGGTGGCGTTCCGCACTGACTGTCAGCGTGTCACCGTTTACATCAAGCTTAATATCCTCTTTCTTAAATCCGGGAAGATCGGCTTCAAGAACATATTTATCGCCCTCGTCCGAAATATCCGTTTTAAATTCGGCAAGCGGATTGTCGCCGAAGAATCCGAACGGTGTTCCGAAAAACCTCTTTTCAAATTCCTCCATATCGCGGAACGGATTGTAAGACACGGAATTGTTTTTACGGTTATAAGGTCTGAGTTCAAACATAATAAATACCTCGATTCATAATTTCATAATTTTTTATTTCACAATTTCAGCTTTACCGATCGAACTGTTTCGTCGGTTATCTTTGTTTTCCATCGGTATCACCTTCCTTTTCTTTTTTGTCCCTTTTCCTTTGAACAATTGTATTATAGCGCCCGTTTTTGCAAATATTATTATTATTTTATGAACAATTTGTAAATTTAGCACTCGTCACGCGAGAGTGCTGATAGCTTAAAATTTACAATTTATTCACGCCGCCGCATTGCATTGTTTACGGAAATATGATACAATACATTACTTGAAAAGGGGTTCCGAAAACCGGATTTCGGGGTGAGTGATGTGTTCGGGTTTGTGAAGATATACAAGGATTTGCTGCGCGTTCGCGATTACAACGTGTTCCGCGGTTATTACTGCGGACTATGCAGGGAACTTGGCAGGCGTTATAATCAATTTACCCGTCTTGGGCTGAGCTATGACATGACATTTCTTGCTATACTCATTTCGTCGCTTGAAAGCAATGCGCCCAAATTCAAAAAATCGCGCTGCATTGTTCATCCGCTCACAAAGCGCGCTGTTTGCGTTAATGACCGCGGAATTTCGTACAGTGCGGATATGTCCGTGCTGCTTACGTTTCTCAAGCTGAAGGATGATATAAACGACGAGCACAAATTTACTTCATATGCGGCAATGCCGCTTTATTACCGCTCATTCAGGAAAGCAGCAAAAAAGCACCCGATGCAGCTCGGGTGCATTAAGGACAGCCTTGCGGAATTGTCCGCGCTTGAAAAAAGCGGCTGCCGCAGCGCTGACATTGCTGCGGATTGCTTCGGAAGGCTTTTGGAGGGCGTTTTTGATATTGACGGAAACAACCCGGCGCTTGCGCGGCTCGGCTTTCTGACGGGGCGGTTTATCTATATTATTGACGCTGCCGCCGACATTGAGGACGACGTAAAAAAAGGCTGCTACAATCCGTTTGCCGCAGACGGCCGTCTGCCCGCCGATATTGACGCGCTGAAAAAGGACGTGCGCGCGGCTCTTCTGATTCTTTTGAAAGATATTTCGGACGCTTACGACCTTATTGATATAAAGAAAAACAAGGAGCTTCTTGACAACATAATTTACCTCGGTATGCGGGAAGCCGCGGAAAATGGGCTGTAAAAAATGTCCGCATCGCAAAAAGCAATTAAAAATAATTTACGCTCCATGGAAAGGAATTGGTATGAATATGAATCCGTACGAAGTGCTCGGCGTTGACGAAAACGCCGATGACGCAACAATAAAAAAAGCGTACAGGGAGCTTGTAAAAAAGTATCACCCCGACCGCTACAAGGACAATCCGCTTGAGGGCTTGGCAAAGGAAAAGCTTCAGCAGATTAACGAAGCATATGACACAATTATGAAAATGCGCGCAAACGGCGGCGCGGCAACATCATCGGCTTCCGGAAGCTATACCGGCTCATCCTATTCGACAAATTCTGATTTTGCATATATCCGCAATCTTTTTTCGCAGCGCCGCTATGATGAAGCCGACGCGGAGCTGAACCGCAGAAATGACGGCAGTGCGGAGTGGCATTTCCTCAAGGGGTGCGTTTGCATGGCAAAGGGCTGGAATTTTGACGGAATCCGTCATTTGCAGACGGCTGTCAATATGGATCCGTCAAACATGGAATACAGAAATGTTTTAAATAACATAAATATGCGCGGTTCATCATATAATCAGTGGGGGAACCGGCGCGGCTATGGCTCGTCGGATGTTGACATGTGCAACTGCTGCAGCAATCTGCTCTGCGCCGACTGCTGCTGTGAAATGCTCGGCGGCGACCTTATTTCCTGCTGCTGACGTTATTTTGGGATGTCTCCTTTAAGTTTCTGCGCAAAAGGAGATGTTCTCTTACATTGCCGAAGCGCAGCGGCGGAACGGATATTATTATGAATAAAAAAATCACATTCTGTTCAATGATGGCTCTGCTTGGCATACTTTCCATGATTGCGGCGGTCTGGCTTCCGACATGCAAGCTGTTTTTCTATTGTTTTTCCACGCTTTTCACCTATATATGCACTGAGGAGCATGGGGTCAGATACGGGCTTCTTACCTACGCCGTTATATCGCTGTGCGGATTTTTGATTATTCCGTCAAAGGCGGCAGTTGCGGCATACGCCGTTATTTTGGGATATTACCCGGTTGTGAAACATATAACCGAGCGCAGGTTTTCAAAGCGGTACGTCCGCGCGGCTGTGAAATATTTATTTGCTGCGCTCTTCTCCGCGCTTACATATGCATTGCTGCGGATGTTTATCACTGTGCCCTTTCCGCGCACCGCCGTTATATTTATCGGCGCAGCCGTTTTCGCAGTGTACGACCTTGCACTGACCGAAGGAATAAAATTTTATGCGCTGAAATTCCGCGGATAGAGCTTAAAACTCAAATAAAGAGGCTGTGGCTAAAGTCAATTGACTTTAGCCACAGCCTCTGCTTTCACTGCGGTGAATAAAAAACTCCGGTTTTTTATTCAGTCTATTTTAAAATCAAGCGGGTCAAACATTGTTGTATCAATGCTGCGCAGCCGCGGCGTTCTGTGCGCAAACGGGTCAAATTTATACCGCCGGCACACGGAGCTTCCCTTTACTTTCCCGGAATATTTGCACATATAGCCATCGTCCTCCGCCCGGGCAAACACACAGTAACGGCAGCTGTCATTTTCGCCGCGCTTTTTCTTAATAAATCCGAACATTTTCATCACCGATACCAATATACCACAGTTTTGCCTGTTTGGCAAATACTTTTTATACTAAAGCCGCTCTTGCAACCCTCACGCCGAGAGAGCTGCCGTACTCATACCCGGCTGCATTCATGCAAAGCATATCGTCCGACTGAACAAATTCAAGCTTTTTGCCGTTATCCATCCACTCAATGCCCTTTATCTCATCCTTCACATTCCCGAAAGCAATGCTTCCGCTGTATTTTCCACCGACAGTAACATTGGCATTTCCGATAGCTCCGAGGTCGAAAACAAAAATGTACAGATATTTCCCGTCAGCGCTTTTAAGCATAAAGTTATTTCCGCTGCTGCCTGCCGCGTACGGTCTGCCGTTGTAAATTGCCTCTCCGTTCAGCTTCATCCATCTGCCGATTAAACCGAAAAGCGCGCTCTGGTACGGATCAACCGCGCCCTGCGCTCCGGGGCCGATATTCAGAAGATAATTTGCGCCGACCTTTCTGCAAAGGCAAAGGTTTTCTATCAGCTCTTTGGGTGATTTGTAATTTATGTCACGGCTTCCTATGCCCCAGTGATCGTTGACCGTCTGGCACATTTCTGCGGCAAGATACTTTTCCATTCCCTCGCGATCCATGGGCGTTGGTCTGCCCTGCTCAAAGGTCACGGAATCTATTTCGGGGTTTCCGACACGGCCGCGCGCACTGAGACCGGTATTGTTTACGATAATCGCTTCCGGCTGATATTTCCTTATCGTTTTGTAGAGCTCGTCCTCTTTCCAGTCTGTGCCATCGGGCTTCGACCAGTTTCCGTCAAACCACAGTCCGCCGATTTTCCCGTAATTCTTGCAGAGCACCTCAACGCTTTTTCTGAGGTATTCAAGATATGCGTCAAAATCATTTTTGAACAGCGGCGTGTGCCAGTCAAGCGTTGTGTGATAGAAAAACGGAACAATCCCGTGCTTGTTGCACGCGTCCACATATTCGCGTATAAGATCGCGCTTTGCCGGGCTGTGCGGCGCGTCAAAATCGCTCAGTCCGCAGGTATCGTAAAGCGAAAATCCCTCATGATGGCGCGTTGTGAGCGTTATATATCTGCAGCCCGCATTTTTCGCTGTCAGCACAAGCTTTTCCGCATCAAAATCCTCCGCTGTAAATGTGTTCATCAGCTTTTCATAGTCGGGCATGTTCATGTTTTCCATGAAACAGACCCATTCTCCCCTTCCGAGCTGAGAATAAAGCCCCCAGTGAACAAACATGCCGAATCCGAGCTGTTCAAAATCGGATATGTATTTTTTTGCCTTTGGTATACTCATAATAATCCCCCGTCCTGTTTCAATAATTGATGATATATTTTAACACATTCCGCCGCAAGCAAGTCATAGCCGGCGTCCGTCTGATGCACACCGTCATCGCGGCAGAGCGCGCCTTTATCCTTAAGCACGGAATACAAATCGAGCACATGCGCTCCTGTTTTCTCCGCGGCAAGGCGAAGTGCGGCATTGCGCCTGAGTATAATCGGAGTGCGCTCGCCCCCTTCCGAAAAATTTTCGGGATTCTTCACGGGAGTTGTCAGCGCCGCGGCACATTTTTGTGTTTTTAGGGAAGCACCAGTCGCCCAATCCGTAGCTGATAATACAATCCTCTGCCATTGTATGGAGAAAGTCCATGAATTTCTCCACAACATCATAATTTTCCGCCGCCGAGATATTTCGGAGCGGAAACGCCCGTCACGCGTTCCGGTTCAATATAGTTTTTTTCAAGCTTTCCGCCCGGTCCGCGTACGACGAGGGCATTATACCATTCAGCCGAGTCAAAGTCAACCCTCGAAAATGCCTTTTTTTCTTCACGCGCGTCATAGATTTCTCCCTCGCGCATCTGGTTATACAACACCGCTCCGTAATGCGTGCGCCATGTGCTGTCGGTGCTGATTTTCACGCTCTGTCCGCCGTCCGATTCAAGCTTCAGCTCGGCAAGCATTTTCAGAGAAGAATACTTCTGTCGGGATATTCTTCAAGCGGCGCCGTTATCCATTTAGCGTTTTCAAACATGTTTAAGGTAAGCTCCTTTCAATGTACGGTCAGTTACTGCGGTATATTACCGTTGCAAGCGGCCGGTTGGTTTGCATCCATGCTCGACTCTGTCGGCCAGTTACCGACCACAATAGTCGTATACTCACTGCTTTTTTTCGAATTTCCGCCGCTGCATGCCGCGCACGATATGCACAATGCGGCAGCAAGCAGCGCCGCCCCTCCTTTTTTCAGACGGTTGTTCATACCAAATCCTCCTTTTTATTTTTTTGAATGCGGCGCCATGCCTCATTCCGCAGTTTTATTATATATTCCGCGGTCAGCCTTTTCAATTAACAATAATCCCTATAGATTAACATATATCCCGTATTTTATTTTACAGCCTGATGTGCTTATTGTCTATATGCAAAATTTTTCTTTCGGCTTTTTTGGTTAATATTCGGGTTGATTTATTTTTCCGCAGGTGCTATAATCAACTGCGGAAGGTGATTTTAATATGAACCGCGAAAAACAGCCCGCAAAAATCGAAAGCTTTAAAATAAATCACAACACGCTGACGGAAGGAATTTATATATCGCGCATCGATGGGGACATTGTGACCTATGACCTGCGCACACGCCGCCCGAACAAGGGTGACTATATGGATAATGTAACCATGCACAGCGTTGAGCATATGATAGCAACGTATATCAGAAGCTCGGAAATCGGTGAAAATGTGATATATTTCGGACCGATGGGCTGCCGTACGGGATTTTACCTTTTGGTGCGCGATTCAGTCAGTCCCGGCGCCGTTCTTACCGCGCTTAAGGGCGCGCTGAAAAGCACGGTTGACCACGCGGGCGGAGTGTTCGGCGCTTCAGCGGAGGAATGCGGAAATTACAGAGAACTGAGCATTGGCGCGGCAAAGCGTGAATGTGCCCGTTTCCTTGACATATTAAATGAGAAAACTCAAACCTTTAAATATGCTGATTAATCAGGTCTGAGAAAAAGGAGAGAAAATAATGACAGTCGGTATCATCGGAGCAATGGATGTTGAAATTGAGCACATTGCCGCACAGCTTGAAAACAGCCGCTCCGAAACGGTGAGCGGAATAACCTTTATAAGCGGAGAGCTCGGCGGTGTTTCCGTAACGGCGGCGGTTTGCGGAATCGGAAAGGTGTTCGCGGCGGTTTGCGCGCAAACGATGATTATTCGTTTTCACGCGGACGCAATCATAAACACCGGGATTGCAGGCTCGCTTTCGCCGCAGCTCGGAGAGCTTGACACGGTTGTTGCCGAAGATGTTGTTCAGCACGACATGGACACAACGCTTTTCGGTGATGAACCGGGGCTTATTTCGGGAATCAACATTGTAAATATTCCGTGCGACAAGGCGCTTTCCGCAGCTGCTTCGGCTGCAGCGCACGAAATCGGACTTGAATGCCGCACTGTCAGGATTGCCTCGGGCGACCGTTTCATAAACGCCGCAGCACACCGCAGGGAAATCGCCGAAAAATTCGGAGCTGCTGTCTGCGAAATGGAGGGGGCTGCCATCGGTCAGGTGTGTTACATAAACAAAACACCGTTCACGGTTATCAGAACCGTTTCCGACGGAGCGGACGGCTCGACAACACTTGACTATAATGCATTCAGAGAGGTTGCGGCGCAAAGATCCGCCAAAATCGTGACCGCCCTCATAAAACACATTGGGAGGGAATGTGATGAATAACAGGCACAGCGTTGATATGACAAAGGGCGGCATTTTCCGCCCGATTATCATGTTTGCCATACCGCTTATGCTCACCGGCATGCTGCAGATGCTCTACAATGCGGCTGACATGATTGTCGTTGGCAGATTCATGGGCAAAACGGCAGGAAA
>CAJJUC010000004.1 GCA_905195005.1 uncultured Eubacteriales bacterium | reverse complement strand
CGGTGCAACGTATGCTATATTACCACCTTTTCCTCCTCTTGTCAACTCCTTTTTTGTTTTTTTTAGATTTTTTTGATATTTAGATAAAAATCATTGACATAAATACATGCCGGATATATAATGAAAGGGTGCAGAAGCTGCACGAAAAGAATAAGAGGGGTGCTTGCTTTAAGCAGGCTGAGATTAAGCGTGTTTCCGCTTTGACCCTCGGGCTTTGCGCCCGTAACCTGATTTGGATAATGCCAACGTAGGGAAAACAGTGTAAATTTATTCGGGTTATGTCACGCAGGCATGACCCGTTTTTTGCTGTCATGTCAGATCAGGCATTTTATAAGGAAAGGAGGTTATTTCATGTCATCCACAAAGAAAATAACGACAAGCGCGCTTATGATTGCGCTGGCAACGGCGCTTGCATGGGTATCAAAGGTTATACCCGCGCCGTGGATGCAGGGCGGTTCGATTACGATTGCAAGCATGGTTCCGATTATTGCGGTTTCAATTATGCTCGGGACAAAATGGGGCTTGGCATCATCGCTTGTATACGCGCTGATTCAGATGATTCAGGGATTTTATCCGCCGCCGACGCGCAATTTTATAAGCTATCTGCTTGTAATCGCACTTGATTACATAATTGCATTCGGCGTGCTGGGACTCGCCGGACTGTTTTACAGGCTTTTCGGCAAAACGCGCTTTGCGGCTGCCGCTGCGGCATTTATCGTTACGGCGCTGCGCTACGTCTGCCACATTTTATCAGGTATTCTCATTTGGGGAGTATACGCCGATGAAGGTCAGTCAGTGCTGGCATATTCGCTTACGTATAATGGAACATATATGATTCCGGAAATTATAATTTCCACGGTTGTGGTTTTTGTACTCGGCAAATTCATCTGCGAAAAAACAGAATAATAATGCTCGAAGGGGTTGTGACTTTAGCCACAGCCCGGTAAGGAAGTATTGCCCTGCTAAACATCTTTTTTGCGAATTTCAGCGTTAAAAAAGGCTCGAAATCCGACAGGATTACTCGCTTTTTTGCCTTGAACTTCATCAAAAAATATTGTTTACAGGGTGCAAAGCAGTTTTGAAGGTCGGAATTTAAGATTTAGACAAGTAAACAGGCAGTCGTAATACTGACGTATACGGCTGCCTGTTTACGAAGTATAAACTTAAAGAACGGCTTTCAAAACCAATACTTCCTTATCGGGTTGTGACTTTTGCTACAGCCCCTTCTTTTTTTGTTAGGGAACGCCTTTTTTCAGCTTGTGAAATCTTCTATTATTTGCAGCGCCGCTTCAAGAGATTCTGCCGCGATTCCGTCCGCAAGCTCCTCCTTGTCCGTCTTCGGAAGCGCCGAAATATCGCTGTCGTACTCCTCCCACACGAGAGGCGTTCCGTCCGTTGTTTTGCGAAATAAAACAATTTTACCGTTTTTTTCTCCCACAATATACTCATTGCTCATTTTCGGCGCGAGCGGTACGGCAGATTTTTCTCCGCTTGCCTTTGCCTCAATCGGAACTTTTGTTCCCTGTTTTAGCCTTGCGCCGGACACATATCCCGAAAAGGTTCCGCAAAAAGTCACAATGCAAAGGGCGGCGCCTGCTGCCAATATCAAGGTCTTTTTCAAATAATCTCCTCCCTTTACCACTATTCTTTGACGTTATGCGCATATTTATTCAATTATTTATTGCTTTGTAACACTTTTTTAATGTCTTTATGTTATAGTTTAATGTGGTTGAATTTATTATTCTGCCATGTACAGACAAGGAGTGGATACATATGAGCAAGAAACGAAAACGGGCAAAAAAACCGATGAACATATTCCTCAAATCGCTGCTGGTAATTTTCCTTACCTTTTTTATATGCGGAATTGCGGTTGTGGGGCTTGTTGCCGGCTCGCTGTTCGGGTACGTTGAAAAAACGGACTTGGTTGACGTGGACAATCTCAGGCTTAACTTGACATCGTTCGTTTACGCAACGAATCCCGAAACGGGCGAAACGGAGGAGCTTGAAAGGCTTTATGACACGGAGAACCGAATTTGGGTAAGCAGCAGCGATATTCCCGAATATCTCAAAAACGCTTTTATCGCTATTGAGGATGAGCGTTTTTACAGTCATTGCGGCTTTGACATTAAAAGGCTCGCCGGTGCAACGATTCAGTATGTTGCACACAAGGGTCACTCAAGCTACGGCGGAAGTACGATTACGCAGCAGCTGATAAAAAATCTTACGAAGTACGATGATTATTCCGTTAAGAGAAAAATCCAGGAAATCTACCGTGCATACAATCTTGAAAAGCAGCTTTCCAAGGATGAAATTCTCGAATATTACTTAAATACGATTTATCTCAGTCAGAAGTGCAACGGTGTTGCGAGCGCCGCGCATGTATATTTCAACAAAGAGGTTTCGGAGCTTTCGCTTGCGGAGTGTGCTTCGATTGCCGGGATTACAAAATTCCCGACAAAATACGATCCTCTTGTAAATCCCGATAATAATAAGGAACGGCAGCTTATTATCCTTAAGAAAATGCTTGAGCTGGGACTTATCACCGAGGATGAATATACGGAGGCAAAGGACGAGAAGCTTGTTTTCGCAAAATCCAATCCCGATGAAAACAAAAACAGCCAAAGCTATTTTGTGGACGCGGCAATTGACCAGATTATCAAGGATTTAATGGATAAATACAATTATACGCGCGAATTTGCCAGTAAGGTGCTTTATAACGGCGGACTGAGGATATACCTTTCCATCGATTCCAACATTCAGGCGAAGCTTGACGCGGTTTACCGGGATGATTCCGCATTTCAGAAAGGGCGCGGAACGGTTCAGCCGCAGTCCTCAATGGTTATAATGGATCCTTACACGGGGCTTGTTAAGGCGCTCGTCGGCGGTCGCGGAGAAAAAGAGGGCAAGCGCACTCTTAACCGCGCCACGCAAACGCTGCGCCAGCCCGGTTCATCAATCAAGCCGCTGTCGGTATATTCCCCGGCGATTGAGTACGGACTTGTAACGCCGTCCACAATTGTGAACGATTCAAAAATCAGCTTCGGCAACTGGACGCCGCGCAACGATGACAGGCGCTTCCTCGGCAGAATCACGGTGCGTGCGGCGCTGAGAGGCTCGAGAAATATTCCTGCGGTTAAAATCTGCGATTATATTACGCCTGAAGCTTCCTTCGACTTTCTGCGTGACAGATACCACATTTCATCTCTTATTGAATCCGATAAGAGAAACGGGAAAGTTTTTACGGATATAGGACTTTCTCAGATTGCACTCGGCGGACTTACGGACGGCGTTACGGTTCTTGAAATGTGCGCGGCATACTGCGTTTTCCCGAACGGCGGAACTTATATCACGCCGTCAACGTACACGAAGGTGCTTGATTCAAATGGAAAGGTTTTGCTTGAGCACGATAAGAAAGGGAAAATTGCAATCAGCGAAACAACGGCGCGCGATATGGTGAGCATGATGACCGATGTTGTAACGGGCGGCACGGGCCGCGCGGCGGCAATTCCGGGAATGCGCGCTGCCGGAAAAACCGGTACAACCTCAAGCAATATGGACAGATGGTTCGTCGGATACACGCCGTACTATGTAGGCGCTGTGTGGTTCGGATATGACCAGCAGGCCTCCCTCCGGGGATTTTCCCCGAACCCTGCCGCCGTTGCATGGCGCAAGGTTATGACGGAGGTTCATAAAGGGCTTAAAAACAAGGAATTTTTTGATGATAACGATTCCAAGGAGCTTACCGTTATGGTTTGCGCTGACAGCGGACTTCCGACAACTCCGCTTTGCCCGAAGGTTAAAGCGAAGGTATTTGCAAAGGGCAATGTTCCGAAAAAGACTTGTAACGAGCATCCGTATAAATTCAATCAGAACAAGCTTTCACACGGAGCAGCTCCCGCAACAACCACGGAGGTAATCAAAAAGAATGAAGATGTTGCCGGTGACGTTCAGGACGAAGAAACCGGTGAAACAAACCGCGGCACACAAAGCGGAAGCAGCTCACAGAGTACGGGCAGCACTTCCGGCGGCAGTTCCTCGGGAGGCAGCTCCTCCGGCAGCACAACATCACCGTCACACGAGCAGCACAACCCGACCGAATCGCACGGCAGCGCCGGAACGGTGCTTAACTGAAAAGAAAGGATGGAGAAACATTATGGCTTTTAAAGAATATATGATTAAAAGAGAGCTTTCGCCGCTTGACAGAATTGCAACAATTTTGCTTTATGCCGCAGCTGCGGCTGTCAGCCTGGTTGTAATTGTTCTGTTTCTACCAACGCAGCTTGCTTCAATTTCGCTGCTTGCAGTGTTCGGTCTTTTCTGGCTGGCGCATTATCTTTCGGCAAGGCTCAGGCGCGAGTATGAGTATATCTGCACGGACGATTGCATAGATATAGATATGATAATGAATAAAAGCCGTAGAAAAAGGCTGATTTCGTTCGATATGAAAAACACGGAGCTTCTCGCCTCCGTCGACGATCCCGACTACGCCAATGTTCTCACATCGCAGTTTGATAAAACGATTGACGCGACAAGCGGCAGACGCGACGCGCAAGTTTACTTTGCCGTTGTTGATAAAAACGGGCGCACGCTTGTAAAATTCGAGCCGACCTATAATATGCTTACATCACTGCAGCAATATGCGCGCAGCAAGGTGCATATCCATGAATAAAATCGGAACGGGGTTATTAATATGCTGTTTTTATCCACTCAGATGATAAGGTCTGCCGAGGAGCAGACGATGAAAAATGTGTCGGAGCTTTGTCTTATTGAAAATGCTGCCGCTGCTTGCTACAAGCGGCTGCAGCATTTTTCCTCTGTCTGCATATTCTGCGGAAAAGGCAACAACGGCAGCGACGGCTATGCGGCGGCGATGCTGCTGCACAAAGCAGGTAAACGCGTTGAAATTGTACAGGCTGCCGAACCGGGCGCGCCCTGCTGCGTACGGCTTGCGGAGAAATGCGCAGCCGAGGGCATACCCGTCAGCGCTTCGGTTCCGATTGATATTGACGATTTCGAATGTATTCTTGACGCCATATTCGGAATAGGGATTTCGGGAACCGTGCCGCAGAACATTGAGCGGCTTATCGGAATTATCAACGCTTTTCGCGGCATTGTAATAGCGGCGGATGTTCCGAGCGGAATGAATGCCGACACGGGTGAAGTGTGCGGGGCATGCGTCAGAGCCGACGAAACCCTTACCTTCACCGCGCCGAAAACGGGAATGCTTTCAAATGAAAGCGTTAACCTCTGCGGAGAAATAACTGTTTGCGAGGTAGGTATTCCCGTGAATTACAGCGAATTTTCCGAAAATACCTGCGTACCCATATGCGATAAATCGGTGCGCGCAATGCTTCCCGAAAGGAGCCGCCGCGGACACAAGGGCACCTTCGGCACAGTCGTTATGATATGCGGCAGCTTCGGAATGGCAGGAGCGGCGGCGATGGCGGCGCGAAGTGCATACAAAAGCGGCTGCGGACTTGTTAAAATCATTGCGCCGCGGTCAATTTGTCAGATTCTGAATATAATGGCAGGGGAAGCAGTTGTAATCCCGTGCCCCGAAAAGGACGGGCGGCTGCTTGCCTCACTCAGCGAAAACGCGCTTTCTGCGCTGCGGTGCGCCGATTCCGTGCTCATAGGGTGCGGATTGGGCGGCAGCGGTCACGGTGAGCTTATTAAAAACGCGCTTGCCGCAACCGGAGCAAACGTTATCATAGACGCGGACGGAATCAATTCACTTTGCGGCAGGCTTGATATTATCAAAAACAAAAACGTGCTTCTCACGCCGCATCCGCTCGAATTTTCAAGGATAAGCGGTTTATCGGTTGATGAAATCGAGAAAAATCGCATTAACACGGCGGAAAGCTTTACAAGGGAATACGGAGTAAGGCTGCTGCTCAAGGGTGCAAGAACGGTTATTGCATACGGCGGCAGCAACAAATATGTTTCATTGGCGGCAACCAGCGCACTTGCCAAGGCAGGCTCCGGCGATATTCTGAGCGGAATAATCGCTTCGCTGTGCGCGCAGGGCCTCACGCTGACGGACAGCGCCGCAGCAGGCTGCTGCATTCACGGAAACGCCGGGCTGCTTGCCGAGCGGAAAATCGGGGCGTACGGAACGGACGCGGACGATATAATTGCAAACATTCCGCCCGCCATTGAAAAAATCATCAGCCGGGCAATGTAATTTTTCCTTTTTATGTATGCTGCTCTCAATTCCTGTGCATAATGAATTTGTAGACAGCACTGCCGTAACTTACATATATATTTTACGGCGCATTGGAATAAGTTACATTTGACCCGCCCCGTTATTTGTAGTATAATTATTACAGTATTCATATCAAGGGGGGCATGTCAGATGAAAGAACAGGCTCAGCGCAAGATTTCGGTCACGCTGCCCGGCTCGCTTATTGACGAGGCGGAGGCGGCCGCCCGTGCAGACAGGCACACCAGAAGCGAAATTATTGCGCTGGCAGTTAAACAATATCTTCGCGAAAAAAGGCGCATTGAGCTGAAAAACACCATGCAAAGAGGTTATCTCGAAATGGGAACACTCAATCTTGAAATTGCCGAAAAATCAATTGCATCCGATGAAAGTGCATATAAGGTCTACGAGGATTTTTTATCGGAGAGTGACGACAGTGATTGTAAAACGCGGTGACATTTTTTATGCCGATCTCAGCCCGGTTGTCGGCTCGGAGCAGGGAGGTATCAGACCCGTTCTGGTGGTTCAGAACGATGTTGGCAATAAATACAGTCCGACGGTGATAGCCGCTGCCATAACCAGCAAAATCAATAAGGCTAAGCTTCCGACGCACATTGAAATAGACGCGCTCGATTACGGTCTGAGCAAGGACAGCGTTATTCTGCTCGAACAGGTGCGCACTATCGACAAGCAGCGGCTGCGCGAAAAAATCGGAAGACTTGATGAAATACAGATGCTTAAGGTCAATAACGCGCTGTCAATCAGCTTTGGTCTTGCGGATGTATAATTGAAAGGATGTTTTACACATGAAAAAAAGAGTTGCTTTAATATTCGGAGCGCTTTCCGCGTTTCTCATTCTCGGCTGCTTTGCCGCCGAACCGGGAACGGAGGGCGACCCCCTTGTTACAAAAAGCTATATTGAAAGCGTTGTTTATCCGAACATGAAATTTAATCTTGTTAATGTTCCTGCCGGAAAAAGCGTTATCTGCTCCTCAGGAACAGAGATTGTTCTGAGAATGGGAACGTGCAGCGTTATCGGAACGGCGAAGGGCGGTCTCGGCGATGTTACCATGGGCTTTGACCTTGCGAATGGCACCACGGTTCAGGGAAATCATCTGCTGCTCGTACCCACCGACGACGGGCGCGGGGTATACACGTCAACCGACTGCATACTTATGATTAAGGGTTCGTACACTATTAATTAATTGATACAGATATTCAAAAAAGGCTGAGAAAGCGACTTAACCAAACCGCTTTCCCGGCCTTTTAATGTAACAATATTATTTCGCAAGGATTGCTTCAAAAAGCTCTCTGCAAACGCACTCATCATCGATAACCGAATCAATCTGTGCAAGCGCAGTCGTTATGCTGCCGTTTTCAATGCGTTCAAACAGCGCTTCTTTAGCATAGTTATCTGTTTCCGCGCGGCAGAGAATTTCAAAGCAGCGCTTTTTGTAATCGTTCGGAGCAACGCTCACCTTTTCGTTGAATGCGATAACCGCTTCTCCCTCAAATGTGCCGAAGCTTACAATTACCGTCTCATTATCGTACGAAACCTTTGCGTCAACAGCTCCGTTTTTATCCGTTACGCTCACGTTCGTACACTCAGAAAGCTTGCGGAAACGGATTTCATATGTTCTGTCGCTCGGGACAATTCCTTCGGTGCTGCCGGAAACGGACATTTGCAGCACGGGTTTATCACCCCAGCTGAAGTTAAAGCTTGTGATTGCAAAGCTGCCGTTTTCGTAATTCATCGTTGTGCCGTCGTCCTCATACATTTCAAAGCTGCCGTTATCAGACGGGAACACTTCAACCGCAAGCTTGTGCGGATTCTCCGTGCCGTTGCCGCCGTCGCAGCTGAGCGGAACAATGCCGCCTGCCTTGACAAACACGGGATATTCGTCAATTTCGCGGCAAACGCAGAGCGTTTTTCCGCCGCTGTATTCATAGCCTGTGAAGAAGTCGAACCATGTTCCGTTCGGGAAATATGTAAGAACCTCGCCCATGCAGCCGCGCTTCGATTTTTTCGTTATGGGCGAAACCAGCATTTCCGTTCCGAAATAATACTCGTTTCTGAAATTATATGCCGGCGCATCATTCGGGTTCTCATAATAAAGCGGCGTGATGAGCGGAATATTCTGCTCGGACGCACGGCGGTTCATTGAATAAAGATACGGAAGCATCGCATGGCGCAGGCGCATGAATTTGCCCATCAGTCCGCGGATAACAGCGTCAAACACCCAAGGCTCTTTATTCAGAAATTCGCTCTTTGAGCTGTGCAGGCGCATAATCGGAGAAAATACGCCGTATTCCACCCAGCGCGCAAAAAGCTCGTTATCCTTTGCGCCGCACATGTGACCGCCGATGTCGTGACTCCACCAGCCGTAACCGACATTTGCCGCATTGTTTGTGAAATACGGCTGGAAATCAAGCGACGCCCATGTTATATGCGTATCACCCGAGAAGCCTATCGGGTAACGGTGGCTTCCGATGCCTGCATAGCGCGAGAATATCATCGGGCGGCGGCTATCTCTGCCGCTGTCCTTGTAGTGCAGGTAGTTCAGCATCCACAGCGGATCAAGCCCTTCCATAAGCGAGGATGTGCCCTGCTGCCAGTCCATCCACCAGAAATCAACACCCTCATCCTCAAAGGGGTGAATCAAAACGTCAAAATAGGTATTCATGAATTTTTGCGAGGTTGCGTCAAACGGAACGGTTTCCTCCGTTTTCGGGTCAATCCCCATTCTCTTTGCCATTTCTTCATACTGAACCTCGTGCGCGGCAACGCCCTCCGCCGGGTGCAGATTCAGCGTTACGCGGAGCTTTCTTTTATGAAGATTTTTGAGAAACGCTCTGTAATCGGGGAAAAGCTCTTCATTCCATGTATATCCCGTCCAGCCGGAGCCGTACTTTTTGTCAATTTTTGTGACATGCCAATCCATGTCGATAACCGCAACGGAAAGCGGAATGTTTTCTTTTTCAAAGCAGTCCAGAAGCTCTTCATAGCCCTCCTGCGTATATTCATAATATCTGCTCCACCAGTTGCCGAGCGCGTAACGCGGAATAAGCGGCGTTTTTCCGGTCAGCGTGTAAAAAGCATTGAGCGCGTCCTTGTATTCCGAACAGTAGCAGAAAAGATAAAAATCCTCCTCCTTGTTTTCCCGCGGAGCTATCCAACCGGCTTCATCGATTATAAGTGACGCGCTGTCGTCAACAACGGCAAAATCACAGGAGCACTGGATTCCGTCCTCAAGCGGAATTTCGCCGTTCGCGCGGTCAAGAGTGCGCGCTGTTCCCTTGAAATTCTCACATTCCTTACCGTAGTACCAATCGTCGCACCGTGCACCGCCGCACACGCGCGCCTGAAGTCCGCCCTTTGAAAATTTGCCCTTGTCGTAGGAAATCTCAATCCGGCTTGTTTTTATTTTCAGGAAGCCGTTCTCATCCCTCACGGTGTAGTCAACCTTCGGAAATTCTCTGTTTACAACAGACTGCGTTGCATGATCTTCAAATATGCCGCTCTCACTGTATTCAATTCTGAACAAACGGTCGGTCAGCACGCTTATGCGGCAATTTCCGCACACAACCATGCTTTCCGCCCTGCAAACGGGATTTTCTTTTTTCATCGCCTTATCCTCCATCCACTAAAAAATCAGGGAAGCAAAATCCTTGCCTCCCTGATATAATATCATCTTATAATGCCGAAAAATATCACAATAATTGCAACTTTTAGCACTATATTATCCTTTTTAATATGCTCTGCCCCAATAAACCAGCTTTTTCGCAGGTTTTCCGCAGCAAACGCATTTGTCGGAGATTGTTTCCTGCTCAAAGGGCATGCAGCGCGCTGTTGCACCCGTGTCCTCCTTGATTTTGTTTTCACATTCAACATCGCCGCACCACATTGCTTTGATGAACCCGGGCTTCGATTCAACCGTTGCCTTAAACTCATCATAATCGGCCGCAGTATAAGTATGGCTCTCACGGTGAGCAAGCGCCTTGTTGAACAGAGATGCCTGAATATCGTCAAGCAGCGCCGAAACGGTTTCTTCGATATTGTCAAGCGACGCCGTTATTTTCTCACCGCTGTCACGGCGCACAAGCACGCAGCTGTTATTTTCTATATCGCGCGGTCCGATTTCAAGGCGAATCGGCACACCCTTCATTTCATACTCCGCAAACTTCCACCCGGGCGTTTTGTCGGAAAGGTCAATATCCGCGCGGAACTGCTTTTTCAAACGCCCGCAAAGCTCGGAAGCTTTTTCGGAAACGCCCTCCTTATGCATTGCAACCGGAACGATGACAAGCTGCTTCGGTGCGATTTTAGGCGGCAGAACAAGTCCGCTGTTATCGCCGTGAACCATGATGATTGCCCCGATAAGGCGCGTTGTAACACCCCATGAGGTCTGATGAACGTACTGAAGCTTATTATCCTTGTCGGAATACTGTATCCCGAAGGCTTTTGCAAATCCGTCCCCGAAGTTATGGCTTGTTCCCGACTGAAGCGCCTTCCCGTCATGCATAAGGCTTTCAACAGTATATGTCGCAACAGCTCCGGCAAATTTCTCCTTATCCGTCTTTCTTCCTTTTATAACGGGAATGGCAAGATATTTTTCACAGAAATCCGCATAAACGTTCAGCATGCGGATTGTTTCAGCCTGCGCTTCCTCCTCGGTTGCGTGAGCCGTGTGCCCCTCCTGCCACAAAAACTCCATGCTGCGCAAAAACGGACGCGTTGTCTTTTCCCACCTTACAACGCTGCACCACTGGTTGTAAAGCTTCGGCAAATCGCGGTGCGAGTGAATTATGTTTTTATAATGCTCACAGAAAAGGGTTTCACTTGTCGGGCGAACACACATCCGCTCGGAAAGCTTTTCGTTTCCTCCGTATGTGACCCACGCAACCTCGGGCGCAAAGCCTTCAACATGATCCTTTTCCTTTTCAAGCAGGCTTTCGGGAATAAACATCGGCAGATATACGTTTTCATGCCCAAGCCGTTTAAATTCCGAATCAAGCGCGTGCTGAATGTTTTCCCATATCGCATAGGAATACGGGCGGAAAACGCAGCAGCCCTTTATGCTTGTATATTCAATCAGCTCCGCTTTTTTTACAATGTCGGTATACCAACGGGCGAAATCCTCATCCATTGATGTGATTTCCTCAACCTGCTTTTTATCTTTGCTCATTTTCAGGATCCTCTCATTCTTTTTCACTATGTAATTATCATTGTAACAAATCACAGCGCATTTGTCAAATTATTTCCTTTAATTAATCACAGTTCTTCGTCAAGAATTTCCGTAAGACGGTAAATAAACTCCCTGCATTCGCTGTTTGTCATCAGAAGCGTCATTGCGCGGCGAACTGCGGCGGTAAACTCTCCGTCAAGGTCGCCGATTTTCATTGCGCGCGCCAGCGGACACATTCCCCGTCCGCGCGGATCCATAATTATTTGCAGCTTATCGCCGCGGTGAGCATAAGGAACAAGCGGAAAAATCATGCATGCCAGCGGACGGCGTCTGCGCGCGCAGCTGCCGTTGCAGGTGAAAAGCCGCGCAAAGCAGTCCGTCTTGTATTCAAAATCCGTTTCGTAAATATGCGCCCACCCGGGGACAGGGATGTAACGCAGCCTTTCGCGCGGAAAAAGGTACATTCCCGTTATTTCTTCTTCAACGGCGCAGCAGGCATTTTTGCAGAGCCTGCCGCAGTCAATCCTAAGCGGCGTTTTGTCTCCGATGATTTTTGCGGCGGCGGAATAAAGTGTGCCGGGCGAAATATAAGCGTTCATATTAATTCCTTTCCGAAATAAATTTCTTGCAATTATCCGATTTTGTGATATACTGGTACTATTGACCAAAGGGGGTAAATATGCATATGAAACCGTTAAAAAAACTTTTAAGCATAACGGCGGCTGTCTGCATTTTGCTTGCTTCGTTTCCTGCCGCGGCGCTCGATGTCACATCGTACGGAGCGTGCGTTATGGACTGCGAATCGGGAGAAATCCTTTTTTCTAAGGACGGGCAGACGGCGCGCGTTCCCGCAAGCATGACAAAGATCATGACGCTTTATCTGCTTTTTGAAAGGCTCGCCGCAGGGGACATTACCAAAAGCTCGGCAGTCGGCATTTCCGCCAAGGCGGCGGCGCAGTCATCTGAGCGCGGAGCTTCAAACATTCCGCTGCGCCAAGGAGATTTCTACAGCATTGAGGAAATGATAGACGCGCTCGTCGTTCCGTCGGCATGTGCGGCAGGAGTTGCTGTTGCCGAATTTCTGTGCGGAAGCGAGGAGGCATTCGTCCGCAGGATGAATGAAAAGGCTTCCGAAATGGGGCTCACCGCATATTTTGCCGACACATCGGGGCTTTCGGACTATAACCGCATATCTCCCGAATCGGTTGCCGTGCTTGTGCGCAATTTTATCCTGAATTATCCCGACATACTTAATTACACGAAAAAAACCGGCGTTTATATCCGCGGAAAATATTATAAAGCAACCAACCTTCTGCTGAAAACGGATGACAAGCATTATTTCCCCGAAGCGGACGGCTTCAAGACAGGCACAACCTCAATTGCCGGCAAGTGCATTGCCGCAACGGCAGTGCGCGGCGGCACGCGGATTATCACCGTAACGATGCATTCGTCACCAACGATTCGCGCTATACCGACACGAAAAAGATGCTTGAAAGCGGCTTTGAACAGATGACAACGCGCAAATCAAACGTTTTTTCGACAGATATAAGAGCCTTTGTAAACGGAACGGAGATTCCGTGCTGCTACTATCTCGGCAGGCAGCAATCGCTCTTGATAATTGCCGAGAATCTCCGCAGTTACGGCTTTGACGTAAACTATACCGCCGAGGATAACACGCTCCGCCTTGAGTACTGCGGAGGTGCGGCGGCAGGCGTTCAGCTGTCGGAGAGGAAAACGCCCGGCACAGCGCTTTACCCGATATATCAGAACAGCGGTCTGCGCGTGGCGGTTATCAAAAACGGCGTGACCACGTATCTTAAAACCGTATATTCGCTTAACGGGCAGTGCTGCATATCGCCCGACGAGCTCGGTGCATTATATGAGCGCAGCTGGTCAAATGAAACGCGGCAATTCAGCATCACCGCCGCGTGATAAAAAGCAGTTCTTGTATTATTATACATTAATTTATCCGCGTTGGGAATAGTTTTTTTTGTCCAATTTTTTATACAGCGAAAAACGGGAATATTCCGAATCGGCAGACATATGATTTACAGACAGAAATTTAAAGGAGCTGTGTTCATATGGCGTTAAAACGAATAGCCTGTTTGCTGATGATTCTCATACTGCCGGTTTCGGCCACCGCGGAGGACGGAATCAGCTTTAACGCAAAATCCGTTATTCTGACGGAGGCTTCAACGGGGAAAACGCTTTTTGAAAGCAATTCGCACGAGTCGCTGCCGCCTGCAAGCGTCACAAAAATAATGACAATGCTCTTGATTATGGAAGCAATCGACCGCGGAGAAATATCCTACGACACTGTTGTGACGGCGAGCGAACGCGCCAAAAGCATGGGCGGCAGCACAATTTTTCTCGATACAAACGAAAAAATGAGCGTTGAGGATTTGCTGAAAGGAATTGCCGTTGCAAGCGGCAACGACGCTTGCGTTGCCATGGCGGAGCATCTTTGCGGAAGCGAGGAGGCATTTGCCGCAAAAATGAACGAACGCGCGGCACAGCTCGGAATGAAGGATACGCATTTCGTTAACTGCAACGGGCTTGACGCTCCCGGGCATTTCACAAGCGCATATGATATTGCGCTCATGAGCCGCGAGCTGATGCGCCATAAGGATATTTTTAAATTCACGACAATATGGATGGACTCACTGCGCGGCGGCAAATTCAGCCTTGCCAACACCAATAAGCTGATACGGTTTTACAGCGGTGCAAACGGACTTAAAACAGGCTCAACCTCGGTTGCCGGCTGCTGCATAAGCGCGGCGGCAAAGCGCGGCGAAATGCAGCTGATTGCCGTTGTGCTCGGCGCGCCGACAAGCAAGGAACGCTTTGCAGCCGCTTCGAATCTGCTTAATTACGGCTTCGCAAATTACGGGGTAACACAGTTCGGCGAAAAAGGGAGCGAGATTCGCAGCGTTGCGGTTGAATCGGGGAAAAGCGATTCGGTGATGGCAGTTGCAAAGGAAAGCTCATCAGCGCTGCTTCAAAAATCGCAGATAAAAAAAGCAAAAGTACATATTAACCTCCCGAAAAAAGTTAAAGCTCCCGTTAAAAAAGGGAGCGCTCTCGGAGAAATTATAATTACCTTGGACGGGGAAACAATTTCAAGAACGGATATAGTTGCTTCACATTCCGTTGGCAAAAAGGATTGCGCCGACTATATGTTCGGATTTTTCCGCAGAATGGTACTGGCATAAAGAATCGTACCGCTTCATCCATTTGCGCCATGGCATATATAATAAGCTCATCCCATCTCGCGGTGGGATGAGCTTATTTATTTTATTATTATACTCCGCTGTATGCCGAGAATCCGCCGTCAACGGGGACTACGATTCCCGTTACAAAGCCGGACGCTTCATCGTTTGCCAGCCAAAGCAGTGTTCCGTTCAGCTCCTCCGCTTCGCCGAAGCGATTCATCGGCGTTGCCGCAAGAATTTTCCCTGTTCTGGGGGTGGGGTTTCCGTCCTTATCAAACAGAAGCGCTCTGTTCTGATTTGTCACGAAAAAGCCCGGAGCAATCGCGTTGACCCTTATTCCCGACCCCGCAAAATGCACGGCAAGCCATTGCGTGAAGTTCGAAACAGCCGCCTTCGCACCGCTGTATGCCGGAATTTTCGTCAGCGGACGGAACGCATTCATCGACGAAATGTTGATGATGTTTCCGTGCTTTTTCTCAGCCATGTCACGCGCAAAAACCTGCGTCGGGATAAGCGTTCCGAGGAAATTGAGATTAAATACAAAGGAAATTCCGTCGGGATCAAGGTCAAAGAATGTTACAAGCTCGCTGTCCTTCAAATCCTCAAGGTCAAAATATTCCTTTGTTGTTGTGCCCTTCGGATTGTTTCCGCCGGCGCCGTTCAAAAGCAGATCGCACGTTCCGAAATCATTTGCAATTTCATCGCGCACGCGCTTCATATCATCTGGCTTTAAAACGTTCGCGGAATATCCCTTTGCCTTTCCGCCGCTTCTTACAATATCGTCGGCGACAAGCTTCGCCGCGTCCTCGCGAAGGTCAAGCACCGCAACCGATGCGCCGAGCGAGCCGAGTGCGCGTGCGAACATTCCGCACAGCACTCCGCCGCCGCCCGTAACGACAACGGTTTTACCTGTCAAATTAAAATCAGTCGGTAGTTTCATATCTGTCAATAGCCTCCCATAAACCGTTAATATACACTGCACCGAGCGCCCTGTCATAAAGACCGTAGCCCGGGCGGCCGGTCTCGCCCCAAATCATTCTTCCGTGGTCGGGGCGGATATAGCCGTCGAATCCGTTATCGTGATACGCCTTAACAATTCCGCAGATATCAAGCGAGCCGCACTCGGTTTTGTGCGCGGATTCCTCAAAGCAGTGATCTCCCGTAATTTTCACGTTTCTTATATGCGCAAAGTGTATTCTGTCACAAAATTCATTTACCATTGCAACAATATCGTTGTTCGGGTCTGAGCCGAGCGAGCCGCTGCAAAGCGTAAGTCCGTTATACGGACTGTCATACAGCTTTAAAAATCGTCTTATGTTTTCGCTGTTCGTTATTATTCTCGGCAGCCCGAATATGCTCCACGGCGGATCATCGGGGTGAATCGCCATTTTAACGCGAACCTCCTCCGCCGTTTTGATAACGCTCTTCAGAAAGTAAGCAAGGTTGTTCCACAAATCCTCCTCGCTTATATTTTTATATGCTTCGAGAAGCGCGCGCATGTCCTCCTTTGTATAGCTTGCGTCCCACCCGGGGAGCGATAAATCGCCCGTCAGCGGATTCATTGCGCGCACCGTTTCCTCACGGTATATAAGCGCGTTCGAGCCGTCCTCAAGCTCATGGTCAAGCTCCGAGCGCGTCCAGTCGAAAACGGGCATGAAATTATAGCAAACGCAGTCTATCCCTGCTTTTGCAAGGTTGCGCAGCGTTTCGCAGTAGTTTTTAATGTACCTGTCGCGGTCGCCGCAGCCCATTTTAATATCCTCATGAACGGGAACGCTTTCGATAACCGAAAGCTCCAGCCCCGCGCTTTCAACCTCGCGCTTAAGCTCCGTTATGCGCTCAAGCGGCCAAACCTCGCCCACGGGTATGTCATAAATTGCCGATACGATTCCCGTAACGCCCGGAATCTGCCTGATTTTTTCAAGCGTGACCGGGTCGTCCTTTCCGTACCAGCGGAATGTCATTTTCACTTGGTCATTCCTCCCTTGTAAAATTCAAAAAGTGTTTCCATTGTAAGGCGCACATCTTCAAGATGAACATAACCGTCGCCGCCTTGAAGCGCTTTGTAAAACCTGCGTATCGCCGTTTTGTGTCCGCGCCCCCAGTATGGCTTGCCCTCGGGCGTTTCGGTGTCGTCACGCGCGACGACCTCTTCCCCGTCCCCGGTTATTTTCATAAGCCGCGCGTCACTGTAACGATATGTGCAATCCCTGTAATTAACTTCAAGCATGAAGCTTGCATTTTCTCCGTAAAGATTGGTTGCCGTAAATACGCCGCGCACACCGCTCTTGTAGAAAATCACTGCGTCCGCCGTGTCCTCAACCTCAATTTCCGGGATTCCGCGGTTTGAAATCTCCGCTTTTACTTTCTCCGCCTCTCCGCCGACAAGGCACATCATGTCAAGCAGATGAATTGCCTGATTAATCATCAGTCCGCCGCCCTCGGTTGCCCATTTTCCGCGCCATTCGGCAGACGCATAATACTCCGCGTTCCTGCTCCAGCGCATATTTGCGAATATGCCGATCGGCTTTTCTCCGGAGCTTTTAACGATTTGCAAAAGCTTTATCACGCACGGATTTTCCCTGTTCTGCACTATGGCGCACACGCTTGCGCCGCTCTCTTTTTCGAGAGCGCAGAGTGCGTCAAAGTCCTTCAAATTCATCGCCGCAGGCTTTTCAAGAACAACGTTTTTTCCGCTTTTAAGCGCCGCGGCAGCCATTTCGTAATGCAAATAATGCGGCGTGCAGACATGAACAACATCAACGCTTTCATCATTCAGCACATCGTTTATATCGTAAAATGCACGGCAGCCGTACTTTTCCGCGAACGCATCGGCGCGGGCGCGGTCAGTGTCGCACGCCCCGTAAAGCGCAGCGCCGTCAATTGCACTTAAGGCGGCGGCATGAATCGGCGCAATCGCACCGCAGCCGATTATAACGCCGTTCATCAGCAAAATCCCTTTCCCGAAAGATAATCATAGCTCATTTTCAGCGATTCGAACGGGTCGCGGCGGCAAATGTCCTGCTCAACAAGCGCATATTCAACGTTTGCGTCTTCGCACGCGGCGATAACGTCATCCCAATCGATATTGCCGAAGCCGACCTCGAACATTTCAACATTCTTGTCAATTATTCCAATGTCCTTGAAATGCACGCACGCAATTCTGTCCTTATACTTACGGATAAATTTCGCAGGATTGATTCCCGAATAGCTGAGCCAGTAAACATCGAGAATAAACTTGAATTTATCGGGATTCGTGTTTTCGGCGATAATATCAAAAACATATTTGCCCCCGATTCTTTCAAATTCAAGGTGATGGTTGTGATATGCGAAAACAAGTCCGTTTTCATATAGCTTTTCGGAAATGAGATTGTATTTTTCAAGAAAAGCCTTCACGTTTTCCTCATCAGCGGAAAAGCCGGGAATTGCGCCGAGACCGGCAATTTTACAGCCGATTGTTTTATGAAATTCAATCGAATAATCAAGCCTGTTTTCGTATTCATCGCCGGAGCGGTGAGTGCACACGGCTTCAAGAGAATACTTATCAAGAACCGCTTTAACGTCCGCCGGTTTAAAATCGCCGATTGCCGAAAGCTGCACCGTTTTATAGCCGATTTCGCTCACTTTTTTGCACGACGCGTCAAAATCCTCAAGCGTTTTGCAAAAATCTCTTATTGTGTAATACTGTGCTCCGATTCTCTTATCCATTAATAAGTTCCCTCCGTTCCCGTTGTCATCTGGCATTCCTTCTTAACAACCGTTGAATTTTTAATTTTATCCTGCAAAAGCTCGTAAAATTCATCATGAGGGAAATTTGCAACGTCCGCCCATGTGTTTTTCCATGCGGAATAATGAATAGCGTTGGAAATGGTGAGTCCCTTGATTCCGTCATATCCCGGTGCAAGAAGCTCGCCGCCGTGAAGCATAACCCTTGTGAAGTCCTTAAGTATTCCCACATGCTGCTCACCCGGCGCGCCCGGCACGGGGATATCGCAGTTCCAGTATTCGGGGTTGCCGAAAATACCCTTGAAGGTTTTATTGAATTCGCGCTCCGAAACCTCGTTGCGGTTAAATATCAGCTTGTTGTTTTCAACCACAATGCGCCCCATGTCGCAGGCGATTTCAAGGCGGTTTGTGCCGGGTGTTTCTCCCGTTGATGTGATATATGTACCCGTAAGTCCGTTATCGTACTGCAAAAATGCGGTAACATCATCCTCAACCTCAATATCGTAATACTTGCCGAACGAAACGTGCGACATGATTTTTGACGGCATTCCGAACATCCACTGCCACAAATCGAGCTGATGCGGATTCTGATTGATAAGTGCGCCGCCGCCCTCTGTTTTCCATGTTGAGCGCCATGTGCAGCTGTCGTGATAGTTCTGCGGACGGTACCAGTCGGTTATTGTCCATTGGATTCTTTTCAGCTCGCCGAGCTCACCTTTTTCAATAAGCGATTTTATTTTACGGTAGATCGGGTTCGTTCGCTGGTTGTACATGATTCCGAACAGCTTGCCGCTCTTTTTTGCGGCTTCATTCATTTCAAGCACCTGGCGCGTGTAAACCCCGGCAGGCTTCTCTGTGATAACGTTTAACCCGTTTGCAAAAGCGTCGATTGCTATTTTCGAATGGTCATAATGCGGAACGGAAATCAGCACAACGTCAACAAGTCCGCTGCGGATAAGCTCCTCCGATGTGTCGAAAAACGCAATGTCGGGATATGTTTCCTTACAGTAATTTTTTCTTACCTCGGCAATATCGCAAAGAGCCGTCAGCTCCATATGCGGAACTTTCCCTGCTGTCACGTTTTGCGCATGGCTTGTGCCCATGTTGCCGACGCCGATTATACCAAGTCTTACCTTATCCATGTTCATTCCTCCTCCAAAATTTTCATAAACGAACGGAGTGCCAGTGTGAACGTGCCCTCGCCGCCTTTCGGCAGTTTTTCCATAGCGTCGTCAAGCTCAAGGTCCGCAAGTCCCTCAAAGCTGCCGAGGTGTGGTTCAAGGCTGTAAAATCCGCTGTAGCCGTTCTTTTTAAGCTCCGAAACGATTTCGCGGATATGCCCGTCACCCATTCCCGACGGAACAACTCTGCCGCTTTCCGAAATGGCGTCCTTTATATGCATATATTCGATATAAGGCTTCAGCATGTTAAACGCGTGCGGATATGTTTCCGCTCCGCACTGAACGAAATTCGCCATGTCGAACACTGCACGCAAACTCGGCGAATCAACGCTTTCCAGAATATCCTTGCAGCGCTCCGGAATATCGCCGTAGATTCCCTTTTCATTCTCATGCAGCAGCATAACTCCCTCTTTTTCTGCAAGCTCCGTCATTTTTTTCATTCTGTCCATAACTTCGCCGCGATACTCCTCATATCTGCCGTCCGGGATATAAAAGCTGAACATGCGAATGTATCTCGAGCCGAGGATTTTTGCCGTTCTGATTGTCTGAGCAAGCTTTTCCATGTGCGGCGCAAAATCGTCGGTTATCTGAATTTTTCCGATCGGAGATCCGATTGATGAAACGCTTATCCCTGCTTTATCCATCTTTGCGCGCAGTGCGTGCGCCTCATCGTCCGTCAGGTCGGAAATATTTTTTCCGTCAATCCCTCTCGGTTCAAAATATTTTATACCGAGCTTATTGAGCACCTCAAACTGAACATCGGTTGCCGGAGAAATCTCATCGGCAAAACCGCTTATGTTATACATAATTTAACCCCCCTTTTTCTTCATTATAGCAAACACAAGGTAATAAAACTATGTAAATATTGATAAAAACATTGCGTATATTGATTTTTTGTGATAAAATGCAGACGGTGATTAAATATGAATGGTTTTACAATCGGATACACGCAGCTTTACCCCTCTCGCGAAAGGTTCATTCTGCACAGCCATGATAATTATGAAATACTCTGCTTTTTGGGCGGCGACAGCGACTATATTGTTGAAGGCGCCGTTTATCCGCTGCATCCGTACGACATGATTCTCATTCGGCCGCAGGAGATGCACCGCATTTATCATAAGAGTGACGCGCTTTATTCGCGGATTGTCATAAATATCGAAAAAAGCTTTTTCGAGCAGGAGGAATGTACAGAATACCGCCGCGTTTTTCTTGACCGTGAAAGCGGAACGCATAACCACATTTCCGCAGGCACGGTTTCCGAAAGCGGCATCGGCGAGCTTTTTGAGCGCATGAAAAAATACACCGGGGGTTATGCAAGCTTCGCCTCCCCCGTGATACGCGGTGAAATTATCGAGCTGCTGCACCTGTTAAACAGCGTTGACATTTCCGATTCTCCCCGCGGGAACAGGGTTCAGGAGGTCATTGCATATATAAACAACAATTACCGAAATCCCGTTTCGCTTTCCTCAATTGCCGAATCGTTTTATATTTCAAAGGCGCACTTATCGCGAATATTTAAAAAAAGTACCGGATACACCGTCAGCGGATATATAAATCACAAGCGCATTGCCGCAGTTGGTGAGAGCTTCCGCCGCGGAATGACGCTCGGCGACGCCTGTATGCGCGCAGGTTTTAACGATTACACCTCGTTTTACAGAGCTTTTCGCCGCGAGCACGGAACAAATCCGCGCGAATGGCTTTCGGATAACGGATAAAATATGCGGATTTTATATTGACAACAGCGCTGTTTATTTGTATAATTAGTTACAAAAACAAACGGAAGTGAGTGTGTAATAATGAAAATAACCGAAAGAATAAAAGAAAAGGCTGCTGATTTCGGCGGTTCCGCCCCAGTGGTTTTCAGCTTCATCGGTGACAGTGTAACGCACGGCTGCTTTGAGATATACCGCGCCTCGGAAACCGAACTTGAAACGGAGTTCCGCTCGACAAAGGCATACCATTTCAAGCTGCGCCAAATGCTCGAAGCAGTTTTTCCGCCCGTATGCATAAACGTGATTAATGCAGGTATAAGCGGTGACTGCGCGATTACGGCGCAAAGCAGGATCGAGCGCGATGTCATATCGTATCACCCCGATCTTTGCATTATGTGCTTCGGGCTGAATGACGCAAACCGCGGCATTGAAGCAATTGATGATTATGCAAACGCACTTGCGGCAATGTTTGACAAGCTTGAAACGGCGGGAATCGAAACTATATTTATGACGCCCAATATGATGGGCACGCGCGTTGTCGCCGAGGAAAAGGACGAGCTGCTGAGAAGCGTTATCGGCTCTGCCACGCAAAAGCAGACGGACGGCACATTTGACAAATTCATCGACAGAGCGCGCGCCGTCTGCCGCGAGCATAATGTTCCCGTTTGCGATTGCTATGCAAAATGGAAAAAGCTTGAGGAAAACGGCGCCGATGTTACGCGTCTGCTTGCAAACAGGGTTAATCATCCGCTTGAGGAAATGCACAATCTTTTTGCGTATTCTCTGTTTGAAATGATTATGGGATTTTAAAGCATTACATAAAAGACGAAAGGGTTGCGGCTAATGCTACAGCCCTTTCGTCTTTTTGAGCCACATGCCCGAATCAGTTCTTTTTCGATGAGGTATCCTCCGAAAGCGTTAGATTGACCGTCTTTTCCTGTGTTCCGCGCATGAATGTGATTGAAACGGTGTCGCCTGCCTTGTGCTTATCGCGCAGCTTGTTCATTTCAGTTGAGGAATTAACTGTTTTTCCGTCAAACTTCACGATTATATCGCCGCGCACAAGTCCTGCCTTTTCTACCGAGCTGCCCTCCGACACGCTCATAATATACAAGCCGTGATCGATAAGCAGATTGTTATAATATGCAAGCTCCTTTGTTATTTCTCGAACGCTTACGCCGATGACCGGGCGGCCCTTTACATAGCCGTAGTCGATAAGGTCTTTCACGATTGTGCTTGCCTCATTAATCGGGATTGCGAATCCGAGCCCCTCGGCATTGTCGGAAACAAGCTTAACGCTGTTGATTCCGATAACTTCGCCGTACTTATTGATGAGTGCGCCGCCGCTGTTTCCGGGGCTGATTGCCGCGTCCGTCTGAATAAGATTCATTTCACGCTGACCGACTGTTATTGTGCGGTTCACGCCGCTGATAACACCCTGTGTGACCGTTCCGAAAAGCTCGCTTGCAAGCGGATTTCCGATTGCAACCGCCTTTGAGCCGACCTCAACCTCGTCAGAATTTCCGAGTGCGGCAACATGAAGCTCCTCGTTCGCCTTTATTTTGATAACCGCAACATCGGTTTTTTCATCGCCGCCGATTACGGTTGCGTCGTATTCATTACCTGTGTTAAGCTTAACCTTTATATTTGTGCCGCCGCTGATAACATGATAGTTTGTCATGATATTGCCGTCGGCGCTGATAATTATACCGCTGCCGCTCGAGGTTCCCGTCTGAACGCCGAAATAGCTCTGCGTTTGCGTTGTGCACGAAATACCGACAATCGACGGACCGACGCGCTTTGCAATTTCTTCGGTTGACAGCTCCGTTTTTTCACTGCCCTCCGCAAGAAGCTGCACGCTTTGCTGATTTGCACCCGAAACTGCGCTGTCAGTCACAGCGGTTTTTTTGCCCGACATATAACTCATTGTGCCGATTGTGATTGCCGCCGACATAACGCTTCCGGCAACAGCGCCCGAAATTACTCCCAAAAATGTCTTTTTAGCTTTCATTTTTATCATCCTTTCTTTTTTCATTTACTGCATCGCCTTTATTGCACTCGTCAAGCGTGAATATGAATCTCGCATATTCGCCCTCAACGCTTTCGGCGTTTATTTCTCCGCCGTGCTGCATTATAATCGTTTTAACGATATGCAGCCCCAGCCCGACGCCCTTTTTATCCATTCCGCGGCTTTTATCGGTTTTATAGAATCTTTCCCATATGTGATTAAGATCCTCCGGTGAAATTCCTGCGCCCGTGTTTTCAACCGTAACGCGAACCTTGCGCGCGGCATGCTCCGTGCGGATTATGATCCTGCCGCCCTCCGGCGTGAATTTGATTGCGTTGTCGATAAGATTTATCAGAACGCGTTTTATCGAATCTCTGTCCGCAAACGCGCAGCACTCGCTGCCGTCGAGGTCAAGATTGACATCGATATTTTTTTCCGTGAGCCGCTGTTCATAGGTTATGATTGATTCGGTGACCATCCGGTTCATATCAATGCTTTCCTTGTTCAGAACAACCTTGCCTTGCTCCAGGCGCGACGCTTCCAGCAGCTCCGTCACAAGGCGGCTGAGGCGCTTGGTTTCGCTGAGAACTATGTTAAGATATTTTCCGTGCTCGCTTTCGGGAATCGTTCCGTCCACAATGCCCTCAACAAAGCCGCTGATTATTGTCATCGGCGTTCTGAGCTCGTGCGAAACATCCGACACAAACGAGCTGCGCATTATTTCAAGCTCGCTCAGCGAGCGCGTCATCTGATTGAAGCTTTCCGCAAGCTGCCCGATTTCGTCATTCGAAGTAATCGGAATCCGTTCGTTGAAATTCCCTGCGGCAATGCTTTTTGCGGCATTGCGCATTTTTTTAATCGGATTTGTAATCTGCCGCGTCAGAAGCGATCAAATTATAAACGCCATAAACCATGAAACAAGCTGCGCAAAAAAGATAATGTTCGTCAGGCTTGCGCGTATCTTGTTTATCTGCGGCATTGCTCTGAGAACAACCGCCGCGCCGATAAAAGCGCGTTTGCCCGTCACCGCGTCCGTTTTCATAATCGGCGCCATGCCGGCAAGCATCTGCTCGCTGAACATTTTCCCCTTGCCGTAAAGCTTTGTAAATGCGTGCCCGTCACGCACAGGGTCTATAAAGTCCGACCCGATATATTCCTTATTCACATACGGTGTGTTATTCGGCGCAGCCACAATTTCACCGTTTGCATTAAGTACAAGCACCATGCTCCCCTGACCGGCATGGTCAATCGTCATTTTATAAAAATTCCAGACCGAGGCATTGTCCCCTATTTCAAGAATTTTCTCGCTCAGTGTTGCAACGCGCTGTGCCTCCTGGAGAATATCCCCTTTTTGCGAGCCGACGAAATAATCGCCGACAAGCACGAATATTGTCGGGATAATCAAAAGAATTGTTATCAGCGCAACGACAACCTGCATCAGAAACAGCTTGGTAAAGAGAGTTGATTTCTTATGCACCCTCTTTCACCTCAAACTTATATCCCACGCTCCACACGGTTTTGAGCTGCCATTTTTCATCATAGCCCTCAAGCTTTTCGCGCAGGCGTTTAACATGCACGTCAACCGTGCGCGAATCTCCGAAATAATCAAAGCCCCACACGTCCTCGAGCAGCTGCTCACGCGTGAACACTCTGTTCGGATGCGATGCAAGGAAGTACAAAAGCTCAAGCTCCTTGGGCGGAATGTCAATGCTTTTGCCGCCGAGGATAAGCTCGTAATTCGTAAGATTAACCGTTATATTATCATAGGAAACAACCTTTTCCGCTTCCTCGTTTTTCGTATTGGCAGTGCGGCGAAGCACAGCCTTCACGCGCGCCACAAGCTCCTTGCCCTCGAACGGCTTCACAACATAATCGTCGGCGCCCAGCTCAAGGCAAAGCACCTTGTCAAAGGTTTCGCCCTTGGCAGTGAGCATGATAACGGGCATTTGACTTTCTTTTCTTATTTCGCGGCAAACGGTCACGCCGTCTGCTTTCGGCATCATGATGTCAAGTATTGCAAGATCTATTCCGCCGCCGCGGAAAATTTCGAGCGCCTTTTCGCCGTTAAAACAAACAACGGTTTCATAACCCTCTTTTTCAAGATAAAGACGGACAAGCTCGCAGATGTTTGCGTCATCGTCCGCAATAAGTATTCTCTGAGCGCTTTTCATATGAATCACCTCTGTTATTTGATACATATTATTATAGCATAAAAATTTAAAATGTAAAACTTTTTTTCCGCATGACCTATGTAAGTTATTAACCTACATATTGTATTATAATAAAAGGTTGTTTTTATAATATGTACCGTTTGTGAACAAAAAGTAAATTCATGCCGCAGCCTCCGAAAGGCTTACGGTCAGATTTCCGCCCCGCGCCCTGTTAAATACCTCGATTGCCATGCTTCTCATCTCCTTTTACCGGTATTGTAAAGCGCAAACATTAAAATAACATTAAAAAAAGGATTTAATATTAAAAAATTTCCGCAATGCAGTAAGCAGTCATATTCTGCAAGCCTGACTGCTTATCTTCTCCGATATGCTGCACCGATAATAGTTATAGGCTTTATAATATCTATTGGGGTAACCAATCAACAGAGCCCTTTTTCAATGTGTTTTTTCATGAAATTTTTTTCAGAGTGCACCCGGCCCATAAAAAAGCCGCGGCAAAATGAAATTTCATTTTACCGCGGCTCTTTTCATACCCTGTCGGGTGCTATATATTTCTTTGCATATTCAAGGTATCTCTTTTCGAAATACGGATCCTCTCTTTTCATGGTACGGAGCGACTGATGCACATTCATATTATGCTGCGTTGCATCAATCACACACACTGCAATGTTTGAACAATGGTCAGAGGTTCTTTCAAGGTTCGTAAGCAAATCCGCCCACACAAAACCTGCTTCAATGGAACATTCTCCGTTTTTAAGGCGCTTAATATGATCATCGCGTGATTTTGCTTTAAGCCCGTCAATAACCTGCTCAAGAGGCTCAACATCTCTTGCAGCCTGAAGGTCGGTATTAACAAAAGCTCTGAATGACAGGGTGAGAATTTCACTCACGGCGCTGCAAAGAGTATCGAGCTCCTTTTGTGCGCCGGCGGTAAAATGTATATCCTTTTTTGTAAGCTCCTCTGCCGATTCAAGAATATTTACGCTGTGGTCTGAAATTCTCTCAAAATCACCGATTGCTTTAAGCAGCTTCGAAACCTCTGCGCTGTCGCTGTCACTTATCTGATGCCTGCTCAGCTTAACAAGATATGTACCCAGAATATCCTCGTAATGGTCAACCTTGTCCTCGGATTTTCTGATTTTATCCGCAGTGTCGGAATCATATCCGATCAGCATGTTAAGAGAGGTTTTTAATGAGGTTACGGAAATTTCAGCCATTTCGCGCACAAGCTCGTTGCAGCGCTCCAGTGCAATCGGAGGAGTGGCAAGAAGACGTTCGTCAAGCTTTGCAACCTTTTCCTTTTTGTCCGAATCGGGAACAAGCTTAACCGCAAGCCTTTCAAGAAGCGATGACATCGGCAGAAGAAGCGCGGTACAGGCGATATTAAACGCGGAATGTGCAACCGCTATCCCGAGATAGGAAGCGGAAGCGTCAAGGATTGCGGGCTTGAGAATTGCTGATATAATGCTGAATACCGAAAGCAATATAACCGTGCCGATAACATTAAACGACAAATGCACTATTGCCGCACGCTTTGCATTTTTGTTAGTTCCGAATGAGGAAAGAATTGCTGTGATGCATGTGCCGATGTTCTGCCCCATGATAATCGGAACTGCCGCACCGTATGAAACCTGTCCCGTTGCGGAAAGCGCCTGCAGAATCCCGACAGAGGCGGAGCTTGACTGAATTACGGCAGTAAGAATTGCACCGACGAGCACGCCGAGAACCGGATTTCGGAACATAATGAACATATTTTGAAATGCGGGAACATCGGCAAGCCCCGATACAGCGCCCGACATCGTGTCCATTCCGAACATAAGCGTTGCAAAGCCCAGAAGAATTGTGCCCGTGTCCTTTTTCTTGCTGGATTCTCCGAACATCAGAAGCGCGGTGCCGATTAATGCCAGTATCGGCGTGAAGGAGGTGGGCTTTAACAGCTGCATGAATAAATTATCGCTCGAAATTCCGCCGAGGCTCAGTATCCATGCCGTGACCGTTGTTCCGATATTTGCACCCATAATAACGCCGATTGACTGCCTCAGCGACATTATACCCGAGTTTACAAAGCCCACAACCATAACCGTTGTTGCCGATGAGCTTTGAATGACCGCGGTTACGCCAAGTCCCGTCAGAAAGCCTGTGATTTTGTTCTTTGTCAGCTTGGCAAGGATTTTTTTCAGACTTCCCCCGGCGCGGCGCTCCAAAGCTTCGCCCATGACGCTCATGCCGAAAAGGAAAAGGCAAAGACCGCCGATAAGGGTTAACACATCGAAAATACTCATTTTTACACCCCAAAAATTCAATTTTATGTATTGCCTAAGACCTACACAATTATAACATCCGGGCGGCTAAGATACAGCTAAAACCTTAAAAATATTTCCGCAGATTGCAAGCTTTTCAATGATGTGTTGCAGCTTTTCAATGATGTGCTACACTTTTATCTTGATTACACATGAAAATTGTGCTATAATATAACTTAATAATGTAATGAACTGAGGTGTGCCGGAATAATGTTTACAAGACAAGGAGATTTTGACAGTTTCCGCGAAAAAGTGTGGCTTAGCTCACCTACCATGCACGGAGACGAAATAAAATACATGCGGCAGGCGTACGAAACAAACTGGATGTCAACCATCGGTGAAAATATAAACGAAGTTGAAAAATCAATCCGCGAGTATATGGGCTGCAAATATGCGGTTGCGCTTTCCTCGGGAACTGCGTCGCTGCATCTGGCGGCAATACTTGCGGGAATTGAAGCGTATGGTATGCCGAAGCCGGGGCACGGAGCATTGGAAGGGAAGAAGGTTTTCTGCTCCGACATGACATTTGCCGCAACAGTCAATCCGATTGTATACGAGGGCGGAGAACCGGTTTTTATTGACACCGAGTATGACACTTGGAATATGAACCCCGATGCGCTTGCAAAAGCCTTTGAAATTTACCCGGATGCCAGAGTTGTTGTTACGGCTCATCTTTACGGAACACCCGGCAAAATAGATGAGCTGAACGCGGTTATAGAAAAACATGGGGCAATTCTTATCGAGGACGCGGCAGAATCGATGGGGGCAACATACAAGGGCAGACAGACGGGAACCTTCGGAAAATACAACACAATTTCCTTCAACGGCAATAAGATTATTACGGGAAGCTCCGGCGGATGCTTCCTTACCGATGATAAAGCTGCCGCCGAGAAGGTGCGCAAGCGGTCAACGCAGGCGCGTGAAAATGCTGCATGGTATCAGCACGAGGAAATCGGGTACAACTATCGCATGAGCAATGTAATTGCAGGTGTGGTTCGCGGTCAGCTTCCGTATCTCGGGGAGCACATAGCTCAGAAAAAAGCAATATACGAAAGATACAAAACCGGACTGAGCGGACTTCCTGTTTCAATGAATCCGATTGATTTTGAAAATTCCAAGCCCAATTACTGGCTGTCATGCCTGATAATCGACAGGGGCGCGATGTGCAGACAGGTGCGCGGCGACCGGGATGTTTGTTATATAAAGGAACCGCAGAAAACCTGCCCGACCGAGATTCTTGAAGCGCTTGCTTCAATCAATGCCGAGGGGCGCCCGATATGGAAGCCAATGCACATGCAGCCTGTCTATCGCTTAAATCCTTTTATTGTTGAAACAGGGAACGGAAGAGCCGCCACAAACGCCTATATAAGCGGCAGCGCTGCCGATGCCGGAGCGGATATTTTCAGCCGCGGTCTGTGTCTGCCGAGTGACAACAAAATGACGGAAGCTCAGCAGAAAAGAATCATTGAAGTGATAAGAGCCTGCTTTGAATAATTTATGCCGAAAGGAATGACAGGGGAAATGCATAACCGCGGTATCTACGAAAAATATGTCAAGCGATTGTTTGACATCATATGCTCGGCGGCATTTATGATTGTATTTTGCTGGCTGTATGCAATTATTGCCCTGCTTGTTTACATAAAAATCGGAAAGCCGATAATATTCAAACAGCCGCGCCCGGGAATGAACGAGAAAATATTTTACATGTGCAAATTCAGAACCATGACGGACGCGCACGATGCATCCGGCAAGCTGCTGCCGGACGACAAACGCATGACGCCTTTCGGGAAATGGCTTCGCAGCACTTCTCTTGATGAGCTGCCGGAGGTGTGGCTCATTTTTACGGGGAAAATGAGCTGCGTCGGACCGCGGCCGCAGCTTGTGCGCGACATGACTTTTATGACAGATAAACAGCGGCGGCGGCACAGCGTTCGCCCGGGGCTTACGGGGCTTGCTCAGATAAGCGGCCGCAACGCAATAACATGGGAGGATAAGCTCGCCTGCGATATTCGCTATGTTGACAATATCTCCTTTTTGGGTGACGTGAAGATTCTTTTCACAACCGTGTTTAAGGTTTTTAAGCGCGAGGGAATCACCGAGGAAAACATGGAAACGGCGGAGGATTTCGGCGACTACCTGCTGCGCAGCGGAAGCGTCACTCCCGAAGAATACGAAAGCAAACAAAAGGAAGCGCTTTTGCTCCTTAAATAAATTGAAACCGGAGGGCATAACGTGAATGAGCTTGTTTCTGTGATAATGCCGTCATATAATACAGCGGAGTACATAAAGCAATCAATTCAAAGCGTTATTGATCAGACATATACCAATTGGGAACTGATAATTGTTGACGACTGCTCAACCGATAACACAGATGAAATCGTGAAAAGCATTGATGACGGCAGAATTATTTATCTGAAAAACGAAAAAAACAGCGGCGCTGCAGTATCGCGCAACCGTGCGCTGAAGGAAGCCAAGGGCAAATGGATTGCATTTCTGGACAGTGATGATTTGTGGCTTCCCGAAAAGCTTGAAAAACAGCTGCACTTCATGAAAAGCAACGGATACGCATTTTCCTACACAAACTATTATGAAATTGACCAAAATGGCATTGAAAACGGAATATCGGTCACGGGTCCCGCAAAAATCTCCAAAACCGGAATGTTTAATTATTGTTGGCCGGGATGCCTGACGGTTATGTACGATGCGGAAACAGTAGGACTGATTCAGATTAGTAACATCAAAAAAAACAATGATTATGCGATGTGGCTTAAGGTCTGCAAGCTGTCCGATTGTTTTCTGTTAGATGAATATTTGGCAAAATACCGCCGCGGCAGAATCGGCAGTATCAGCTCGCACCGTCCGCTTGATCTGATAAAGTGGCATTACAGACTTTTTAGAGATGCAGAGATGCAGAATCCGTTTGCTGCCGCTTTTAACACAGGACGGAACATGTTATTCGGCTGCTATAAGAAAAAAAGATATGTAACGCGCAGCTGCAAGCAGTAAGTGCCGGTCTGTACTCTACATTTATACAATTTCTGATTTCGGAGGCAGATTTATGAGCTTAAACACAAAAAAGCCTTCATTTCTGATGAATGTGCTTACAATTATTTTTGCCCAGATTGCAGTTAAGCTTCTGGGCTTTGCTTACCGCATGGTAATAACAAATGTTCCGGGTTTCGGGGACATCGGAAACGGGTATTATAATTTCGGGTATCAGATTTACACGCTGCTGCTCGCAGTAAGCTCCATCGGTATTCCGAACGCAATATCAAAGCTTGTTGCCGAGCGCTGTGCGCTTAACGATTACCGCGGAGCGATAAAGGTTTTTAAAACCGCGCTCGTTCTTTTTACGTTTGTCGGATTATTTTTCAGCGGCGTTATGTTTTTCTTTGCGGATTTTATCGCCGATGTTGTGTTCGACACGCCGCCCACCGCCTATACAATCCGCGCGCTTTCACCGGCGATTATATTCGTGTCTGTTTCAAGCGTTATCCGCGGCTTCTTTGCCGGGCAGCAGAATATGCATGCAACAAACACAAGCCAGGTGCTCGAGCAGTTTTTAAAAAGCGTGTCAACAATTCTGATCGTGCTCGCAATGGCAGGCGCAAAGCCCGAATATATGGCGGCAGGGGCAACGCTTTCGACAACGCTTTCAACATTTCTGAGCTGCGCATACCTGTTCTGCTTCCTCGGAGCGCACAAAAAATCCATTTCCGAAAATATAAAAGCAGCGCCGCCGGTCAAGATAAAAACCAACGCATTAAGCACCGCAAAAACAATTCTTATGGTTTCAATTCCTATCTCGCTCGGTTCGATAGTCGCATCGCTCAACCGCGTTATCGATATTGTGACGGTTGTCCGCGGCGTCAAAACGGCGCTTTCGGCATCGTTTCCGAATGCGGCAAAGCTCGGCGAGGAGGCGGTTCGCCTGAGCGGAATCCTCAGCAAGACGGATATCCTTGTCAATCTTCCGCTTGCGCTGAACACAGCGTTTGCAACGGTTCTTGTGCCGACGGTTGCCGCGGCGCTTGCGCTGCATGATAATGAAACGGCGCGTTCAAAGGTTTCGTTTTCAATGCTTATATCGGTTGTAATTGCCGCCCCGTGCACAGCCGGATATATTGCGCTTGCACAGCCGATTCTCAGCATGATTTATCCTGCCGCAAGCGACGGAGGACTGATTTTCGCAATGGTTGCGCCAACGGTATTTTTCTCCGCGCTCAGCCAAACGATGTACGGCAGTCTTCAGGGCATGGGAAAGATTTTCACACCGGCTCTCAGCGTTTTATGCGGAGGAATTGCAAAGCTCATTTTAAATCTGGTTCTGATTCCGATTCCGTCAATCAATATCTACGGCGCCCCTATCGGCAGCGTTGTCTGCCAGGCGGCTGCATTCTTCGTGAGCTTCACCGTTCTGCGCAAAAACCTTAAGGTTAAGCTCGATCCCATGCGATATTTTATTAAGCCGTTTATCGCGTCCGCTGTTATGGGCGTGTGCGCATTCGGCACGGAAAAGCTGCTTCGTGCTTATATGGGACGCGCGGCAACGCTCTGTGCAATTTTGGTCGGTGCGGCTGTGTACTTTGCAATGATTGCGCTTCTCCGCGTGTTCAGGCGCGAGGAGCTCAGCGCAATTCCGTTTATCGGAAAACGCTTTAAAAAAGTATGACTGTAAAGAAAAGCCCGAAATCAAAACGATTTCGGGCTTTTCTTTACAGTCATTACACCAAAGCTTTTGCAAGCTTTTCAAGCTGCGCTGTGCTTTCGCTGTCAAGCGCGGACTTTATATGTACCTCATCTTCAACAAATGTCAGGTTTTTAGCCTCCGACAGCATCTGCTTCATAACCTTTGCCGCCATCGGCGCCCAGCTGCCGTTTTCGATGAACGCAACCGTTCTGTTTTGGAAATTGCGTTCCGTAAGGCTTAAAATAAAATTGCGCATTGCCGGGAACACGTCGGCATTATAGGTTGTTGCTGCAAGAACCAGCCTGTTGTATCTGAAAGCGTCTTCAACTGCTTCCGCCATATCGTCATGCGTCAGATTTGTCAGAACCACCTTGGAGCAGCCGTTTTCCTTAAGCATTTCGCCAAGCTTTTTTGCTGCGCTTTCAGTTCCTCCGTATACCGAGGCATACGCTATAACAACCCCGTCGGATTCGGGTCTGTACGATGACCATGTGTCATAAAGATTAATATAATATCCGATATCGTCCGAAAGTACCGGTCCATGCAGGGGGCAGATTTTTTCAATTTCATATGCAGAAACTTTTTTCAGCAGATTCCGGACCTGTGCGCCATATTTCCCGACTATGCCGAAATAATATCGCCTTGCTTCGCATGCCCAGTCCTCTTTTGCGTCGGTTGTGCCGAACTTTCCGAATCCGTCGGCTGAAAACAGAACCTTGCCGCAGCTGTCATATGTTACGATAACCTCCGGCCAATGTACCATCGGCGCGGTTATAAATGTCAGTGTGTGCTTACCGAGCGAAAGTGCGTCCTTTTCTCCGGCAATTATCTGCCTGTCCGAAAAATCAGTTCCGAAAAACTGCTTCATCATCGCAAACGCCTTGGCGGAAGCGACAACCGCAGCGTTTGGATATTTTTCGGTAAACAGCTTTATATTTGCGGAATGATCCGGCTCCATGTGCTGAACGATGATATAATCGGGGGCTTTTCCGCCTGTTGCCTTTTCAATATTTGAAAGCCACTGCTCTCCGAACCCGGCAGCAACGCTGTCTATAACCGCAATTTTGTCGTCCGTAATCACATATGAGTTATAAGCCATTCCGTTTTCAACAGCGTACTGCGCTTCAAACAGTTTAATATCGTAATCGTTTACTCCGATATAAGCTATATCATTTGTTATTTCCATTTACTTTGCACTCCTTTGCGGATTTTATTTCTGCTTTCCGGCGCTCTCTATTCAACCGTAACCGATTTTGCAAGATTCCGCGGCTTGTCAATGTCGCATCCGCGGTACAGCGCTGCATAGTAAGCCAGATACTGAGTCGGAACAACGGACACGAGCGGCGTTAAAAGCTCGTTGACGTCGCCGATAACAATGCTGTCGCTGTGCGCGCTCAGTTTTTTGGACGCAATCGTAAGCACCTTTGCGCCGCGTGCCGCAACCTCGCGCACATTTCCGCGCGTGTTAAGATTTATACGATCCTGCGTGATTATCGCAACAACAGGAGTGTCTTTCTCAATGAGCGCTATCGTCCCATGCTTAAGCTCGCCGGCTGCAAAGCCCTCCGTCTGGATATAGGAAATTTCCTTAAGCTTAAGAGCGCCCTCCATGCACACATAATAGTCCATTGCTCTGCCGATATAAAAGCAGCTTCTAGTTGTACCGAGATATTCCTTTGCAAGCTCGTTAAACTCGTCACGCTGGCTGCAAAGGCTTTCCATGACAGTTGCAACAAGCGCAAGCTCATAGCGAAGATTTATCGCGTTTTTCGCAAGTGCGTTTGCAACAACCGCAAGCACGGCAATCTGCGCCGTGTATGCCTTGGTGGAGGCAACCGCTATTTCCGGTCCGGCATAGAGCAGAAGCGTGTGGTCAGCCTCGCGCGAAAGCGTCGAGCCCTTAACGTTTGTTATCGTAAGCGATTTATAGCCCATTTCCTTAACCTTGACAAGAACTGCGCGTGAATCCGCCGTTTCACCGCTTTGTGAAATGAACACAAAGAACGGCTTCTTTGTCAGAAGCGGCATGTTATAAACAAACTCGCTTGCAATGCATGTGGTCGTCGGCTTTCCCGCAAGCTTTTCAAGGAAATTCTGACCGATCAGCCCTGCATGATAGCTTGTGCCGCAGGCTATTATATAAATATGGTCACATTCCTTAAGGTCGTGAAGAATAGCCTTATCTATAACAAGATTCCCGTCATTATCCGAATATTCCTTCATAATGCGGCGGATAACAAACGGCTGTTCCTCAATTTCCTTAAGCATGAAATGCGGATATGTTCCCTTTTCAGTGTCGGACAAATCAATCTCGGCATGAAAAGGCTCGCGCTCAACGCGCTTTGCGTATGCAGTGAATATTTCCACGCTTTCACGCGTTACAACGGCAAATTCACCGTCATGAATCTCATAAAAACAATCTGTGTGCGCAATCATCGCCATTGCGTCACTCCCGATCATATTAAAGCCGTCACCCTTGCCGATAAGCAGCGGCGATTTGTTTTTAACGGCATACATTGTATCGGGGTCATCGGCATCGATAATCGCAAGCGCATACGAGCCCTCAAGCTCCGACATAAGATGCTGAATCGCAACCGTAACACTTTCATTATCATCTGTAAATTTCTGAAGCAGCTGAACAATTACCTCCGTGTCGGTATCGCTGCAGAAATCAACTCCGCTGAGGTATTTTTTCCTCAGCTCCGCCTCGTTTTCGATAATTCCGTTGTGAACAAGCGCAAACCTTTTACTGTGATGCGGATGTGCATTCACCTCCGTAGTCTTGCCGTGCGTTGCCCAGCGTGTGTGACCGATTCCGGGATTTCCGTGCAGGCTTTTTCCGCCGTCCGTTTTATCAATAAGATTGGAAAGCTTGCCCACAGCCTTTTCAATGGCTATTTTCCCGTTGTCGTATACTGCTATTCCGGCGGAGTCGTAACCTCTGTATTCAAGCTTTGACAGTCCGTCAAGCAGAATCGGAGCAGCGTCCTCCGTTCCGATGTAGCCAACTATTCCGCACATATTTTTTCTCCTCTCAAATTTTCTTGGTATAAGTCTACTACATTCGGAGGAATTTTTCAATACATTTTTGCATTTTTTATTCAAATGCGGCTTTTTCAGCATCGCATACAGATGATTTTCTGATACTTTCTACGAAACCTTTTCGATTTTCGTTATCGAAAGTTCATAAGCCGTGCGCACCTCAATTTCCGTGTCGGAAATTTTTTTGTTGTAATTTCTTGACTGAAGCCGCCCCCATACCATAACATTGCTTCCAACCTCAAGCGATTCCGAAAAAACGGCGTTTCGTCCCCATGCTATCGCCGGAATATAGTCCGAGCGGTTAAATGCGCGGTTGACCGCAACAATCAGGTCGGTAATCTCGCGCCCGAACGGCGTTTTTCTGTAAACCGGCGATTTGCAGATAAATCCGTTTATATAGATTTCGTTCGGGTCATTCTCGTCCTCCTCGGTGGGAACGTCTATCGCCTTGGCAAAAACCGTCAGGATAAGGTGCGTTTTCGTTTCCGTATATTTATTGTAGCTTCTGAGCTGTCCGCTCACCTTAACGGACGCTCCGGGGTGCAGCGTTTCCGAATCGTACAGCTTTTCGGAAACCGTTACCGGCAGCACGTCCTCCGTTTCGGAAAGACGCGGCACGCGCAGCATAAAAATATAGAAATTTTCATCAAGGACGCGGTGACTGAGCTGCGGCTCCGATTCAACCGTTCCCGTAAGTGTTATAACATTATTTTCCAAGGCTTACAACTCCTTTTTATGTACTGTGATTCTAAAATAGTATATTCGGAAAAATGCAATTCTATTACAAGTTTTAAAAATAAATGAATATGCAAATCTCATCCGCAGTATATTTTATTATGGAATAAAGAGACTCAAAATTTTCTTGCCAGCTATTCTTTTCTGTCTAAATTATTACTTTCAAAGTCCTGTTATTGAGTCTTTATTTTGGTTTGATTTAGGTGTATATTTCGCTATAGAAA
>CAJJUC010000003.1 GCA_905195005.1 uncultured Eubacteriales bacterium | reverse complement strand
TACCGGCGCAAGCAGCCGCCTTCCGGCATGGCTTATTCCGCCGCCGAAGCAAATCAGCTCCGGCTGGAGCATGTTGATTATATTGACCGTTCCCTCCGCAAGATAGGAAAGGTATGTCTTAACAACGCGCTTTGCCGTCTCGTCCTTGCAGCGGAAAACCGTTGCTCCGTTCACGTTGGACAGCTTGCCGCGGCAAAGCTTCCAAAGCTCGCTTTCGGGATTTCGGCGCATTGCCTCCTTTGTCATTTTAACAAGCGCCGTTGCGGAAGCATATGCCTCGAAACAGCCGTTTCTTCCGCAGGTGCAGCGCCGCCCGTTAAGCGCAATCACCATGTGCCCGAGCTCCGCTCCCTTGTCATATGCGCCACGGATAAGCTTGCCGTCAACGATAATTCCGCTGCCGACCCCCGTTCCGAGCGTGAGCATAACCATGCTCTTCGTGCCCTTGCCGCTTCCGTTGAGATATTCTCCCCATGCGGCGGCATTGGCGTCATTGTCTATATATATTTTTTTGCTGAGTGATTTTTCCATATAATCGAGAATCGGTACATCGTAGAATTTAAGATTATTGGAAAATTCAACGGTTCCCTTCTCCGTGTTTATCGCACCGGGGCATCCTATCCCGACAGCCTCAATCTCATCAAAGGGGATTCCGCTTGCTTCGGCGCTTTTGCGTGCACAAAGAGCCATATCGTCAAATATTTCATTGTACGGGCGCGGCATTTTCGTTTTTGTTGCTGCACGTCCGTAAATATTCCCGTATTCGTCAACAACGGCAGCTGCAATGTTTGTTCCGCCAAGGTCAATTCCCACAAAATAGCGTGGAGGATTTGAAGTAATCAGCATTGTTCCGTTTCCCGAAACCGTGTAATCCCCGAGCCCTGCCGGCATGAAAACGGTTGTTCCGGCAGGAAGCGTTTCGTCAAAATCTCCGCATACAACGCGAACACTGCCCGAAACCGTCATAAGCGCCTGATATGATTCATCATGAACGGTAAGCGTTTTTTCTTCCTTAACGTCCAGCTCACGCACCTGAAAATATTCGCAGCTTCCCAAGAGCCCGGTTCCGTCACTGCACAGCGGCGTTTTGCGCACGGCAGTCCTCTCCGTCCGCGCCGCCTTGATTCCCTTGTCAATGTGCAGCTCGCGCGGCTTTCCGTCCTTGCCGCGGCGGTCATAATCGTAAAGCCTGTAGGTAACGTTTGAATTTTGCTGAATCTCGGCGATAAGATTTCCCTTTCCGATTGCATGGATTGTGCCGGCTTCAACAAAGAACACATCTCCCGGCTTTGAAGGAACGCTGTCAAGCAGATTTGTAACCGTGTTGTTTTGTATGGCTTCTTTAAGCTCGTCCTTTGAAATGTCGTTCTTAACTCCGTAAATTATTGAGGAATCCTTGTCCGCGTCAATAACATACCACATTTCCGTTTTTCCGTTCTGATTCTCCCACAGGGCAGCCTGCTTATTATTCGGATGAACCTGAACGCTCAGATTATCGGCAGCGTCAATCAGCTTTATCAGAATCGGCAGCTCACCGCCCTTGTTCGCCGTGCCGAGTGCGGTGCGGTTTTCGTCAAGGTAGCTTTTAAGCGGCTTTCCGTCATATTCGCCGCCGCTGATTATGCTGAGTCCGTCCTTATGGCAGCTAAGCTCCCAGCTTTCCGCAACCGTTTCGGTCGGGGCTTTTTTCCCGAACTTTGTCTTCAGTCTTGTTCCGCCCCAGATATAGTCCTTAAAGGCAGGCTTTATAATTAAAGGTTTCATCAAATTCAGAACACTCCTTCGGATATTATCAGAGCAGATGCTCGATTAATATTTTAACACCTATCCCTATGAGAATAACGCCGCCGAGCCGTTCGGCGCTTTTTTTGAAAACCTCGCCGAGTTTTTTGCCGAACATTCCGCCGCAGTATGAAATAACAAATGCAACAGCCCCGATTATTGCAGCGTTTATGAATATATTCGTTCCCCCGACAACCGCAAAGCTTATCCCGACGGCAAGCGCGTCAATGCTTGTCGCAACGGCGAGCAGCGTCAGCTTGCTGCATTTAAGCATTTCCGCCGCGGTTGCTTCAATGCTTTCGCCGTCCTCTTTTTTAAAGCTTTCAATCAGCATGTTTGTTCCGATTGCAGCCAGTAGGATAAAAGCAACCCAGTGATCATATGCGCTTATAAACCGCTGAAATCCCGAACCGAGAACATACCCGGCAATCGGCATGATGAACTGGAATGCCCCGAAATACAGCCCCATTTTAACTGCATGGCGGCGGCGGAAATCACGAATCATAATTCCGTTTGTAACGGAAACCGCAAACGCGTCCATCGCAAGGCTGACGGCTATAAGAAAAACCGCAAAATATCCCATAAAGGTACAACTCCCATATTAATAGTTATTTCAAGTCTATGCGCAGGAATGATTTTTTACCCTTTTTAACAACGATTTTTCCGCCGTCAAAGCTTTCCGGCGTGATAACAAGCGAAATATCCGTCACCTTTTCGCCGTTCACGGAAATACCGCCCTGTGTGATAAGGCGTCTGCCCTCGCCCTTAGAGGGGATAAGTCCGACCTTTACAAGAAGATCAAGTATCGGCATGCCATCCTTGACTTCGCTTTCCGAAATATCCGCAGAAGGCATGTTGTCTGCATTGCCCGCTCCCGAGAACACTGCGCGCGCCGCCTCCCGAGCCTTAACGGCTTCCTCATTCCCGTGAACCATGCTTGTCAGCTCAAATGCAAGGCGTTCCTTAACGGGATTCAGCTGACTGCCCTCAAGCTTTTCATATTCACGGATTTCGTCCATCGGAATAAATGTCAGCAGCTTCAGGCACTTGCAAACGTCAGCATCGTCAACGTTTCTCCAGTACTGATAAAAATCGTATGGTGATGTTTTTTCGGGTGAAAGCCACACTGCTCCGCTTGCGGTTTTGCCCATTTTTTTGCCCTCGCTGTTTGTAAGCAGCGTGAATGTCATTCCATATACCTGCTTCTGATCCTTGCGGCGGCAAAGGTTAATTCCGCCGAGGATATTGCTCCACTGGTCATCTCCGCCAAGCTCAAGCTTGCAGTTATATTTGCGGCTGAGCGCAAGGAAATCATAACTCTGCATAAGCATATAGTTAAATTCAAGGAAAGAAAGTCCCTTTTCAAGGCGCTGCTTGAAGCACTCCGCCGTCAGCATCTGATTAACCGAGAAGCACGAGCCGATTTCACGGATAAATTCAACATAGTTGAGATCAAGCAGCCAGTCGGCGTTATTCACCATAATTGCCTTTCCGTCCGAAAAGTCGATTATTTTTGAAAGCTGCTCCTTAAAGCATTCGCAGTTGTGATCGATAACTTCCTTCGTCATCATTTTGCGCATATCCGTTCTGCCCGACGGATCTCCGATATGCCCCGTACCGCCGCCGACAAGCGCAATCGGACGATGTCCGTAGTTCTGCATATGGCGCATAACAACCATCTGCAAAAAGTGACCCACATGCAAGCTGTCAGCTGTGGGGTCAAAGCCTATATAAAACGTGACCTTCTCATTTCCGAGAAGCTCGCGGATTTCTTCCTCATGCGTTGTTTGCGCAATAAGTCCGCGTTCCTTTAACACGTCGAACACATTATCCATAACCTACATCCTTCCAATCATTGGTGATATTTTCATCTTCATTACTTGCATTTATTTATTATACCATTTTTCACGCCGCTTTTTCAAGCCTTTTTTAATAAATGTTACAGAATTATTTGTCGGATTAAGGTTCAAATGCCTCAAGGCATGATTTTTTCGTGCATGGTACAGGCACAAACGTATCCAAACGGAATATAATGTACTATATTAATTCGGAGGTGTATTGTAGTGCTGTGGAGCATTTTCAGCATGAAACCGGGCTTCGGAACGATAGGCGCACTCACAAGCGGCAGCTTTCCCAAGCCGCTGAGCGAATCGGAAGAAGCGCTTTACCTGAAGAAGATGAAGGACGGAGATGAGGATGCAAAAAATATTCTTATCGAGCATAATCTGCGGCTTGTTGCGCATATTGTAAAAAAATATGCCGATCCCTCCGACAGTGACGACCTGATTTCAATCGGAACAATCGGGCTTATAAAGGGAATATCTTCATTTGATAAGGATAAGAACACGCGCCTTGCAACCTATGCCGCGCGCTGCATTGAAAATGAAATACTTATGTCGCTGCGTCATGACAAGAAATTTGCGAATCAGATTTCGCTCAATGAACCGATAGGCTTCGACAGCGACGGAAACGAGGTTTCGCTGATTGATATTCTGCAAAGTGAAAACGAGGATATATGCGAGCGCCTTGACCGCGACAACATGATTACAAGCATGTGCAAAAAAATAAAATCCTCGCTCTGCGGACGCGAACGTCAAATAATTCAGATGCGTTACGGTCTTTGCAGCGGCGAACCGCTCACCCAGCGCGAAGTGGCAAAAACACTCGGAATCAGCCGCTCCTATGTTTCGCGGATTGAAAAAAAGGCAATCGGAAAGCTCAGAAATTAAATACTTTGTTTCAAAAAAAATTCTTCCGGCAGCTCTTTCCGTGTCTCCGGCAACACTTTCACACGAGGAGCAAAGGCTGCTGACAAATATAGTACGTGAGGGCAGGGCAGTATTTTTGCCGCCTTATGATGTTCCCAATGTAAAAAATATGAAAAAGCGCCGTAATTGTATATTCGGCGCCGACCAGATGGTGAAGCTTTTGCTTGAACAATTGCTCATACACCTTATACGCGGCAAAACGAAGCAGGGCGAGCGCACGGAATGTATACCGCCTAACGGTAATATCCGCGATGTTTATGAGTACATAAACGTAAACTTCAGGGAAAACATAAACCTTTCTGATTTGTGTTTTTTATATAATACCAATAAGACAACACTCTGCTCACAGTTCAAGCTTGGCTGCGGTATAACAATTACAGAGCTTATAAATAAGCTTAGAATACAGGAAGCAAAGCGGCTTATGCGTGAAGGCAGCCTGAATCTTACTCAAATCTCCGAAAATGTCGGCTTTTCTTCCATACATTACTTTAGCCGCATATTCAAAGACAAAGAAAAATGTTCTCCATCGGAATATATTAAAACAATAAAAGCACACCTTGAGCGCTAACACGTTTAACGGAAATTCTAAACTTTTTTCTATTTCAAATATCGAATCCGGCATTATATAACATTTATAATTCTGTGCATGACAGGCAGGTCAATAAAAGCTCGGTCTTACAATGTATCCGAAGCCGCGTGAGGCTGTGATTACCGCTGCAGGCATACGCTGTCAATAAATTTCTTGGTATTTTTTTGTAAAAAGTTGGCGGTGTTAATAAATCCCAAAACGCAAGCAGAGACGGCAAAAATTTTTTGCCGTCTCTGCTTGCTATCATTAGTCTTTAGTTTTAACCACTATTACGCGGACAATTCCGCCGTCCTTTAAGCTTTGGTCTGAATAGAGTGTTACTGCGGAAACGTTTGATGAATTAAGCATTTCCTCTTCGGACATTGAGGAAAATTTATCCGCCGACACACCGCCGTATATCTTAACATTATCGGAAACGGTGTAGGTTGTGCTTCCGAGCCTTATGCGCCCCTTTGTATATGCCGCGACCGTCGAAGCGGAGGCAAGCTTTTCCATTGCCTTAACGCTTGTTTTATTGTCCGATGCTTTGACAACCTCAACCGCGTCAGCATTTCCGAGCTTCAGCGCGGTTGTAACGCTTATCTCTCCGTCATCTGTCAAAATCTTGTACTGTCCCTTTCCGCCCGATGATTTTATAACGCCGAAGCTTGATTCCGCCTTTGTCACGTCCTTTATATACAGGAACGAAATGTCGTTCATGCTGCCGCTCATCTGAACATGGATTACCTGACTGCGCCCCCAGTCCGCCGTGGAAAGCTCGTGTCTCTCAACCTTGCGGACGGTTGCCTTGCCGTCCGTTTTCTCCGTCAGCTCCAGAATCGCGCAGTCGCTTGTGAGCCAGTGACCGTCAAGCGAGGGAACGGTTGAATCGAATTTCCCCGTAACCGCCTTTGGAGTCACATATGTGAGATGCGCAATTCCGTTTGAATAGGTGATTTTCATAACGCTGCCGACATAATCCGAATAATCGTCGTCCGTTTCATATGTCACGGTATTTCCGTCGGGGAGGGTTACGTCCGCATAGCGGCGCCGCTGCCCCTTGTCATCCTCATCCTCCGAAATTTTGCTGTAGCACTCGTTGAGCACGACAACATCCAGCGCTCCTGTTGCGTTGAGGTCAACAACGTCGATAACATCGCCGCTTCTTCCGAGCAGCAGCGTTACGCGGTCACCGATTTTAAACGCGCCGTCCGATTCGTTCATTTTATTGATTGCCGTCTGCGAGGAAAGATTGTACGTCTTATCGGAAATTTTAACGCTTGTCACGTTTGCCTTAATCGGATAAGCCTCCTCGTATGTTCCGGTGATTTTATCGGCATATGCATAAACTGTATTTGTTGCGCGTTCGTAATATACAACGTCATATGCTTTAATATCCGAAACGGACGCCCTTTCGCCCTTGCGATAAACATTCAGCGCCGCCGTTGACGAAAGCGAGAACAGTGAATAAATCTGCTGCGAATCGGTTGTGATTGTGCACGGACCCTCAAGCGTGCTCTTATTGAGCATGATTCTTGCAAGGCTGCCGTCGGCGGCATAGTAAAGCGCGGCGGTTCGCCCGTTTTCCATTTTTGAAACGGCTTCTTCAAGCGACAGCGCTTTTCCGTCACTGTAGACGGGAGTTGAAGCGTCAAGGCTTTCCGTCCGCGGAGCGCCGCCGGCGGTGAAGCTCAGTTCAATTTTACCGGTGTCGCCGTTTTTGGAAGCGCTCACAACCGTGACCGCCTGCTTTGTTTCCTTTTCGGGAACAAATGCAACCGCCTTTTGCTCGCTGTCAAGATAAAGCGTGCCGAGGATTCCGTAATCATCCGCCGTTATACCCGACGACTGCGCAAGCTTGAACGTGCCGCCGGTGGTGACAATGTTCCCTGCCGCAACGGACGCGTCATAGCTTTGGTCTCCGTAAATTACAATATCCTCCTTGCGCGATGAGCTGAGAAGCTGCACAGAGCTTTCGCCCTCTTTCTTATCTGCAAGCAGTGTGTTATATGCAAGATATGCCGCATTGCCGCGCGTGACATTCTCATACTTTCCGAACGAAATTCCGTCCGTTATTCCGAGCGCCTCCGCCTTGGCAATATATCCGTCGGGCCAGCGGTAGCCGACATCCTCGCCGCTGTAGCCGAGCATTCGGACAAGAATTGTCAGCGCCTGAGCATAGTTAATTTTTTCATCCGCGCCGAAAGACCCGTTGGGATAGCCGTTAATAATTCCGCGTTCGGCGATATAGTTTATATATCCGCTTGCCCAGCTGCCCGAGGGAACGTCTCCGAAAACGGTGCTTGCACTGTAGGACGCGGCGTTTTTCTCCTCGCCGAGCATATGCACGGCGATTTTTGCGAACTGTGCGCGCGTGAGCAGCTCATCGGGCTGAAAGCTTCCGTCACCGTAACCGTTTAAAATGCCAAGCCGCGACAGCGTTACAATTGCCGTTCCGACGCTGCTTGAGGCATTAATATCGGTAAACGAAGCTGACGCGGCGCATGAAAAAAGCATTAAAAGCGCAAGCGCGAGCGATGTGATTTTGTATTTCATAAGTTACTCCCCTTTACTCAAATCTCAATGCTTCAATCGGATTAAGCCTTGCAGCCTTTCTTGCCGGATACAATCCGAAGAAAATTCCGATAACCGCGGAAAACAGGAACGACCCTAAAATGACCGTTGTCTGCTGCGAGATGGGCACCGTCGGCATACTCATTGCCGTGCAGAGGAAATGACTTCCGACGATGCCGAGCACAATTCCGGCAATACCTCCGAGGCAGCTGACAACTGCCGATTCGATAAGAAACTGCACGAGAATTGTTCCCGTTTTCGCGCCGATTGCTTTTCTTATTCCGATTTCGCGCGTTCTCTCCGTGACGGTTACGAGCATGATATTCATGATTCCGATTCCGCCGACAATCAGAGAAATTCCGGCAATGCCTGCCATGAGCAGCGTCATTGAGCCGAGCGCGTCGTCGATTGTGCTTATCTGATCGGCTTGGTTTGTTACGGTATAGTAATCATCCGACTTGAATTTTTTATAAAGAACGGCTTCGATTGCGTTTGTTGCCTCCGTCATGTGATCTGAGTCCGTTGCCGAAACGGCGAACGAATTGATATTTGCATTGCGGATAAGCCGCGTTGCGCGCGAGTACGGCATGATTATCATATCATCGTCGCCCCCCTGCGACGCATTTGACGATTTCCGGTTCAGCAGTCCGATAACGGTGAAAACCTCGTTATTTATTTTAATCTGCTGCCCGACGGGGTTCTGTGCACCGAAAAGCTCCTGGCGCACGTACTCGCCTATAAGCACAACGGATGCGCGGTTTTCAACGTCCGATTCGGTTATAAAGCGCCCCGACTGCGCAGTTCTGTTTCTTATTGTTTCATAATTTCCGTTTGCGCCGACAATTGAGGTTGCCATATTGCTGTCACCGTACTTGACAACGCCCATACTGTTCACCAGCGGCGTTATGCATCCGATGCTTTCGGGGTTATCCTCTGCAATTTTCTCAATTTCCGAAACGCTGATGCTGCGCGTCATTCCCCAGCCGCCGCGGCTGATGCTGACGCTTATCAGGTTAGTGCCCATGCTTTCGAGCTGCGTGCGCATGTTAAGCGTTGCGGCGGTGACCATGTTTACAAGAATAATAACCGCGCCCACGCCGATGATGATTCCGAGCATTGTCAGAAACGACCGTATTTTCGCGCTCCATATGCTTTGAAGCGCCATTTTAAAAGACATCCATACACTCATTCGCACTTCACATCCTTTGTTGCTGCGCCGTCGCTTGTTATCTGCCCGTCGGCAATGCGGACAACGCGCTGTGCCTGCTGCGCAACATCGGAATCGTGCGTGATAAGCACAATCGTGTTGCCCTCGGCATGAATTTCCTTAAGCATTTTCATAACCTCAACGCCGCTTTTCGAATCGAGGTTACCTGTCGGTTCGTCCGCCAGAATCAGCGGCGGCTTTGAGCTGAGTGCGCGTGCGATTGCAACGCGCTGCTGCTGACCGCCGGAAAGCTCCTTCGGCTTATGGTGCATTCTGCCCTCAAGCCCCACGCGCGCAAGCGCTTCTTCGGCAAGCTCGCGCCGCCGCGCGGGAGCAACGCCGCGGTAAATCAGCGGCAGCTCCACATTTTCCTCGGCTGTGAGCTTGTTTAAAAGGTTAAAGCCCTGGAATATGAACCCGATTTTTTCGTTTCTGATTGCGGCAAGCTCGTTTTCGCTCATGTTTTCAACGCGCTTCCCGTCAAGGTAATATTCGCCGCTTGTTGCAACATCAAGGCAGCCGATCATGTTCATAAGAGTTGATTTTCCGCTGCCCGACGGTCCGATTATCGAAACGAACTCACGCGGGCAGATGTGGAGCGACACGCCGTTAAGCGCACGCACCTCAACATCGCCTATTTTGTAGATTTTATACATATCGCTGATGCGTATCATGGGATTTACCTCCCTCCGGGCATTCCGCCGCCGCGGTTTCCGCCGCCTCCGCCGGGCATTCCGCCTCCTCCCGGCATTCCGCCACCGGGCATTCCACCGCCGGGCATTCCACCGGACATACCCATGTCAGTTGAGGATGAGCCGCTTGACTGCGAGGTGTTCTTAACAACCGCGCCTTCATCAACACCGCTTTGAATTTCGTAATAATCATCGTTGCTGATTCCGACGGTTACCTCAACGCGTTCCTCTTTTCCGCTGAGCTTTATATTCGGTGCGGACGGAGATTTGCCGCTGCCCGGCTTTCCCGCTGAGCGGTTATCGCTGCCGTTTTCCGGTTTTTCTTCACTTGTTGCTTTTTCATCGCCTTGTTCCGGGGCTCCGCCGCCTTTTCCGCCGGGCTGCTGCGAACCGGAAGCAGGCTGCCGATCGCCGCCCTCAATTTCGCCGACAACCGTTACATAGTATTTTCCGCCGAAGTGTTCAACCGCCGTGAGCGGCAGACAAAGCACGTTTTCAGCGCTGTCCGTCACGATTTCGGCGCTCACGTTCATTCCGGGCATAAGATCACCGGGCTCATCGATTGTAACCTCAACGGGGTAATTCGTTACGCCGTTTGACGCTGTTCCCGAATTGGAAACGGAGGTTATAACACCCGTTATGCTCTCGTTCTCCAGAGCGTCCGCCGTTACCTGAACGGTTTGCCCAAGCTCAACCTTGGCAATATCAAGCTCGTCAACATCGATTGTGAACTTCATTTTTGAAACATCGGCAACAACCATCATTATCGTTGCGTTATTGCCGCTGACAGTGTCGCCCTTTGTATAGTCCTTGGAAAGAACAATTCCGCTTATCGGAGATGTTACAACATAATCCTCCGCCGCTTCAATTTTATCTTCAAGCGATGACTGCGCGTTTTCCAGGCTGTTATTCGAATCGGAAAGCGACATTTTCGCCTCGTTATAGCTTTGATTTGCGGATTTGAGCGCGTCCGTCAGGTCGGAGTTTGTGAGCACTGCAATAACCTCACCCTTATTGACCCAATCGCCGTTCTTCACGTTCAGCTTTTGAATTTTACCCTTTTGCTCGGCATTCACGGTTACGGGGTCGGCATAGGAAACGCTGCCGTAGGACGCGGAGCTTATATCACCGGATGACGAATGAACGGTTGCCGCCGCCTTAACGCCCTCGCTCAAAACAACATCGTCCGTTACAAGGATTTCAACGTTATATACGACTGAGCCGTCACTGCCTGCCGATGGTGCGGAATACTTTCTTTTAACCGTTCCCGAAACGTTCATCATATATTTTTCAATTTCAACCGTTGCGCTGTCGCCGGTATGTATTTTTGAGATTTCCGCGGAGCTGAAGGGCACGGTTGCCGTCTGCTCCTTATAATTCGTTATTTTGCAGACCGCGCCGCTGACCTCATCGCCCTGCTTTGCGGAAAGGTCACTTACCTTGCCGCTTGCGGAGGCATAAATCGTGAGCTGTGAAATATTTTCTTTTGCATTTGAAACCTTATCGCTTTGGTTTGAAATGGTGTTTTTTGCTTTCTCCACGCTGTTTTGGGCGCTTTTAACAGAGTTGCGCGCCGTTTTGATTGCATTTTCCGCGGCGGTCATTTCAAATTTATAAAGAATGTCGCCCTCGTTAACCGCATCGCCCTCCTCAAACGGAGATTCCGATATCTTCCCGTTCACGAGCGGCACTATATCGCGCTGTTCAATCGGTTCAACCGTGCCGGAGCCGGAAATGCTGCTGACAACATTTCCGCGCGTTACAACGGAAGTGCCCGATGAAGCGCTTGTCTGCGCTTTCTTCTTATCACTGTGCCTTTTAAACGCAACTGCGCCGCCGGCAATTGCCAGCACCAGCACGGCGCACAATGAAATTTTGAGCGCTTTTTTCTTTTTCTTTCCCGCAGAGGGAATTTCACTTCTGCCGTCCGCGGTTTTTCTTTTCGGAAATTTAATCATTAATATCCCCCATTTCATTGACGTTTTTTCTTGTGCCGAGCCGATTTGTAATTCCGTGCACAGAAAAAAAGAACAGCTATCTTTTAATAAGATAACCGTTCTTTCTTAAAATTAACTTAAATATCCGAAAAAATTATTCGATTGGTTCAATCGGCTCGGCGTCATCCTCGCCCGGCGCTTCATCGGCAGGCGCTTCCTCAAAGTCCGCGTCCTCCGCCGAATCGTCCGAAACGGGAATATCCTCAACGCCCTCGGGTGAAAGCGCGCGCGTCTCGTCAATCTTTTTGCGAAGCTCCGCAATCTCGCCCTCAAGCGCGTCAACCTTTTCAAGCTTGGCTGCCGCTGCCTGCGCAATGTCCGCCTTTTCCTTATATGCGATATACGCAGTGTATCCGATTTCCTTGTAAAGCCTCTTAACGTTACTCTGCTTGTCGGCAATTGCAAGTCTGAGCTTTGCAACGCTGTAAATTTCCTTGCTCTTCTTCTCGGTTTTTCCGGCAACATCGAGAGCAGCTTCCTTAACTCTGTTTAAAAAATCCATATTGGATGCCACAATGCTCAACCCCTTTCAGTGCAGGCATAATCCTATGCCCCGATAACCGCCGCAGCGGTGTTATAAATCAATCAAAGCTGTTTTTCTGCAGAAAGCTCGGAATATCAAGACCCGAATCGTCGTCCGTGTTTATCGAGCCGAAAATATCCCCGTCGTTTTTATCCTTTTTCTTTCCGTCAAGACCTGTTGCGATAACGGTGATGATAATCTCATCCTCAAGGCTTTCATCGATAGCCGCACCGAAGATAACGTTTGCATCCTCGTCAACGCAGTCATCGATAAGCTGTGCGGCAGCGTTTGTTTCGTGCAGATTAAGATTTGTGCCGCCGATGATGTTCATAAGAACGCCCGTTGCACCGTCAATTGTTGTTTCAAGCAGTGCGCTCTCGATAGCCATTTTCGCAGCCTGCTCCGCACGGTTTTCGCCGCTTGCACGGCCGATGCCCATGTGCGCAAGACCCGCGTCCTTCATAACGGATGTTACATCGGCGAAGTCAACATTGATAAGTCCTGCGCCGACAATAAGGTCGGAAATGCCCTGAACGCCCTGGCGCAGAACCTCGTCCGCGTCCTTAAATGCGTCGATAAGGCTTGTTTTGTTATTGCTGATATCAAGCAGCCTGTCATTGGGGATGACAACAAGCGTGTCAACATTGCCCTTGAGCTGCTCAATGCCTTCCTCCGCCTGTATCATACGGCGGCGCCCCTCAAAACCGAACGGCTTTGTTACGATTGCAACCGTCAGCACGCCGAGCTCCTTTGCAATATCCGCAACAATGGGAGCTGCGCCCGTGCCGGTGCCGCCGCCCATGCCGGCAGTTACGAACACCATATCCGCATCCTTAAGCACCTGCTCGATTTCGCCGCGGCTTTCCTCGGCTGCTTTTTTTCCGATTTCAGCCTTGCCGCCTGCACCCTGTCCCTTTGTGATTTTATCACCTATCTGTATTTTCTGGCTTGCCGCGCTTTTAGTCAGCGCCTGTTTATCAGTATTTACGGCGATAAATTCCACACCCTTGATTCCTGCCTCAACCATTCGGTTGACAGCGTTGTTACCGCCGCCGCCGACGCCGATTACCTTAATCTTCTGTGCCGAGCCGAGCTCGTCCGCATATTCCATTCTCATTGGAATTCCTCCTCTATGTACTTTAAAATTAAAAACTTTCGGGCATAGCTGTACCTATATATTATATATAATACACCTATTTTGCCGCAGTTTCAAGAAAAATTTTTAATTGTTCATAAATTATTCTTGTTTTTTTCTGTAGGTAAGCCGTTCAAGGTCAACATAGCCGGAGGGATCGTCGCCGATTTCCGCAAGAATCGGACCGAAGCATTCCATTTTATAGCCTATTTTTTCGGGGCTGCCGACCTTAACCGTCAGCTTGCCGCCGTTATATCCGAAGGTTATATCCGAGAGCGCGGATATATTTATTTCCGTCATATCGAAAATATAGCCGCCCTTTGTAAACTCCTTAAGACATTCAATCAGCGTGCCGCGCTTTTCTTCATCACTGCATATGAGCTTTGCGCCCGCCTTGTATTTCACATTTTCAAGCCCTTTAACTATGGGAAGCGATTTTGCCGCAGCTTCGCTTTTATCGCCGGAGGAGGCAGCGTTCGGGCTGTCCGTGCGTGAAATCATTCTTCCGTCCGCCGTAATAATAATATAACCGCTTTTGGTTGAAACATACGCCACGCCTGCCGCTTCTTCAACAGTTATTTCTATTTCTCCGGGCAAACGGCGGCGCAGCTTTGCGCCGTCGATATAGCCCATCTGTTCTATTGCCTTTTCCGCTTTTCCGAGGCTGACGCTGAAAATATTGATTCCGCGCACAATTCCGCCGCTGCGGATAATATCCTCATCCGAAACAACGGAATTTCCCCTGACGGTTATTTCGGTGATATTAAAAAGCGGCGTCAGCATCATGATTGCGCAGATTCCGGCAATCATGATAATAAGCGTGAGCGCGGCAAGCTGCTTTTTCTGCCGCTGTTTAAGCCTGCGCGGTTTCATCATTTGCTTCAACTTCTAAACCCTCCCTATGTCAGCGCCGAGCTGCGCCAGCATTTTATCCAAGTCAACATATCCGCGTTCAATATAATGAACGTTTCGGACAATACTTTCACCCGACGCGCCGAGCGCCGCAACCGTCAGTGCAGCGCCGCCGCGCAAATCCATTGCATTTATGTGCGCGCCGTGCAGTCTGCCGCCCTTGATAATTGCAACGCGCCCGTCCTGCAAAATATCTGCTCCCATTTTTGCAAGCTCCGGAATAATCTTATAGCGGCTGTCAAAAACGTTCTCGACAATCACGCTTGTGCCCGAAGCATAGCACAGCGCCGCCATTGTGACCGACTGCGAATCGGTCGGAAATCCGGGATAAACCTGCGTTTTAATCATATCGACGGGGCGGATATCCTGCGGGGCACGGATATACATTTTATCACGGAAAAATTCAATTTTCGCACCTGCCTCGCGAAGCACATTCGACACTGCTCCGAGGTGCGCTCCGCGCACGTTGAGCAGCTCGATTTCGCTGCCGGTGGTCATTGCTGCGCACATAAGCGTGGATGCAACGATTCTGTCTGGAATAATCCTGTGCGACGCACCATGCAGCGATGCAACGCCCGTTATGCTTATATATTCCGTTCCTGCGCCCTTTATATCGGCGCCCATCTTATTGAGAAAATCACACAAGTCAACAATTTCGGGCTCCTTTGCAGCATTCGAAATTGTTGTTTCGCCGCTGAGCTGAACGCACGACAGAATTATATTCTCCGTTGCCCCGACAGACGGGAAGCTTAAATGAATGTCTCCGCTGTGCATATGCCCGACCTCGGCTTCAAGAAAACCGTTATCCTCGTTTATAACCATTCCGAGCTCGCGCAGCGCCTTAATATGTAGGTCAATCGGTCTGTTGCCGAGCTCGCAGCCGCCCGGTGCACAAAGCCGTGCGCGCCCCATGCGCGCCGACAGCGCTCCGAGGAAAATTATCGAGCTGCGTAATTCGCGCATGAGCTCCTCCGGAATTTCGCAGCTGTCAATTGAAGAAGAGTCCACCGTTAGCACATCGCCCGAAAGCGATGCGCGGCATCCGAGCTTATTTAATATTTTAATCGTATGTTCAACATCCGAAAGGCGCGGACAATCGTAAATGCGGCATTCTTCTCCGGCAAGGATTGCTGCCGCCATTATCGGAAGAACCGCATTTTTTGCCCCGTGCACGCGAACCATGCCCTCAAGCCTTTTGCCGCCGTTTATTATATATCCGTCCAAAGCCACACCCCCATGAAAATATGCATTTCTATATAACATACTATGCATTCGGGTGCGGCATGGTGATTGGTCAGATGAGCTTCATCAGCTCGTTATATATTGTTTCGCATGCATCGGTAATTCCGATTGCCGCGGAATTTTTCTTCATCTGCGAAAGCTTTTCGCCGTCCGAAAGGATTTCACGGACGGTTTTAAGCAGCAGATGCGCCGTCAGGTCGTCTTCGCGGATAACCCTTGCAGCGCCGTTTTTTTCAAGATAACGCGCATTGTATTCCTGATGATTGTGCGCAACGTTCGGGCTGGGGATAAGCACGGCGGCTTTCCCGAGCGCAGTTATTTCGCTCACTGTTATTGCCCCTGCGCGTGACACAACAAGGTCTGCCGCGCCGAAAACCTCTTCCATATTATAAATATAAGGAAGCAGGGCAAGATTTCCGAGCTTTGAAATATCAATTCCCTTTTCGGTTAAATCCTTTCGGATTTTATCGTAATATCTTTCACCGGTTGCCGCTATGAGGTTGAAGCCGCCGATTCCCTCGGCAAGCATTTTTTCAAGCGCGTCGTCAAGCTTTTCCGCGCCGAGCGAGCCGCCGAACATAAGCACAATCGGCTTATCGTCAAAGCCGAACGATTTGCGCACGGCTTCCTTGTCGCATTTGTTGAAAATGCCCGGGCGGAGCGGATTCCCCGTGAGCACAAATCTCTTTGCATGCATCATCTTCTCGGTTTCCGCAAAGCTGATTGCCGTTATATCCGCACGGCGCGAAAGCATTTTGATTGCAAGCCCCGGGAAAACATTCTGTTCATGAATAACCGTCGGAATTTTCATTGATGACGCCGCCTTAACAACCGGCGCGCAAACATATCCCCCCGTGCCGATTACCGCGTCGGGGCGAAATTCGCGCAATATGCGCTTTGAAGCCCTGATGCTTGTGATATATTCGGCAAGCACCTTGAAATTTTCGGGCGAAAGGCTGCGTTTAAGCCCCTTGACCTCGATATATCGTATATCGTACCCCGCCTTGGGGACGAGCTTTCGTTCAAGACCGCTGCGCGTGCCGACAAAAAGGATTTCACATTCGGGGCAGCGCTGCCTGATATAGTTCGCAATTGCGATTGCCGGGTTGATATGACCGGCGGTTCCGCCGCCGCTGAGTAATATTTTCATAAAATATTCACGCCCTACATTTTTTTGATTTTGCTTGTTCTCGATATATTAAGAAGTATTCCCATGCCCGTGAGCATAACAATCAGCGATGTTCCGCCCGAGCTGAAAAACGGAAGCTGCATACCCGTTGACGGAAGGACGGAAAGCACAACGCCGATGTTTATGAGCATCTGCACGCCGACAATTGAGGTTATTCCGAAAGCCATCAGCGTTCCGAGCTTATCCTTTGCTTTAAGCGCAATGCTCATTCCGCGCCACACGAAAAGCACGAACAGTGCAATTACCGCGACTGCGCCGACAAATCCCAGCTCCTCGCACACAATTGCATATATATAATCGTTATGAGCTTCGGGCAGATAGAGATATTTTTGCCTTGACTGCCCGAGACCGAGACCGAAAAGTCCGCCGCTGCCCACTGCATAGAGCGACTGAATAATCTGCCAGCCGATTCCCTTTCTGTACTTAAACGGATTAAAAAGCGCGCGGAATCTGTCAAGGCGGTAGCTCTCCATTGCCATAAATGCAAAGCCCGCAACTCCGGCAGCGCCTACCCAGTAAAGATACTTAAGCGGAAGCCCGGCGGCAATCATCATCATCAGGCTGATTCCGGCAAGCACAACCGCCGCCGACATATGGCTCTGAAGCGCACACGCACCGATATACAGTGCGACAACGCCGACGCATTTCATAACGTTTTTCGTGTCGTGCTGCAAATCCGCTGTCTGCCGCGTTGAAAAGCGCGACGCAAAATAAATCACAAGCGCAAACTTTGCCAGCTCAGACGGCTGAAAGCTTATCGGTCCGATTGAAATCTGCCGCGTTGCCCCGTGGGACGCAAACCCGATTATTGGAACGATATACATGATTACAAGCGTTCCGACCATAATCAGACGCGACATCTTTTTATATCTGTGATAGTCAAAATTTGCCGTTAGAAACATTCCTGCGCAGCCGATGATTGCAAGCGCGCCCTGCTTTAATATGACGGAGTAGATATTCCCGGAATCGAGCGCACGCGGCGAGCTTGCCGAGAAAAGCATTATCAGCCCGAACAGAAGCAGCGTTACAATTACCATAAGAAGAATGAAATCAACACGCTCCGATGTTCTGTTTTTCCTTGCTCCGTCTGCCATATTTCAAACCACCTTATAATGCAAAATAGCTGATTGCGCACAGCGCCGCCGTGATAAGGCTGAACACTGCAACGACCTTTGTTTCCTTCCAGCCGCACATTTCGAAATGATGATGCACGGGCGCCATTTTAAATACGCGTTTTTTCGTTTTTTTGTAGACCGATACCTGAATGATAACGCTGAGCGCTTCGAACAGGAACACAAAAGCGCTTATTATTATGAAAAGCTCCATTCCGGCGCTGATGCTGACGGCGGCTATCATTCCGCCGATGAACAGGCTGCCGGTATCGCCCATGAACACCTTTGCGGGGTAGGCGTTATAAATCAGAAATCCCAAAAGACCGCCTGCGAGCGCCGCCGAGATTATGCTGCCGTCACCGTGACCGGGCAGCATGTGACATGCAGCCGCGAAAAACACCGCGACAATTGTTCCGACGCTTGCGGCAAGCCCGTCAAGCCCGTCGGTAAGATTTGCGCTGTTTGAAGTTGCAAGCAGCACAAGCATAACAAACGGAATGTAAAATATTCCGAGGTCAATGCTCCTTCCGAAAAACGGAAGCAGCGTTTCGGTCTGGTTAAACGCAAAATACAAATACAGTGCATATGCAAGGCTGACCACCGTCTGAAGCGAAAACTTCTGCCCGGCGGAAAGTCCTTTGTTATGTTTTTTTATGACCTTTATGTAGTCGTCAAGAAATCCGATTGCGCCGAAAAGCACTCCGCACAGAAGAATTCCCGTTCCGCGTGCGCTCCTGACAAACAGGAGCGAAGCCGCCGTTGTTGACAAAATGAACCCGATGCCGCCCATTGTGGGCGTGCCCTGCTTTTTTTCGTGCCATGACGGGCCGTCCTCCAGAATTGTCTGCCCGAATTTCAGCTTTCTTAAAAAGGGTATAAGCAGCGGCTCAAAAACAGCGGCTATAACAAAGCTTATCACACATGCCTTTATCCACATTTATCTCACGTCCTAAAGAGTTTTTAGAATTTCCTTAACGACCTCGCGCTCGTCAAAATGATGCTTGACATGATTTATCTCCTGATATGTTTCATGCCCTTTTCCGGCAAGGATGATTATATCGTCCTCTTCGGCAATCTCCATCGCCTTTTTTATCGCCTCGCGGCGGTTTTCGATTACAATATGATTATCCTTTTTCATTCCCGCAAGTATCCCGCGGATTATTTCCATCGGATCCTCGCAGCGCGGATTGTCGCTTGTGATTATTGCAATATCGGAAAGCTCCTCGGCAATATGCCCCATTTTCGGGCGTTTTGCCGCGTCGCGGTTTCCGCCGCAGCCGATAACCGTGATGATTCTCTTTTTTGCAAAGCCGCGCACCGCGGAAATTATGTTTTCAACGCCGTCCGGTGTGTGAGCATAGTCGATAATCACGGTGTAGGGTGTATTTATATGCATAACCTCGATTCTTCCCTTAACGGGCTTTGCAAGCACAAGTCCTTTTTCAATGTCGGAATCGCTTATCCCGATATTTTTGCAGGCGCAGATTGCCGCAAGCGCATTATAAACGGAGAATCTGCCCGGGATTCCGAGGCGCATTTCCCTGCGCGCGTTTTTATATACCAAATCGAAAATAACGCCTCTGCCGCTCATTTTAAGATTTTCTGCGCGGACATCGGCTTCCGCGTCGATTGCATAGGTTATCACAGGGCCCTTTGCCGCTTTCAGAATAACATCCTTATAGCTGTCGTCCGCATTAACGGCGGCGGTTTTGCTCATTGTGAAAAGCTTTGCCTTTGCCGCGGCATATGCGTCCATGGTTTTATGAAAATCAAGATGATCCTGGGTGATATTTGTGATAACCGCCGTTTCAAACTCAATTCCGTAAACGCGTTCAAGCGCGAGCGAGTGGCTTGAAACCTCCATCACAACATATTTCCCGCCGCTCTCAGCCATTTCCGAAAACAGACGAAACAAATCGAGCGATTCAGGCGTTGTGTGAATGCTTTCGCGCACATCTTCTCCGACGATTATATGATTTGTTCCGATAAGGTCGCACCGTTCGCCTTTAAGGTTGAGAATCTGTTTTATAAGATATGTTGTGGTTGTTTTTCCGTTCGTTCCCGTGATGCCGATTATTTTCAGTCTGCGCTCGGGATGACCGTAAAACTCCGCTGCGGCAAGAGCCATCGCCCTGCGTGAATCCTCACATTTTATATAAGGGCAGTCACACGCTGCATCCGATTCACCGATGACGGCAGCCGCGCCGTTTTCAATTGCATTTTGAATGTATTTATGACCGTCGGTTTCAAATCCGCGTATTGCAATAAACAAATACCCCGGTTTAACCGCGCGCGAATCATATGCGATACCCGTTATCTCAATGTTCGCCGCGCTGCCGATATTCTGCGAAATACTCTGAACAATTTTACCAAGCTTCATGCCGCACCTCCGTCAGTCTGATTCCCTTTGTACAAATTTCACATATACCGCCGTACCGGAGGCAACCTCCGCCTTTGAATCGGGACTCTGCGAAACGGCAATTGCATCCGCTCCGAGGTCGCTTTCGGCAGTATTTCCGTCAAGCTTTATAACAAGCCCGGCGTTTTCGAGTGTTTTCTTCGCATTTTCGTATGTCATTCCCATAACATTGGGAACAGGCGTTATATCGCCCGTGCCGCTCTTCTCGGTGTATGCAAGCACAACCGAGCCCTTATGCAGCTTTGTTCCTGCCTTGGGAATCTGATTTTTAACAACATCGCCGCTGCCCTTAAGCTTTATCGTCAGTCCGACTTTTTCAACGGCAGCCTTTGCTTCTTCAACCGTCAGCTTTTCAATTGACGGAACGTCAACCGAAATTGTTTCTTCCTTGCCCTGCGCATACTGCGGAGCGTATCCGAGATACGGCAGAACATCCTGAATTATTTTTCCGACTGCCGGAGCTGCAACCGCGCCGCCGCCGGTGGGACCGGCATTCGGCTCGTCAATAAGCATCAGGCAGATTATTTCGGGATCATCCGCCGGCGCAAAGCCGACAAAGGACGCGATATATTTTCCGCTTTTTCGCGGAAGCTTTTCGCTTGTACCGGTCTTTCCGCCGATTCTGAAGCCGTTCACATATGCGCCCTTGCCGGTGCCCTCCGCAACAACCTTTTCAAGGATTGTGCGCATTGTGGCGCTTGTCTGCTCGGAGATAACGCTGCGCACAAGCTCCGGCTCAAACGTTTTCGTTATTTTTCCGTCACTGTCGGTATAAGCCTTTATAATCTGCGGCTTCATAAGGTTTCCGCCATTCACGACTGCGGAAACAGCGCTTATCAGCTGAAGCGGCGTTATGGTAAACGTCTGCCCGAACGAGCTTGTTGCAAGGTCAACCGGGCCGAGCGTTTGGTGAAATGACCCTGCGGATTCTCCGGGAATTGTGAAGCCCGTTTTTTCCGTCAGCCCGAAGGCTTTATAATATTTTGCAAACGCATCCGCCCCGAGGCGCGAGCCAAGCTCCATAAACACGGGGTTGCAGGAATTCATAACGCCCTGCGTGAAGCTCTCGGTTCCGTGACCGCGGTGCAGCCAGCAGTGAATTTCGCGGTTTGCCACGCGGCGCACACCGTTACAGGTGAACTGATCCTCAAGTGTGGCAACGCCCTCCTCCAATGCGGAGGACGCAACAATCGTCTTAAACGTTGAACCGGGCTCGTACGAATCGACAACCGCCTTGTTTCGCCACATTTTCGTAACAGCCTCGCGGTAAGCCTTTGTGTAATCGTCGCCCTCAAGATTTTTCGCGTCGAGCTGCGACAAAAGCAAGTCATCGGTTATAGTCTGCGGATCGTTAAGGTCATATCCGGGAACGACTGCCATTGCCAGCACCTCAGCCGTTTTCGGATTCATCACGATTGCCGCGCCGCCGTTGCCGACAAGGTTTTCGTCATATGCCTCCTGCAAATGCTTTTCGGTGTAATGCTGAATAACCTCGTCTATGGTCAGGACAACGCCCTTTCCGTCCTGCGCTTCAATATAGTTTTCGTATTTAAAGGGCATTTCCGTGTTGCGCACGTCCTTTGCAACAACAACTCTGCCGTCAACGCCGCTCAGTTCATCATCGAGCACGTTCTCAAGCCCCTCAAGTCCCTGACTGTCCGCCCCGGTAAAGCCGATTACCTGACATGCCAGCGAGCCGTACGGATAATATCTTTTCGTATCCTCTTCAAAGTGAATGCCGGTGAGATTCATTTTTCTCAGCTTATCCGCCTTGCTTTTTTCAACCTGTTTTGCAATAACCTCCGACTGGCGGTCGGTTTTTGCGATTTTTGCCTTGACAGCGCTGCGGTCAGCTCCCAAAACGCTCACAAGCGCCTTTGTAACTTTTCCGGCATTTTTGGCTTTTTTTATCTCCTGCGGATTTATCGTTATTCTTTCTGCCGAGGCGCTTTGCGCAAGCACCTTCATGTTCCTGTCATATATGCTGCCGCGCTTTGCCGAAATTGCGCTGTCACGCGTTTGCTGCTCGGCGGCGAGCGTTTTATATTTTGCACCCTTGATAAACTGAATCCAGACAAGGCGCAAAACCAAAACCAGCACGCCTGCCATGAAGCATGCCGTCATAACCCTGATTCTTTTTTTCAACGAATATCGCTTTTCTGCCATTACAATATCATCCTCCGGCAATGCGTTTTCAACGAATGCATCCCTGCTGCCCTTTCAGACACAAAAAGGGATAATGGCATATTGTGCTGCTGCCACTTTCCCTTAGTGATGCCCTGCGATTGCGAAGCAGTCGCGTCCGTGCCGTTATCTATTATATTAATACAAATACTCCAGTATTCCCGCAAGGCGGTTAATAAATGCGCTCACCGCGTTCTTGTTTTCCGATTTGAGAACTTCGCCGTTATCCTTGTTTCCGAGCGAAATATATTTAATCTGATCCTTTGTCGGCTGCGAAAGTCCGAGGCGCTCCGCCTCCTGTTCAATCCTTTTCGGGTCAACGTTTCCCTCCGCCTCCATCTGCTTTTCAACAACCTGTGCGCTGATTCCGGCAAGCTCGTTTTTCGCTTCGGTAAGCGTGCTGAATTCCTTTGCAATTGTTGCATATCTGAAAAGCAGCAGAAAAGCCATTGACGAAACAAGCGATACCGTTGCAACAATCTTTTGCTTCCGAAGCTTGCCCCGAAGCATCAGCTTCTTTGCGCGCTGCACCTGTTTCGCGCGCATTTCCTCATTCACGGGGCTTATTTTTGCGGAGCTTCTTTTTCCTTTTTTTATACTGCCGTTTTTCTTCGGCGGCTCGTATGTATAGTATTCATCTTTAAGTGCGTTCGAGCTTCTTGAATACATTTCCATTTCTCCAGTCAAATAATTTTTTCCGCACAGCGGAGCTTGCTGCTGCGCGCACGCGGATTTGCCGCGGTTTCCTCCTCCGTGGGGAGAATCGGTTTTTTTGTGATAATGCGAACCTGCGCTTTTTTCCCGCACACGCACACCGGAAAATCTTTCGGGCATGTGCAGCCGTGCGCCAAATCCGCAAACGTTGTTTTGATGATTCTGTCCTCTAAGCTGTGGAAGGTTATCACGCTCATCCTTCCGCCTTTTTTCAGCAGTGAAACACCGCTGCGCACTGTTTGTTCGAGAATTTTCAACTCTCCGTTGACTTCAATCCGTATAGCCTGAAAGGTCCGTTTCGCCGGGTGCGGCCCGTCCCTTCGGACATTCTGCGGAATTGCCGCCTTAATAATGTCAACCAAATCAAGTGTTGTTTCTATACTTTTGTTTTTTCTTCTGTCTGTAATGAATTTTGCGATTCGTGCCGCCCAGCGCTCCTCCCCGTAGGAAGAAATCACGCGGCAGAGCTCCTGTTCACTGTAGGAATTGACAACATCGCGCGCCGTTATTCCTCCGCTCTGATCCATTCTCATATCGAGCGGAGCGTCCTGCATGTAGGAGAATCCGCGCCGTGCGTCGTCAAGCTGCGGCGACGACACGCCGAGGTCGGCGATAATCCCGTCAAACTTTTCAACTCCGCACCGGTCGGCAATGCTTTCAATGTCGGCAAAATTGCCGTGCACAGCCGAAAACGGCTTGTCCGCAAATCTTTCGCGCGCGTTTTCAATCGCCGTCATATCGCGGTCAATTCCGAAAACCGTTCCGCCGCGCTCAAGAATCAGCGCCGTATGTCCGCCGCCGCCGAGCGTCAGATCCGCGTAAACTCCGCCTTTTTTCACGTTGATGCTGTCCACCGTTTCATGAAGAAGCACGGTCACATGATTAAAAGCCAACGAAAACTCCTCCTCAGAACTGAATTTCCTCAAGATTTTCCGCCGCTTCCTCAAGCGACATTTCGTTTTCGCTGTCCTCGTAAGCCTTCCAGCTTGCGCTGTCCCAAATTTCCACTCGCTTGCTTACTCCGATTATGGTCACTTCTTTTGTAAGTCCGGCGTGCTCCCTGTGAGGCTGAGTGATAAGCACCTTGCCCTGTTTGTCGGGCTCGGCTTCCGATGCGCCGGATAAAAACATTCGCTGCAAAAAGCGCGCGCTTTTCTGATTGGACGGAAGCTTTGAAAGACTGTCCGAAAGCTTTTCCCATTCCTCCATCGGATAAACGAAAAGGCAGTTTTCAAAGCCCTTGGTGATGATAAACCTGTCGCCCAGCTGCTCGCGAAAACGCGCCGGAATGATTATTCTGCCTTTTGAATCAATGTTATGCGAATATTCACCTACGAACAAGCTCCTCACCTCCACTTTGTTGCACTTTAATGCACTTTCTTGCACCATGCATATATTCTACTATACTTTTTAGAATATTTCAATAGTTTTTTTAAATTTTTTTTACAATTACGAAAATTTTATGCCGCGCGGCACGCAATCGGCAATATCTGCCGCCAATCACAGTGATTGCCACTATATTTTGTGTTTGACGGAGCAGTTTTCTTTGTATTTCTTAATCATAATTTACATAATTGTTAAAAACATATTAAATTATTACAAAGTGCTTCCGCCGCATTGATTTTTTTGCAAAAATAGCTTATAATATTGTGAGAGGTGACATTTTTCATGTTTAATTCGCATGTTCATTCACAATTTTCGTCTGATTGCTCCGCAAGCGGTGAGGAAATGTGCCGCGCGGCTGCCGCAAAGGGAATGTGTGGCATCGCGTTTACAGACCATTGTGCGCTCGATTCGTACATAACGGAAAATTCCTACAGAAATGCGCTTGCGGCGGCAAAAGCGGCAAAAGAGCTTGCCAAAAAATATTCCGATTCACTTGCCGTGACCGCGGGAATTGAAATGGGGGAAGCTGTCCGAAAGCCCGGCTATGCCGAAAGAATAATCAAAGCGGCGGATTTTGACATTGTGCTGATGTCGGTTCACAACGTGTTTATAAACAATTCCTCAGCGCACCTTGCGCGGCTTGATTTTTCCGCGATGACCGATTCGGAAATAAAAAAAATAACCGCGGCATATTTCCGCGATTTGAAGGATTCGGTTATTCACACTGATTTTGATGTCTGCGCACATCTGACGCTGCCGCTGCGATACATCACGGGGGTTTACGGAAGAAAGCTCGATATAGAAAATTTCTCCGCCGAAACGGAAGCCGTGCTGAAGCTGCTTATCAACCGCGGAAAAGCGCTTGAAATAAACACCTCCGACCTTTGCCGCGCTTTTCACGATTTCATGCCGTGCGAAAGCGTTGTCCGCCGCTACCGTGAGCTGGGCGGCGAGCTTGTGACAATCGGAACGGACGCGCATGTTCCCGAAAACATCGATTCGGGCTTTGAGGACGGGGTAAAGCTGCTGAAAAAATGCGGCTTCGAAGCGTATTACCGCTACGAAAGCCGCAAACCGGTTAAGGTATTATTCGGTTAAAATTTTCAGCGCGTGAATATATCCGTCAAAGCCCTCGCCGCATATCGTTGCCTTTGCCGCCGCGGAAACATAGGATATTTTCCGAAATTCTTCCCTTTCGTTCACATCCGAAATGTGAACCTCAACAGTCGGGATTCCGATTGCCTTGACCGCGTCCGCAATTGCAACGCTTGTATGCGTGTATGCAGCGGGATTTATTATGATTCCGTCATACTTCCCATATGCGCGCTGAAGCTCGTCAACAATGCAGCCCTCATGGTTGGACTGGTAAAAATCAACCTCCGCCCCGTAATCGGGGGCGGCTTTTTTTATATACTCCAAAAGGTCGTTATATGTTCTTTTTCCGTAAATATCCGGCTCGCGTATTCCGAGCATATTCAGATTCGGTCCGTTTATAACAAGAATTTTTTTCATTTTTCAAAGCTCCTCTCAGCCGCTTCGATAACGCGGCGGCACGTTTCTTTCTTTTCCTTTGCGCCGCGCACGCGTTCATCACACACTGAATTATACATCGGCAGCCGCTTTTCGTACATTTCGTCAAGCGCGGAGCCGCCGCGCGAGAGCGGTCTGTTATCGGTTGCAAGCTCGCACACGGGGCGGTCAATGAATATAACCGCGCCGTTCTGGCGGAGAATATCCGCATTTTCCGATGCAGTGACTGCGCCGCCGCCCGTTGAAATCACACAGCCGCTTTTTTTGCATATTTCGCGGCATTTTTCGGTCTCGATGCGCCTAAACTCTGCTTCTCCGTGTTTTTTGATAATCTCGGACGGATGCATCCCGTCCTTCGCAATCTCCTCGTCAATATCATAAAACGTTTTGCCGAGCTTTGCCGCAGCCATCTTTCCGATTGTTGTTTTGCCGCAGCCCGGCATTCCCACAAGCACGATGTTTTCCGTCATTGCGCGGATTTCTTTTTCCACCGCGTCCGCCTTTTTTTCATCGGAGGGTATGCCCGTGAAAATCTCCGCCGCCGCGCTTGCCTGCGCAACAAGCATTGAAAGTCCGTTTGAATGCTTTATCCCCCTTTTTTCCGCGCTGAGGAGAATTGCCGTCCGTGCCGGGTTATAGATAAGGTCAAGCACAGCCTCGCACTTATCAAAATCATCGAGCGAAACGGGAGATTTCCCCGTGTCCGGGAACATGCCGACGGGCGTTGTGTTCACGATTATTTCAGCGTCCTTAAACGGGGCAATATTCCCTGCGTCATTGTCGCGGTGGGAAAGCACGCGCACCTCTGACGCACCGTGCTTTTTTGCGGCATATACCGCCGTTTTCGACGCGCCGCCGCTGCCGATAACCGTCACGCGCTTTCCTTCAAACGAAACCCCGGCTTTCTGCGCCATGCGGCAGAATCCGTAATAATCGGTGTTATATCCGCAAAGCCTGCCGCCGCTGTTCTTAATTGTGTTCACCGCGCCTATCTGCCGCGCCTCCTCCGATATTTCGTCAAGCATGGGAATAACCGTCTGCTTGTACGGAATGGTGACGTTAAGCCCGTCAAAATCACGCTTTTCCATAAACTCCGAGAGCTCGTTTTCCGCAAGCTCCTGCAAGCCGTAGGAATAACCGGCAAGGCGGCTGTGAATCAGCGGTGAAAACGAATGTGAAAGTTTTTTTGCAATCAGATAAATTCGCATATTTTTCACGCTTCCCTGTAGCTTCCGAGATACTTAACGTTTCCGCTTCCGAGCGAGCGTTCAAGCTGATTCATGATTTTATTCAAAACGCCCGAGTAAACGGAAACTTCAATATCGAAATAGAACATGAACTCGAAATCGCTTTCGGGAATCGGGCGGCTTTCAAGCTTGATGATATTTATGCCGAGCGCATAGAACTGCGCAATAACGCTGTAGAGCGCTCCGGCACGGTGCTGCGTTCTGATGAGCAGGCTCGTTCTGTCCGCGCCGGGATAAATTTCGGTATTTTTCGAAAAGCAGATGAATCTTGTATAATTATTCGCGGTATTCTGCACAAGGCTTTCAACGACCTCAAGCCCGTACTGCGCGGCGCACTGTGCGGAGGCAAGCGCAGCCGCGTCGTTTCTTTTGGAATCGGCAACCTTTTTCGCCGCAACGGCGGTGTTTTCGCAGGGGATTATTTTCACTCCGTCACCGAGCGAACCGAGAAATTCGCTGCACTGGCTGATTGCCTGCGGATGAGAATAAATCTCGCGGATATTTTTCTTTTCCGTTCCCTTATTCGCAAGCAGGCAATGCCCCACCTGCATTTTCGTGCTTCTCACAATGCTGAATTTATACTCCGACATAAGAGAGTATATTTGATTGACCGAGCCTGCGCTGCTGTTTTCAAGCGGTACAACACCGTAGCGGCACAGTCCGCCGTCAACCGCGCGGAACACATCCTCAAAGGTCTGGCAGAACATAACCGACGGCTTTTTGAAAAGCTTTTCGCACGCAAGCAGCGAATATGCCCCCTCAATTCCCTGGCACGCAACAACCGCCTTTTCCGGGAAAAGCTGCGGAGTTTCCTTAACGGCAGCGTTTATGCGCTTTGAAATTTCGCACGGGGGATTCAGAATACCGCTCTGATATGCGCGGCTCAGCTCAAGCATTGAGCCGTAAAGGCGGCGCGCATAATCGCCGTACTTTTCGCCTGCATTTTCCTCAACGCTGTCGAGAAGCTTTCTTTCGCGTTCACTGTCGTAAACGTTCATGTTGTTTTCCTTTTTATATTCCGCAATGTTCTGCGCAGCATCCATTCTTTCACAAAAAAGCCTTACCATCTCCTTGTCGATGGAGTCGATCTTGCTTCTGCAGTCTTCAAGATTCATTTCACTTCGTTCCTTTCTTATAAATATCATAGACGGCGATTGCCGCAGCAGCTTCTATGCAAACCGTGCCGCGCTTCACAACGCACGGGTCATGCCTTCCTTTTATATTCAGAGCAACGTTTTTTCCGCCGCTGAGCGACACGCTTTGCTGCGTTTTCGCAATTGACGGCGTAGGCTTGAATGCAGCGCGGAAAATGATTGGCATTCCCGAGGTTATTCCGCCGAGGATTCCGCCGTGATTGTTCGTAACGGTTGCTATGCCGCCGTTCCTTATTTCAAATGCGTCGTTATTCTCGGAGCCGCGCTTCTCCGCCGCGGAAAAGCCGCTTCCGAATTCAATTCCTTTCACTGCCGGAACAGCAAACACCGCGGAGGAAATTTTGCCCTCCATACCGCCGAAAAGTGCGTCGCCGTAGCCCGGCTTCATGCCGCACACCGCACATTCAACAACGCCGCCCACGCTGTCACCGTCGGCGCGCGCGTCAAGAATCAGCTTCTGCATTTTTTCCCCTGCGGCATCGTCCAGTACGGGAAAATCCTTTCCTGTCGGAAAATCGGTCGGTGAAACGTTCACGGGGTCAAACAGTGAATCGTGCACGCTTCCCACTGCCGCAATGTGCGTTCCGATAAATATGCCCTCTTTTTCGAGCAGCTGCATGCACATCCCCCCGGCAATGCATAAGGGCGCCGTCAGTCTTGCGGAGAACTGTCCTCCGCCCGACACATCGCGGTTTTCGCCGAACTTTGCCCATGCCGCAAAATCCGCATGGGACGGGCGCGGCACATCGCGCAGCTCGTCATAATCCGCCGAACGCGTGTTGGTGTTCTCAATCATGGCGCAAAGCGGTGCGCCGCAGGTTTTTCCGTTCACCAAGCCCGAGATAAATTTAACGCTGTCCGCTTCCTTTCGCGGAGTTGAAAGCTTGTCACGCCCCGGGGCGCGGCGGCTCATAAAGGCGGCGAGCTTGCCTTCGTCCGGCTCAAAGCCTGCCGGAAGTCCTTCAATCACAACGCCCATTGCTGCCGAGTGCGACTGACCGAACACAGTTATTCTTATGTTATCTCCGAATGAAAAACTCATTTCACAACACCTCCGCCCAGCTTATCAAATTCCTCAAAAAACGTCGGGTAAGATTTATTGACCGCGTCCGCACCGATTACTGTAACCTCGTTTTCGCAGAATACCGACGCGGCAGCCGCGCTCATCGCAATTCTGTGGTCGCCGAAGGCTTCCGCCGTTCCGCCGCGCAGGATGCCGCAGCCTTCGATTTCCATGTAATTCTCCCCTGCTCTTATCTTTCCGCCGAGCGCGCGAATCAGCCGCACGGTGGATTCAACCCTGTCGCTTTCCTTTTGTCTCAGCCGCGCAGTGTTTTTTATCACCGTTTTTCCGGTTGCGCGGCAAGCGGCAACCGAGAGCACGGGGATAAGGTCGGGAATGTTTTCGCCGTCAATTTCGGCTGCGTGAAGTCTGCCGGGGATGACGGTGACCTCTGTGCCGCTTTCTTTAATATCCGCACCCATAGAGCGCAGCGCCGTTATTATTTCTCTGTCGCCCTGCTTTGTTTCGGAATCCAGCCCCGTGCAGCGGACGGGCTTTTCCGCCGCCGTTCCCGAAACAAGCCAGAATGCCGCATTTGAATAATCGCCCTCCGCGCTTATTTCACGGGGGGAAACGTATTTTTGACCTTGTATTTTATATCCCGTTTCGGTTTTTGTGATATCAACGCCGAATTTTTTCTGAATGTCGGTCGTTATATCGATATACGGGGCTGAAACGGCGCGCCCCTCAAGAAATATTTCGCTTTCTCCGCCGCACAGCGGAAGCGCAAGCAAAAGCCCTGTTATAAACTGTGAGCTGACGTCCGCACGAACCGGAAAACTGCCGTTTTTCATGCTGCCCTTTATTTTCAGCGGCAGGCATTCGCCCGAAAACCAAACTCCGCTGCCGCCCATTGCATCGCACAGCGGCTTTATCGGGCGTTTGGAAAGCCGCCCTTTCCCGACAAACTCCGCTTCCGTTCCGAGTGCCGCCGCCAGCGGAAGCATAAAGCGGAGCGTTGATCCGCTTTCTCCGCAGTCGCAGACGGCTGCTCCGCCGAGCCGCAGTCCGCTTTTCACGGTTATATACTCTCCGCACACCTCTATATCGGCGCCCAGTGCGCGCAGGCAGCGCATTGTAGCTTCAATATCCTCCGAAACGGCAGCGCACCGAATCCGCGTCTGTTCTTCCGATGCCGCCGCGCATATCAGCAGCCTGTGCACCGCCGATTTTGACGGCGGCGCCGCGACCGTTCCGCCGAAGCATTTCGGTTTCAATGTTACAGTTTTTTCAGAAGCCAAGCTCTTCACATCCCTTTATTTCTCAATTCCGGCTGCAATTATTTTTTCAAGCTCATCAACATCGGTTTTCATGATAACGCAGTGCCCCGTTTCTGTCGGCGTCACAATATCAATGCTTTTTCCGCTGCGCTTTTTGTCGCTTTTCGCCGCTTCAAAAAGCGTTTGAACGTCAATATTGCACGATTTCGGCAGATTATATTTTTCAAGCAATGCGTCAAGGCGCGAAATGCAGTCCGCAGCGCATTTTCCCCGCTTTACGAAAGCATTTGTCATAATATGCATCCCGATTGCCACCGCGTGACCGTGCGGCAGCGTATAGTTCGTTGAAAGCTCGACCGCGTGTCCGATTGTGTGCCCGAAGTTCAAAAGCTTGCGTGTTCCCCTTTCAAACTCGTCCTCGCACACAATATCGCGCTTTTTCTCCACGCAGCGCGTGATGACCTCTTCCATTTTATCCGTTATATTGCCCTCTAAAATCTCAATGAGCTTTTTATCGCCGATAAATCCGTATTTGATAACCTCCGCCATGCCGTCCGAAAAGAAGCTTTCCGGAAGCGTTTCCAAAACGCCGTAGTCGCACAGCACAAGCTTCGGCTGATGAAATGCGCCGGCAAGATTTTTTCCGCAGTCAAGGTCAACGGCTGTTTTGCCGCCGACGGAGGAATCCACCGCCGCAAGAAGCGAGGTCGGAATCTGAATAAAATCAATTCCGCGCATGTAAGCCGCTGCGCAGAAGCCTGCCAAATCGCCGACAACTCCGCCGCCGAGCGCGATAACCGCATCACTCCGCGAAAAGCGGTTTTCGGCAAGATAATTCAGAATTTTTCCGAAGTTTTCAAGGTTTTTGGACTGTTCCCCGTGCGGAATCACATAGCAATCGGCTTCAAATCCGCTTTCGTTAAGCGATTTTTGAACGGCGCCGAGATAAAGCGGCGCAACATTGTCATCGCTGACGATAATGCACTTGCACGGTTTTATGCACTCCGCGGCATATTCCCCGATTTTCCCGATTATATCTTTTCCTATTATAATATCATATTTCCCGGTTGCTTCAACGGTAACTTTCTTCATATCAATCAATACTTTCCTTTAATTTTGAGCCTTCCGCAAGAAGCGCACAAAGCTTGTCCGCGTCATTCTTTTTGATTGCCGCGCTGTACTTTTTCAGCTCCGACACAATGCAGTCGATTTCATTTGCGAGATTATCGCCGTTTTCCAGAAAAAGCTCCGTCCACATTTCGGCATTCAGGCGTGCAACACGCGTTAAATCGCGGTAGCTTCCGGCTGAAAAGCCCTTGTGAATTTTTGCATTGGGGCTTTTCACATACGCGTTGGACACAACATGCGCCAGCTGCGATGTGAATGCAATTATCTCATCATGCTGCTCCGCCGTTGTTATCGTTATTCCCCTAAACCCGATTTTTACTAGCAGCGCCTTAAGCGCTTCAAGCGTTTCGATTTTTTCATCCTTATCGGGAACGAGAATCATATTCGCCTTGTCGAACATGGACGCACGCGAATAGCGGAAGCCCGAGAACTGCGTTCCTGCCATCGGGTGACCTCCGATGAAGCGGAAGCCGTGTTTTTTTGCCGCCGCAAAGCAGCTTTCGCAAACTGCGCGTTTTGTTCCTGCGCAATCGACAACAACCGTGTTTTTCCCGATATACGGCGCGTTTTTTTCAACAAATTCGATTGTTGCTTTCGGATAGAGCGCAATGAAAATATAATCACATTCGGAGATGTTTTCCTCAGTCAGGCAGCCGTCCGTTGCCTCCTGCAGCTTTGCGCGTGAAAGCACCGTTTCGTCGCGGTCAAATCCGAGTACCTGAATATCCTCCTGTGCGTGAAACGCCTTTGCAAGCGAGCCGCCCATAAGTCCCAAGCCTGCAATCCCGACGGTAAATCCCATTTCAACTCACTCCTTTTATGCTTCCCTGATTGCCGCAAGCACGCTTCTGATTCCCTTTGCTGTGTCGGCGAACTGCTCGGGAGTAAGCGACTGTGCGCCGTCGCAGAGAGCGTGCTGCGGGTCATTGTGAACCTCAATCATAACGCCGTCCGCGCCTGCCGCAGCTGCCGAAAGCGCCAGCGGCTTAACCAGTCTTGAAATGCCGCTTGCATGGCTGGGGTCAACAATTATCGGAAGGTGGCTCAGCTCCTTAAGCAGCGGAACAGCCGAAATATCAAGCGTGTTTCTTGTGTAGGTTTCAAAGGTTCTTATTCCGCGCTCGCAGAGGATAACGTTTTCGTTCCCCTCCGACATAACATATTCCGCGCTCATCAGAAGCTCTTTAAGTGTGTTTGCAAGTCCGCGCTTTATAAGAATCGGCTTCTTTGTTTTGCCGAGCTCCTTAAGCATTTCGAAGTTCTGCATGTTTCTCGCGCCGACCTGAATAACGTCAACATCCTCAAAAAGCGGAAGATGATCGGCATTCATAATCTCCGTCACAATCGGCATGCCGGTTTCTTTTTTTGCTTCAAGCAGAAGCTTCAGTCCCTCTGCGCGAAGTCCCTGGAAATCGTAGGGCGAGGTTCTCGGCTTGAACGCGCCGCCGCGCAGAAGATTTGCCCCGGCAGCCTTAACGCTTTTTGCAACGCTGATAATCTGCTCCTCGCTTTCAACCGAGCACGGACCTGCGATTACGGCGAATTTATCGCCGCCGATTGACACCTCGTCGTTTACCTTAACCACAGTGTCATGCGGATGAAATTTTCTGTTGGCGTTTTTGTACGGTTCGCTGATGCGCGTTACGCTTGAAACAATGTCAAGCCCCTGCAAAAGCTCCGTGTCAATGCGGCTTGTATCGCCGACAAGTCCGAGAACCGTAACATAATCACCGTTCGACACATGAACGCGGACGTTCTGCCCTTCAAGCCATGATACAAGATTGTCAAACTGTTCCTTTGGTGCGTTATTTTTTACTGCAATAATCATTTTTGATTCCTCCGATTCAAAAAAATAAGCTCCGCAGTGATAATCACTGCGGAGCTGTAAGTCAATTCAAAAAATCAGCGCCCTTTTTAATTGCAGCAAAAATCACTTTTACTTTTAGTGCACATAAAGTAAAAGTAATAATATGCAGCTGCAAAAACAAGAATGCTCATCTTTTTTCTCCTTAATAATTTATTTGCTTATATGCTAACACAGAAAAAAACGCTTGTCAACACTTTTTTTGCTGTTAGCAGACATATTTTTTACGGAATACGGGGATATGAACGTTGACTGACTCTGCCATACCGGACTTTTCGGACAGTCTGTGCGGCTCCGGATTATCACTTTAAGAATTTTTGCAGGCTTGAAACCTCAATCAGCTTTCCTTCCACCATATCCACACTTATTAAATAATGTTCTCCCCCGCCGTAGCATATAAGTGTAAGATATCTTCCGTCAAACAACGGGGTACTATCCGTGAGAAAATTTGATTTATAGTTTTCGGGATTTTTTTGAGCGCCAAAGCTTGTAATCTTTGTTTTACTTAATTCATCACCCAAATTAAACCTTATTTCATCTGCTCCGCTTCTTGCATAGGCAAAATCTCCGATGCCGCCGAACGCAGTTGACGGATACTGAACATAAAAATTTTTTCCGTAAATAAACCTCTCTCTGCTCCCTCTGTTTGGTGATGTGTTCCAATAATTCATGTAATCAATTTGGGGGCGCGTTGCGTTTTGGGTATTTATTGTGTATTGCCCGACAGCAGCGTCAAGTGAGCAGTCCCAGTCGAGCAGCCTTGCCGATATATCCCACGTCAATGGAATATATGTAATGCCTTCGAAATTTAATATCGGATACTCTTCTTTCACGCTGTCGTACTTTTCGCTCAAAATATAAACATCATACTCTGCAATCTGCGCCGTATTCTGATTTATACCGGTGCTCTTTTCGTTTGCAATGTCAGGCAGCTTTCGGCGTTCCTTTTTGCTGTTGCCCGCGTAAAAGCGATACACAGGCGTCGCACCGTACCCAAATTTTCCATAATGTGTTTCCAATCCCATAAACTCGCACATTTCGTAATACAAAGGCAAATACAATATATCTCTGTGCACCAGAAAGGGATATTCGCTGTTATTGACAAATTGCCCGTCAATTTTTATCTGCCACGGTGCAGCCGAAACATCTGCATTTTGTGCATCAGCATGTATGAATCCCAAAAGAGAAAAACAAAAAATCAAGCTGACCAACAGACATTTTTTCATCACTTAACCGACCTCCTGTTACATATTCTCATTTACAGCATACCATACCAAATTATAGCAGTCAAGTATTATTCACTAAACAAAGAAAAAGCCCGGACTTTTCCGGACTTTTTCGTCAGACTGAGCAGAATAATTCGCCTCAGGCTTAAATTACATTGATTTGTGGCAGGTTCTGGAGATAACGTCCATCTGCTGCTCGCGGGTAAGGTCGATAAACTTAACTGCATAGCCGGAAACACGGATTGTGAAGTTTGCATATTCTTCTTTTTCCGGATGTTCCATTGCGTCGATAAGCTTTTCCGTTCCGAACACGTTTACGTTCAGATGATGTGCACCCTGGTTGAAGTATCCGTCCAGAACCTGAACAAGATTGTCAACACGCTCGCCCTCGTTATGACCGAGTGCGTCGGGGCTGATTGTCTGCGTATTCGAAATACCGTCAAGCGCCCATTCATAGGGAAGCTTCGCAACGGAGTTAAGCGATGCAAGCAGACCGCTCTTTTCTGCGCCGTAGCTCGGGTTTGCACCGGGCGAAAGCGGCTCGCCGGCACGTCTGCCGTCGGGCATGCAGCCTGTAGCCTTACCGTATACAACGTTCGATGTGATTGTAAGAATCGAGGTTGTCGGCTCGGAATCGCGGTAGGTGTGGCGTTTCTTAATCATATCAAGGAAGGTCTTAAGAAGCCATACTGCAATATCGTCAGCACGGTCATCATCGTTACCGTAACGCGGGAAGTCGCCCTGCGTGTCGAAGTCAACGGCAATGCCGTCCTCGTCACGGATAACCTTAACCTTTGCATATTTGATTGCCGAGAGTGAGTCAACAACGTGCGAGAATCCGGCAATACCCGTTGCGAACGTACGGCGTACATCCGTATCGATAAGAGCCATTTCCTCTGCCTCGTAATAGTACTTGTCATGCATATACTGGATAAGGTTCAGCGTATTTACATACAGACCTGCAAGCCAATCCATCATAGCAGTGTATTTTTCAATAACCTCGTCATAGTCAAGGTATTCAGCCGTTATCGGCTTGTAAGCCGGACCGACCTGGATACGAGTCTTAACGTCAATACCGCCGTTGATGGCATAAAGCAGGCACTTTGCAAGGTTTGCTCTTGCGCCGAAGAACTGCATTTCCTTACCTGTCTGTGTTGCGGATACGCAGCAGCAGATTGAGTAATCATCGCCCCATACAGGCTTCATAACGTCATCGTTCTCGTACTGAATCGAGCTTGTTTCAATTGAAATATGAGAAGCATATTTCTTAAAGTTTTCGGGAAGAGCTGCCGAATACAGAACCGTGAGGTTCGGCTCGGGAGAGGGGCCCATGTTTTCGAGTGTGTGCAGGAAACGGAAATCGTTCTTTGTTACCATCGAACGTCCGTCAACTCCGATACCGCCGACTTCGAGCGTTGCCCAAACGGGGTCGCCGGAGAACAGCTGATTGTAAGACGGGATTCTTGCGAATTTAACCATTCTGAGCTTCATAACAAGGTGGTCGATAAGCTCCTGAGCCTCCGACTCTGTCAGCTTGCCTGCCTGCATATCTCTTTCAATATATATATCAAGGAATGTCGATATACGGCCGATGCTCATCGCTGCGCCGTTCTGCGTCTTGATAGCGCCGAGGTAGCCGAAATACAGCCACTGAACAGCTTCTCTTGCATTTGAAGCCGGTGCGGAAATATCAAAGCCGTACATTGCAGCCATTTCCTTAAGACCTTTAAGAGCGTTAATCTGAAGCGTCAGCTCCTCGCGCTGGCGGATAACATGATCCGTCATAACGCCGTCGCCGCAGTTTGCAAAGTCATGCTGTTTCTCTTCGATAAGAGCGTCTATTCCGTACAGAGCAACTCTGCGGTAATCTCCGACAATTCTTCCTCTTCCGTATGTGTCGGGAAGTCCTGTGATGATTTTGCTGTGTCTTGCCTTTTTCATTTCGGGAGTGTATGCGCTGAAAACCCCCTCGTTATGCGTGCGGCTGTACTGCGTGAAAATCTTGTGCAGCTCGGGGCTGGGAGTGTAACCGTATGTTTCGCAAGCCTGCTCAGCCATCTTGATTCCGCCGAAAGGCATGAACGCTCTTTTAAGCGGCTTGTCCGTCTGAAGACCTACAACCTTTTCCATGTCCTTTGTATTTTCGCCGATATAGCCGGGGTTATGCGATGTCAGCGTTGACACGATATCAGTGTCCATATCGAGAACGCCGCCCTTTGCGCGCTCCTCCTTCTGAAGCTTCTGAAGCATTCCCCAAAGCTTGTCTGTGTTTTCAGTCGGCTTTGACAGGAATTTTTCATCACCGTCATACGGCTTATAGTTCTTCTGAATAAATTCTCTTACATTTATTTCCTCTTTCCAGAGACGGCCCTCAAAGCCGTTCCACTGTTCAAAATTTCTCATAGAACATACCTCTCTTTCTTATCATTCGACTGTATTCTATCATTTTTTTACGTATAAGGAAATACCCAATTCAGAATACCTGTATTCCAAATCGGGTATACACTTTATCTGGGCAGCCTGGAAATAACTCGTTTTACGATGTTCATAAAGAGCTTTTCCTGCCGGCTTAACCTGTAGCCTCTTCTGTAAATCAGAACGTCCTTATAATGATTGTCCGCAACATTGCACTTTTTTTCAACAAGCGGCATGGAATTAAGGATGTTTGCCGGCGTCGGCGATGTCCACATGTATGTGGAGTGAATATTTCTGAGCAGCTCAAACTGGCTTTCGCGCTCAAAAACGGCGATTTCCTTTTTTTCCTTATTTGCGCTGACCATCTCGCGCACAACCGATGCCGGCAGCGACGGAATTGTCATGTAACCGTGCGTTATTTCAATATATTCGTCAAGATCGGAATAGTCAATGTTTTTCTCCATTGCAAGCGGATTCTGAACCGACATTATAAGCCGGTATTCAAAGTCCCACACAGGCTCCGTTTCAAGGTCGTTCTCCTCTAAAAACTGCAGAAAATATTTTTCGTAAATTGTCTGATAACGGATAATCGCAATGTTGTTATCGTTATTGATAACGTTCTTAATCGCAAGAAGCGAATTTGTTTCGCGGTAGCTTATATCAAGACTTTTGCTGTCCGCAATTTCCGTAACAAACTCGGTAAATGCCTGTGCAACGTAGCATGCCATCGGCACGGAAACGTCAAATTTGTGAACGTCATCATCGCGCTGCTTATAAAGCCGCTCAACCTCGTCAATCTGCGCAACAATGTTTTTCGCATAAACGAGGAACTGCGCACCGTCCTTCGTCGGAATAACGCCCTTCGGTGTTCTGTTGAATATTTTTATTCCGATGTTTTCCTCAAGCTCTTTTATCGCTTTGCTCAAATGCGGCTGATTAAGGTACAGATTTTCCGCTGCCTTGGATATCAGCCCCGTTTTTTCGACCTCCAAAGCGTATTTTAAATGCTCTATCTTCATTTTTCGTCCTTTCCGACAGACCTTTTATTTCTGCTACCGTCCATACCGAAAATTTTATATACTGATTATAGCACAGCGAGTAATTTTTGTCAATGCAGCGGCTTCGGTACCATAACTTTATTTTTAAAATAATTTTTTGTCAAGGGTTCAACTCCAAAATGAACAAAAAACGGCGCCGCCTATTCAATAGCCGGCGCAACTGATTAATTTATCTCAATATATTCGGCTTCAATGTGCGGTATGGATATTTGATTTCCAAAACCGCTGTATAGTCTTTTATTCCCTTAATTTCGCCGTACATTGTTATTATATCATTTTCAAGGATTCTACTCTCATTGTCATCTTTTCTTTGATAATCGACATAAACAGTATCATCCCACATTTCATAATCGCCTTTTGTTACATTTACTCTTAAAACTACTTTTTCGCCGTTTTCCTGCACTTGAATAACCTTTCCGCTGAAAACCGCTTTTTGTCCTATGTAATTATCGGGGTTTCTGGCAATTTCTATATATGAAACAGAATTACAACTTGCCTTATATTCTTCTTCTGTCATTGTAATCTGTTTACCATTACCACTATTACTCTCGGAATCGGAATCATTTACTTCAGTGTTTGGTGGGTAAAAATTGCTGCAAGCTATTATTAAGACAATAAACCAAAACCACCATTTATGATAAAAAGGCTGCGAGCGCTTTTTGCCGCAATGAGGACATCTCTTCGTCTTTTTTGAATACCTAAAACCACAGTACATACAATAAATCATATTTTTATCAATTATTGTATTGTTTGTTAAATCAGGCGAACCATATATTACCACAATAACATCTCTATTGCTATTTTTGTTAATTTTATCTTATGAGGCATAGCTTGATAAGTCTTTTTGAAATTTATATAAAAAATTAGTTTTTTGAAAAAAAAGTGTTGACAAGCCCCCATGTATGTGCTATTATAATATGCGTGTCACGGCGGTTGAATTGCTTGCCGCGGCGGAAAATTTAATTTGCTGGTGTAGCTCAATTGGCAGAGCAGCTGATTTGTAATCAGCAGGTTGTAGGTTCAAGTCCTATCACCAGCTCCAGGAGGAGTTCCCGAGCGGCCAAAGGGGGCAGACTGTAAATCTGTTGTCACTGACTTCGATGGTTCGAATCCATCCTCTCCCACCAAAAATCCCGAGCGCGAAAGCGTTCGGGA
>CAJJUC010000002.1 GCA_905195005.1 uncultured Eubacteriales bacterium | reverse complement strand
AATTGTCGGCGCGGTTACGCATGTGCTTGTGAATGACCCTACAAGCGGATACGGAATATATATCGAGAGAATGCTCGCAGCGGCATAGAAAATGTTAAAAAACTCCGAAAAGCAGAGGGCGGCAGCAAAATGAAATCACATTTTGCTGCCGCACCATTAATCTTCCGTTTGATTTATAACGTTCATATACAAATTAAACCGGAGGTTAATTACGATCGGATAAATGATATTTGAAAGTATTATATTTTCGGCGTGTCCTGTTCTCCATAAGTATCCGAAATCGAACAGAAGGTTTCCGAGAAAAAATAATTCGCAGATAAGCCATGGAAAGCCGGCTTTTTTTACTGTTTTCCAAGCATTCTTAATCGGTGACGCGGAATCCGCTGCCATGCCTGACAACGGCAGTGCCTTAATAACCGCGCACGGAATCAGAAGTGCGCAGGAAATGATAAGCGGCATGGGGCGCCTGTTAATCCAATCGCGGATATACTCTGCAAGCTCGAAATGCAGCCTCTGATGAGTGGCAATTTCGGCGAGTGCAATTAAAACGAAATAGGGATATGCTTTCAGAATTGCTTTTTTATTGTCCTTAATTGCTTCGACTATATTAAGGCTTGATTTGGTTGAGTAATTGAACAGAATTGCCGTAATTATTGGAATAAGCAAAAGCTTATATATGCCTGCGCCTTCACGAAAGAGAAAATTGCCGAATCTGTCATAAGCTTCATCCTTTAACAGCAGCGCTGTCGGCAGGAGCAGCAGTATTATTATCGGGTAGATTTTAATGATATCCTTAAACGCAAAATCGATATATTCCCGAAAACTGCGCCTTTTTCTGCGCTTTCTTACAGCCCGGGCATCAAACGCGCTCAGGTAGAAATTATAGAAGAAGTTATAAACAAACGGGGAATAAAAAATATAAAGCATGTTATATACGATTGTGACGATACTGCTGCGCATTAATGAAGCGATGACGGTGGGAATTGCAAAAATAATCTGCGCCGCAAGCCATGGCAAGCTCAGCTTTTTTACTGTTTTCAGCGAATCACGAACCGGTGACGAAGAATCAGTAAGCACGAGCATATATTCGGACGGTTCAAAAACAGTCATCAGTATTGCGAGAGCATGCGTCAGCAGAATGAAGCCGATGCTCCGGTTTGCTTTTACCTCGAACCCTTTGTAGTAACACGCTGCAAATATCACAAAAAACGTCGTATAGACCGCGGTAACAACGATGATATAAATAAGCGACCGCAAAATTCCTCTTTTATTGCTTTTTATTGCTTTGAAAATATTTGTGCTCGATGTCAGCGAGAAGTAAAAAATCACTGCCGATATAAGCGGGATTCTGACGTAGGTTAAAAGGTTAAGACCTGCAACCATTAATTTAAGCGTATTGTTTGATGTGCTTCCTGTCAAAGAGGGAATATATTTCAGCAGATTTATTAAAAAAATTGCCGGGTAAAGCTTTTTTATATCCTTAACTGCAAAATTAATGTACTTCATAAGACCGTGACCTTTCATCGTATATCACTCCTGTTTTAATAAAAATTTTTATTAAAACAGGTTTAAAATATCATAGAACGGATTCCATACTATAATATATTACCACCGGAAAGCGTGAAAATCAATGCCTATTTTAACAGATTTTGAGAGGTTGATGGATTTAACGGAAAAATATTTCCAAATATTTGCAAAAAACTCTTGCATTTATTTCCATATTGTGGTAATATATATACGAAATCAAGTTTTACAGGAGGAAAAAAATGAAAAACAAGGTAAAATTGCTGCTTGCTGACAGCAGCACGGAGTTAATGTCGAGAATCAGCGTGTTTTTTGAGGGAAAGGGCGATGTTGAGGTTGTAGGAAAAGCGGCGGACGGAATCGAGGCAACGGAAATGCTCCGCGAGCTTACGCCCGATGTTGTGCTGATGGAAATTGTTCTTCCGAAAAAGGACGGCATTGCCGTTTTGAAAGATATAAATGCAATTCCGGCTTCACGCAGACCGATTGTTATTGTGATGACGGGCGCAAAAAAGGAAAGCGTGACGAATCTTTGCATGGAGCTCGGTGCTGACTACTTTATGATAAAGCCGTGCGAACCGGAAACGATTTACGAGAGAATAAAGCTTCTGAGCGCCTCGCTTGCCGCAAAGCAGCACGGCGGCAGAATCGCAATGCCGGAGAATATCCACACCGGCGACAGACCGAGCGACCGCGCAATTGAAATTTCCGTTACAAACACGATTCATTCGGTGGGCGTGCCTGCAAATATTAAGGGCTATCAGTATCTGCGCGACGCTATTATAATGAGCATTAAGGACTCGGAGCTTATAAATGCCGTGACAAAGCAGCTTTATCCGAAGGTTGCAACGCGGCACAACACATCGCCAAGCCGTGTGGAGCGCGCCATAAGACACGCGATTGAGGTTGCATGCATCCGCGGAAACGAGGAGGAGCTTTATAAGCTGTTCGGCTATACGGTGAGCAATAACAAGGGCAAGCCGACAAACAGCGAATTTATTGCAATGATAGCGGACAAGCTCCGTCTTGAAATGCTTGTTTCCTGATGAAGCGCGTGCGTAATTATATCATCGGGGCGGCAGTCGGGCTCATAAACGGATTCTTTGCGTCGGGCGGAGGAATTGTTGCGGTGCTTGCGTTGAAGCGTTTTCTGAACGTTGAGGAGAAAAAGGCGCATGCAACTGCAATTGCGGTTATTCTTCCGCTGACAATTGCCGGAATGCTTGTGTACAGCCGCGCAGGCTTTGCCGATTGGCGAATGATTTTAAAAACCTCGGCAGGGGGAATTGCCGGGGCGGCAGTCGGCGCAAAGCTTTTGTCACGGCTGCCCGTGAAGTATATCCGTGCAGGCTTCGGCGCGGTTATGATTACAGCCGCTGTGCGTATGTTTTTCAGGTAAAGGAGGGATTGTATGCTTTTGGCGGCGGCAGGATTTCTGTCAGGCATACTTAGCGGAATGGGCGTCGGCGGAGGAATGATTCTGATTCCCGTGCTGACGATTTTTGCAGGCGCGTCGCAGCACACTGCGCAGACAGTGAATCTCTACTATTTTATTCCATCGGCTGCTGCGGCGCTCGTTGTTCACATAAAAAACAAAAATATTGAAACCAAAGCCGCGCTCCCGATGGTTATATGCGGCGCTCCGTTCGCCGCTTTGGGGGCATATCTTGCGGTCAGGCTTTCGCCGCGCATTTTGGGAAAGCTCTTTGCAGCGTTTATATTTGTATTCGGCTGCGGTGAAATATTTAAGTCTGTAAAACTGTTTAAAAAACAATAATATTGAAAAAATCTCTGCCGTATGCTATAATAAAACATATGACAGAGATTTTTTTCGGAAAGAAGGGCTTTTTATGACATTTAAGGAAAACACCGAGTTTGATATTATCGGACTGGGGGAGGTTATGATGCGGCTTTCTCCGCCCGACAAGGAAAAGATTTCGCAGAGTGAGATTTTTGAGAAAAACGCCGCAGGGTCTGAGCTGAACGTTGTGTCGGGTGCGGCAATGCTCGGCGTGCGCTCGGCGCTTGTGACGAGGCTGCCCTCAAACAAGCTCGGTCATTTTATGCGCAATAAAATAAGGTACGGAAATGTCAGTGACGATTACATAGTTTATGACGATTCGCCGAAAAAACGGCTCGGGATTTATTATTACGAGAGCGGAGCATATCCGCGCAAGTCTTCGGTTATATATGACAGGGCGGAGTCCTCGGTATGCTCGCTTTCAATTGATGAAATTCCGTCCGATATATATGATAAGGCGAAGATTTTTCATATCAGCAGCATAACGCTTGCCATATCAAAGACGCTGCGCGAAACGGCGCTTGAAATGATTAAGCGCTTTAAGGCGGCAGGCGCGATGATTTCGTTCGACGTTAATTACAGGGCGGCGCTCTGGAGCGAGGACGAAGCGCGCGAGGTTATAGAAAAGGTGTTCCCGTATGTTGATCTGCTGTTCGTTTCGGAGGAAACCTCGCGCAGAATGCTGCGGCGCACAGGCACGCTTGAGGAAATAATGCAGGGATATGCGGAGCGGTACGGCTGCCGCCTTGTTGCAACAACGCAGCGGCACGCGGTTACGCCGAACAGGCATAATTTCACATCAAAAATATATTGTGACGGCGCTTTTTACGAGGAAGAGCCGTATAACGGGATTGAGGTTATCGACAGAATCGGCAGCGGAGACGCATATCTTGCCGGCGTTATGTACGGGCTGATTACGCACGGAGATGTCCGCCGTGCGCTTGAAATCGGCAATGCGCTTTCGGCTGTAAAGTGCACTGTGACCGGCGATATGTCGGCAAGCAGCATCGATGAAATTGAAAGCGTCATCAAATCGCACAAATCAACGGGCGTTCAGGATGAAATGGTAAGATAAAAAAAGGATAAATATTGAAAAATAGGTGCATAATAATATCGGGTCAATTGAGAAACCCTCCTCTGCAAAAAAATATTGCCGAAGCAGGGCGGCGGAATGGAGATTATTATGCAGTTATCACAAAAGGAAACGGAGCTTTTAAAGGATTTGAAAGAACAGGAGCAGCTTTGCGTTGACAAGTACGAAAGATGCGCGGCTGAAGCCTGCGACCCTCAGCTTAAAAATGTGTTTGAATACATTGAGGGCGTTGAGCGCGGACATTTGGAAACCATCAAAAAAATCGAAAACGGGGAGGAGGCTTCACTCGGAAGCTCATCGGCAATGCAGAAGCCGACCGTTTCGGAATACTATTCCATTGCCGACAGCGAGGAAAAAAAGCATGATGACTTCCTTTGCGCCGACATGCTTGCAACGGAAAAGCACGCGTCGCACCTGTACGACACATGCGTGTTTGAATTTAAGAATGAAGGTCTTCGCAATACGCTGAATCATATTCAGAAAGAAGAACAGGAGCACGGCAAGCTGATTTACGATTATATGGCTGCAAACAATATGTACTCCTGAAAAAGTAAGCATGGGGCGACAACCCCATGCTTACTTTTTCAGAATATCGATTCTGATAATCCCGGCGATGATCGAACAAAGCGTGAAAATTTCGCAGGCGCAGCCTGCATAGGATTTAACAGCGGCGTCGTAAAAAAGCCAGACGGAGCTTGTTAAAAGAATTATAATGCGCACGAAGCCCGTGTTTTTGCTTCCGTATGCATAGGTAGACATAACCTTTGCAACGCCGATAAGAATACTTTTAAAGCCTGCCCATGTGAAAAGCGACATTACAATGAATAACACGCTGAAAAGAAATCTCATGCTCATGGTGCTTTTTTTCTTTTCAACCATTCTTGTGAAAATTATGTTTCTCACGCAGCCGATAAAATTCGCAAGCATTCCCGTGTATGCGCCGAGCATAAGGTATTGAATTCCGAACAGCAGCTCGTTGGCTGTCCTAAGGCACATCAGCGGCTTGTGCCGCTTGCATTGGAATGACAATATACTTGCAACTATCCCTGCGATGCCCAAAGCCTGTACGATAAAATTATATGCCGTCAATTTGAAAACACTCCTTTAAATTAACTTGTCATCAATGCAGATTTATGATAGAATATTTCAAAGGAAATGTCAATAAATGTTCGTTATGTTTGAAAACGAACATTTTATCGAACAAACGGAGGCGTTGATTATGAATGAACGGCAGCAGGATATGATAGAATTTATCGGACGAAAAAAAAGAGCGTCGGTAAAGGCGCTTGCCGCGCATTTTTTTGTGTGCGAAATGACAATCCGCCGCGACCTTAAGGAGCTGGAACGCGGCGGATACATAAAGCGGTATAACGGCGGTGCGGTAAGCATTGAGGACAACGCGGTTTTGCCGGTTGCCGCAAGAAGACTGCTCAATTCTAAGGAAAAGAGCATGCTTTCAAAGCGTGCCGAAAAATATCTGTGCGATTCTCTTACGGTTTTTATCGATTCGTCAACAACGTGTATGCATGTTATCTCTTTGCTTTCGGAGTACAAGGATATAAAAATAATAACAAATTCTGTGATGAATCTGCTTGAAGCCGCAAAATATCATATTCCGTGCATTATTGCCGGCGGCGATTATTACGAAGTCGATATGTGTACTGTCGGAAGCGAAACCGAACGCTTCCTCAGGGATATAAATGTTGATATTGCGTTTTTCTCGGCAATGGGAATTTCGAGCAACGGTATAATAAGCGATAACGATGAGCGCCAGACAGCCGTGCGCAAGGCTGTTATACAAAATGCCGCAAAAAAGCTGTTTTTGCTGGACGGTGAAAAGCTCGGCAAAAAATATCCGTATACCCTGTGCCGCGCGGAGGATGCCGACGATATTATCATGATAGGCTCAGGGCCGGAACGGACGGAGCTTTTTTGAAAAAGGGGAGAAACACCGTTTTTTCCTCGGCGGCGCCAAGCGTTTCAAAGCCGTAATCAAGCATTTTCGTGTGGTCGTTCCAGTCGTCGGGCGCATTGAGCGTGACGCATATCAGCTCCGTTTTCCCCCTTTTTGCGCTTGTGACAAGGCACCTGCCGCTTTTTTTCGTGAACCCGGTTTTTATGCCGTTGCAGCCCTCGTAGCGCCACAGCATTTTATTGTGGTTTGTCAGACTTCTGTCCCATTCGGAGCTTTCCCATGGAATGGTTTTGTTTTTTGCCGATACTATTTTTCGGAATTTTTTGTTTTTCATTGCCTCGCGGCTTATAAGCGCCAAATCGTATGCGGTTGTGAAGTGCCCCTCGGCGTCAAGTCCGTTCGGATTTTGGAAGCCCGTGTTTTGAACGCCGATTTTCTTTGCCCGTTCATTCATCATCAGCGCAAACGCTTCCGTGCTTCCACCGAGGTATTCCGCGATTGCAACGGCGGCGTCGTTTCCGCTGCGCAGCATAAGCCCGTATGTAAGGTTTTCGAGCGTTTGCTTTTCCCCGGGTTCAAGCCACAGCGACGATCCCTCCGTGCCCGACGCAACCGGGCTGACGGTGACGACTTTTTTCATTTTCTTGCTTTCGCAGGCAAGCAGCCCTGTCATAATCTTCGTTGTGCTTGCCATCGGAAGCCGCTCGTCCTTGTTCTTTTCAAAAAGAACCTTTCCGCTTTTTCCGTCAATCAGCGCCGCAGCCCTTGCACTTAAATCAACGGCAATGGCATTTTGCGTAATCAGCAGTGAAAATATTAAAAGCGCAGCAACTTTTTTCATATAAAAATCCCCCTCCGTAAATTTTATTACGAAGAAGGATTTTTATTACATGGGAAAATCGGGGCTGTTTGAAAAGTCAATGGACTTTTTAAACAGCCTCTGCTTTTACAAGCGGATGGGAAAAAAGCTTTGGAATTAACAAACTGAGCCAAAGCTGAAGCTTTGGGTTACCCGACGGCGTACATAGGTACGCCGAGCGGCGAAGTTTGTTGATAGCAAGAAAAGAAGTAATTATTTGAAAAATCAAATTTTTTGATTTTTCTGCCTTAATGCATCCAAACTGCAACAATTATATTTCCTGTAATATATGTTTTTTTTCCTTTTCTTGCGTTCCGGAGCTTTTTAACATCCCCTTTTCTTCATTTTCATTTGTTTTCAAGATATTTGCGGAATACAACCTCAAGAATTTCATCGCGCTCAACCTTTGTTATCAGGCTTCTCGCACCCTTGTAACCCGTTATATAGGTAGGGTCGCCCGACATGATATATCCTACAAGCTGGCTTATGGGGTCATACCCTTTTTCGACAAGCGCACTGTGCACACGGCAGATTATTGCGTCAATCTCCGTATCTCTCGTTTTGCAAATATCAATATGTGTAGTTCTGTTGTCTGTCATAAAGAGCCACCCTTTCTCTCGGAATATATATATAGAATACACCTTTGGGAGGGAAATTTCAATACCGGTAACAGAAATGTAACAAAGAATTTTTGTTGACATTTAAAAAAATAACTGTAAAATATTATACGGGGTGATAGCGATGAAAATTGTGGAAATATATACGGACGGCGCTTGCACCGGAAATCCCGGCAAGGGCGGTTGGGGCGCCGTTTTGATTTATAACGGAACGAAAAAGGAAATCAGCGCCGGATATGTACTGACGACAAATAACAGGATGGAACTGCTTGCGGCGATAAGCGCGCTTGAAATTCTCCGCGAAAGCTGCGAGGTTATGCTCTACAGCGATTCGAAATATCTTTGCGACTCAATAAATAAAGGGTGGATTTACGGCTGGATTAAAAACGGGTGGAAGAAGTCCGATAAGAAGCCCGTTTTAAATGTTGATTTATGGCAGCGGCTGCTTGCGCTGATGAAAACGCACAGCGTTAAATTCAACTGGGTTAAGGGGCACGCCGGGCATCCGATGAATGAGCGGTGCGACACGCTTGCAGTCGAGGCATACACGAAAAACGCTGTACTGCATGATTCTGAGTATGAGCGCATCGGGCAAGCATAAAAAAATCTTGCCAATAAAGCGATATTATGATATACTGATAGGTACAAATAATAGGAGTGGAAAAGAAAATGCCTCTTGACGCAATTGCGCTCGGCGCAGTAACAAACGAACTTAATAACGCTCTGGAGGATGCGAAAATAGAGAAAATTCATCAGCCCGAGCGCGATGAAATACTTTTGTATCTGAAAAATTCGGGGGGAAACGCAAAGCTTGCGATAAGCGCAAACAGCGCCAATCCGCGGATTCATCTTGTTCATGAGGTGAAGGAAAACCCGGCTTCACCGCCGATGTTTTGCATGCTTCTGCGCAAGCATTTGACGTGCGGAAGAATAAAAAGCGTGAGCCGCGTCGGATTTGACCGCATTGCGGATATTGAAATTGAATGCCGCAACGAGCTTGGCGACCGCGTGCTGCGGCACATCATTTGTGAAATCATGGGCAGAAACAGCAATATCATATTCACCGACGGGGACGGGCGGATTATCGATTCAATCAAGCATATTGACATAACCGTAAGCTCAGTGAGAAATATTTTGCCCGGGCTTAAATACATGCTGCCGCCGAACGGTGATAAAATAAACCCAGAAAACGCGGCGGAGGACGATTTTTACAGGCTGCTGAAAAATGCCCCGGAGGGGCGTGAAGCGGCGCGCGCAATGTCCGACGGTGTTATGGGCATAAGTCCGCTGCTTGCCGCCGAGTGCATTTACGAGGCGTGCGGAGACGGAAATCTTACCGTAGGCGAACTGCACGAAAACGATATACTGAAAGCGGCGCTCAGACTTTCGCGTCTTTTTGAACGCGCGAAAAAGGGAAAGTTTTCGCCGTGCGTTTTGGTGCGCGATGACGGAAGCCCGGCTGATTTTGCGCCTTTTTGCATCAGTCAGTACGGCGAACGGATGAAATGCATTCCGGCAAAAAGCATGAACGAAGCCGCGGAAAGCTTTTGGTCGCTGCGCGACCGCCGCGCAAGAATGCACGACAGAAGCCTTTCCGTGACGAAGATTATCAATAACAATATAAAGCGCGCGGAAAAGAAAATCGATATTTTTCAGCGCGAGCTTAAGGAATCGGCGAATCGCGATAAGTATAAAATATACGGCGAGCTGATAACGGCAAATCTTTATAAAATTCAAAAAGGAGACACGGCGCTGACGGCTGAAAACTACTACGAGGAGAACTCTCCGTCGGTGGAAATTCCGCTCGATTCAACGAAAACTCCGCCGCAGAATGCCGCGCGCTATTTCAATAAATACAAAAAAGCAAAAAACACCGAGATAAACGCAAAAGAGCAGCTTAACATCGCTGTTGAAGAGCTTGCATATCTCGAATCGGTTCTGTACAGTGTGCAGAATGCGGCAACTCCGTCCGAGCTTGCCGAAATAAGGGAAGAGCTTGTTAAAAGCGGATATATCCGCCGAGAACAGGGAAAGAAAAAGCAAAAAACTCCGCCGCTCGGAAAACCGATGGAATTTGAATATAACGGGTATAAAATATATGTCGGAAAAAACAATGTGCAAAATGATTTCCTGACAATGAAAACGGGGCGTGCGCGCGACCTTTGGCTGCACACGAAAAACATTCCGGGTTCACACACGCTTATTAAATTTTCAGGGGAGGATTTTCCGCCCGATGTTATCGAAACGGCTGCAAAGCTTGCCGCATATTATTCAAAGGGTAAGAATGCTCCGTACGTTGAGGTGGATTACTGTCCTGTCAGCCATGTTAAAAAACCGAACGGCGCAAAGGCAGGAATGGTTATTTACGAAGGATATAACACGGCGCTTGTCGCTCCCGATGAGCATCTTGCCGCCGAACTGAGGAAATGATAGCGGATGTATAAATATCTCGATAAAATAAAAAAACCGGATGATATAAAAGCATTTGACGACAGGCAGCTGCGCGAGCTTTGTGCGGAAATCCGCGACTATCTCGTAACCTCGGTTGCGCGGCAGGGCGGTCATCTGGCAAGCAATCTCGGCGCTGTTGAGCTGACGGTTGCGCTGCACCGTGTGCTTGACGCGCCGCACGATAAGCTCGTGTGGGACGTCGGGCATCAGGCATATGTCCATAAAATTCTGACGGGGCGCGCCGAACGCATGAAAACGCTTCGTTCCTTCGGCGGACTGTCGGGCTTTTGCTCGCCCTCAGAAAGCGAGTACGACACATGCGTAACGGGGCACGCGTCCGCGTCTCTTTCGGCGGCGCTCGGCATGGCGCAGGCACGGAAAATTTCCGGCGATAATTACAATGTTGCGGCTGTTATCGGCGACGGCGCTTTTACCGGCGGACTTGCCTTTGAGGCGCTTAACAATATCGGAAATCTGAAAACAAAAATGCTCATCGTTTTAAATGACAATAAAATGTCAATCACGGAGAACGTCGGGGCATTTTCCAATCTGCTCGCCCGTGCAAGAACGAACAGAAAATACACCGCGTCAAAGCAAAAGGTTGCGGATTTTCTCGGCGGTCTGCCGATGGGCGGAAAACAGCTGTACGGGATTTTGCATGCGGCAAAGCTCCGTCTTAAGAATATGATAACTCCGAACGTGCTTTTCGAGCAGCTCGGGATTACATATCTCGGTCCGGTAAACGGTCATAACATCCGCGATATGGAGGATATTTTCAGGCGCGCGCTTTTGCTTGACGAGCCGGTTGTCGTGCATGTTATCACGAAAAAGGGTAAGGGATACCGCCCGGCGGAGCAGCTTCCGCAGGTATTTCACGGGGTGGGTCCGTTTGAAAAGAACACCGGTGAGGTGAAAAAAACTCAGCACAGTTTTTCTTCGGTTTTCGGTGAAAAGCTGTGCCGCCTTGCCGAAACGGATGAGCGCGTTGCCGCGGTCACTCCGGCAATGATTTCGGGCAGCGGTCTGACAGCTTTCGGCAAACGTTTTCCCGACAGGCTTTATGACGTCGGGATTGCGGAGGGGCACGCGGTAACGTTTTCAGCGGGTCTTGCCGCCGGCGGAGCTGTGCCTGTCTGCGCAATATATTCCAGCTTTCTTCAAAGAGCATACGACAATATTATTCATGACGCGGCAATCGGAAAGGCTCATGTTGTGTTCGCGGTCGACCGCGCAGGAATCGTTCCCGGTGACGGGGCAACACACCAGGGAATATTTGATATTTCTTTTCTTACCGCAATTCCGAATATGACGGTTCTTGCTCCGTCATGCTTCAGCGAGCTGAGGAAAATGCTTGATTATGCAGTGAACGTGCACAATGCTCCGATTGCAATCCGCTATCCGCGCGGTCCGGAAAGAGTGTCGCTCGATAACGGAGATTTCGTTTTATCCAGGGCGGCCCGGGTGCGGCGCGGCAGCGATATTGCAATTGCTGCGGAGGGGCAGTCGGTTGCAAAGGCGCTTGCCGCGGCAAAGCTTCTTTCCGAAAAAGGAATCAGCGCTGAGGTTATTGATGTGCGCACCGTCAAACCGATGGATTTTGAAACAGTGTTCGAAAGCGCACAAAAATGCGGCGTTCTTTTAAGCATTGAAGAAAATCTTAAACGCGGCGGCATGGGCGAAATGCTTGCGGCATATGCTGAGGAAAACTCGGTTGACATAAAAATGAAAATAAAAGCGTTCGACGATATTTTCCTCACTCACGGCTCAATCGGAGCGCTTGAGCAGGAGTACGGATTTACCGCGGAAAGTATTGCGGCAGCGGCAGAAAGGATGCTGAAAAATTGAAACAGCGGCTTGATACATATCTTGTTGAAAACGGACTTGTGAGCGGCAGGGATCTTGCAAAGAGCTTTATTATGGAGGGCAAGGTTTTTGTGAACGGGCAGCGCGCCGATAAGGCAGGCGAGCAGGTCAGCACAAAGGACAGCGTTGAGCTGCGCGGCGGTCCGCGTTATGTGAGCCGCGGCGGACTTAAGCTCGAAAAGGCAATGCAGGTTTTCCCGATTGACCTCAGCTGTGCGGTTTCAATGGATATCGGTGCGTCAACCGGCGGCTTCACGGATTGTATGCTGCAAAACGGCGCAAAAAAGGTGTTCGCCGTTGATGTCGGTTACGGTCAGCTTGCATGGAAGCTGCGCACCGATGAACGCGTTGTAAATATGGAAAGAACAAATATCCGCTATGTTGAACCGGAGGATATCGGAACTGAGCTTGATTTTGCTTCGATTGACGTTGCGTTTATCTCGCTTCGTCTTGTTCTGCCGACTGCGTTTAAACTGCTTCGCAGCGGCGGCACGATTGTTGCTCTTATCAAACCTCAGTTTGAGGCAGGGCGCGGTCAGGTTGGGAAAAAGGGCGTTGTCCGCGACCCGGAGGTGCACCTTGAGGTTCTGCAAAATGTAACGGATTTTACGGCTGAATCGGGCTTTGAGATACTCGGACTTGACTTTTCGCCGATAAAGGGTCCCGAGGGGAACATTGAATATCTTATGTATGCGGCGAAAAATCCGTCTGCCGAAAAGCATGATTTGTCCGCCGAGCTTGAACGGCTTGTTGAGAAAAGCCATCTTGAGGCGAAATAATATTGAACGGGTGAACATATGATAAAAAATGAACGAACGGGCAGGACAGTTCTCAATGCAGCGGCGGCAGCGTTTGCGGTCATATCACCGGCTGCGGCAGCGCTGTGCGGCACAGGCAACGCTCTTTACTTTGCCGCGGCGCTTTTGGCGGCAGCGGTCGTGCTCCGCGCGGCAAGCTCCCGGAAAAGATATATTTCAGCTGCGCAGCTTCCCGCGGCGGCGCTTCTGATTTATGCGGTTATTTCCGCTTTATCCGCGCTTAATGCACAGGGGCATGTAAGACTTATTATAACTCTGTTTGCCGCAGTGCTGTCATCTGCCGCAGCAACGGACTGGTTTTTTGAAAATAAGGAAGGCGGCATTTCGGAGCGGCTCATGCAAATGATATATGCCGGCGGAATTTTGTGCGCCGCGGCAATGCTTGCAAATCTCGTTTTGCAGTATATCGGAGCGTCATGGCAAAGCATGAAATTTGGGCAGAACAACATTTTCGGAATAATACTGTTCGGCGGTATGCTTTGCGGCGAAAATATGCGCGTGAAGAATAAAGAGGTTACAGGGCGCAAAATCCGCGCCGGAACGGCGGTTCAGCTTGCGGCGTTCATTTTATGCCGCTGCTTTCCCGCAGCGGTGTTTGCGGCAGCGTTCCTGATTTCCGCGTACCTTTCAAATAAATATAAAAACAAATACTCCGGGGTCTGCTCGGTCGCACTTTCGGTTCTTTCGGCAATTTTCGCAGCATTTTCCGGCGGCATCGTGCTTAAGGACAGCGTTTTGCTTGCTTTCAGACATCCGTTCGGAATCGGGGGCGGCGGCTTCATTTCGGGGCAGCAGTCATATGCTTCGGCGTATTATCCCGCGGTCGGGGCAATTCCGTTTCTCGGTGAAGCTGCGTCGGCGTTCGGCGTTTTCGGCATCATCGTCTGCGCGGCTGTAATTGTGAGAACAACGGTTATTTATCTGAAAAAACGCAGCGCCGCGTCAATGTTTCTTATGTTTGCGGCAATGAATCTGCTTTTTCTGCCAACGGCGCAGAATTATGCCGCAGTAATCCTGTTTTCCGGGCTGTATGCCTATAACGAGGACTATACGTCCGTTCGGCGCAAAAGCGGAATCGGGTCGGCATATTTCATGGCAGTGTCGGCTGCGCTGATTTTTATGCTCGGAGCGCTCGGCGTGCTGCGCGCCGGCGGAATACGAATGTATAAAAACGGCAGCGCGGCATCGGCTGAATCGTTCCTTAAGGCAGCGGCGTCGGTCAATGTTTTCGATGCGGAAAGTCCGCTGCGGCTTGCAAAGTGCATTGTGAAGCAAAATCCGCAGCGCACGGAGGAGGCGGCAGCTTGGCTGGAAAAAGCGGAAAAGCGGTGCAAAAACTCGGCGGAGCTTTCCGCGGAATATGCGGAGGTAATGGCAAGCTCGGGAAACCTGTCCGCGGCATCGCTGCGATGGGAAACGGCGGTTGCGGCGGCGCCGCATAACAGCCGCTATAAGCTGTGCATGGTGCAGGCGCTTTACAGCGAGATGAAGCAGGAAAAACGCGGCAGTGAAAGAGCCAAAAGCATTTATGAAAAAATTGTCCGCACGGCAGCGTCGGAAAATGATATTGAAACAAAGAAAGCTATAAATGATATAGCCGATAAAGCGCTTGAACTGACGCGCGGAAAAAAGCTTGTTTCGGAGGAGGACGCCGCAAAAATTGACGGCAATGAGCAAATTTCGGAGATGAATCAGAATGAAGGATAAAGCCGGATTAAAGGATATAATATTTTTTGCAATTGTCATTATCATGGCAGGCTTGTGTATCTACGGAAAGGAAACGGGGAGCTTTCCCGTCAAAAATGAGCAAAAACCCGAAAAGACAATTGTCGGCGTGCATGTCAAGGGCGAGGTCAATAATCCCGGTTATTATGAGCTTGATTACGGCAGCCGCATTAAGGACGCAATCAAAGCCGCCGGCGGCGCTTCCGCAGCTGCCGATGTGAATAAGGTGAATCTTGCGGAAAAGCTGCGTGACGGGCAGGAGGTTGTAATTCCCTCCGCTGCAAACGGGGAGCAGACGGCACAGCCTGCATCTGACGGAAAGGTAAATATCAACACTGCAAGCGAGCTTGAGCTGCAAACCGTGAGCGGAATCGGTGAAGCAACCGCGAAAAGCATAATTGCATATCGCGAAGCGCACGGCGGCTTTAAAAAACTGACGGAGCTTAAAAAGATAGACGGAATCGGAACGAAAAAGCTTGAAAAAATGAAGGATTATATAAAATTAACCGATTAGGAGGTGGGAAAATGGAAAGTTTAAAGAAAATTGTTATGCTTATCGACGCGGACAACGCGCAGCTCAACAAGCTTGAGGACGTTATCCGTGAGCTTTCGGCATACGGAAGAATTGTTGTAAAGCGCGCCTACGGCAACTGGAGGAAGGACACGCTGAAAAAATGGGAATCCGAGCTTAAGCGTCTTGCAATCAAAGCGGAGCAGCAGTTTGATTATGTGACGGGGAAAAACACAACCGACATTGCTCTGACGATAGACGCAATGGATCTTCTGCACACAGAGCTGTATGATTCGTTCATTATTGTTGCGAGTGACAGCGACTATACTCCGCTTGCAATCAGGCTGCACGAATCGGGCGTTTATGTTATGGGCGTGGGCGAAAAGAAAACGCCCGAGGCTTTCAGAAATGCCTGTGATGAATTTATTCTTACAGAAAATATTTCATCGGGAATACCTGCGTCCGACGCGGCAAAGGAAGAACCGCCGGTCGATGTTGAGCATGAAGTCAAGCACGATAATATTAATGAAATTCACAGATTGCTTAAAATTGCCTGCGAGAAATATCAGGACAGCGACGGATTTGTAAATATCAGCTCGGCAGGAACGTATATAAAGCGCGCAAAGCCTGATTTTGACGCTCGAACCTACGGTTATGTCAAGCTTCCCGATTTAATCAAGGCATTTCCCGAAAAGTACGAAATGAAGCGTTATAACGGCAAGGGGACTGTCAAAATTATTGCATACCGCTGCAAAACACCCGGGAGCACGCAAAAAAAGAAGCAAGCCACGGGCGGAAAAAAGAACAAAAAGAAGCAGTAGAAAATAATTTTTATTAAAAATTTGAAATTAATGATTGATTATTTCTTTGCGGCAGTATATACTTATTATATATGCTTTAGGAGATGATTGAATGGCTGAGGACGCAAGAAAACGGCTGCGCGAGCAGGGCAGAATAACCCGTGGGAAAATTCTTATCGGGTTGATTGCTCTTGCTGTGATTATTTTTGCCTCCGTTATGATTGAAAAAAATATCAACGGGAAAATAACCGATGTCACAATTAAAAAGAGCAGTATAACCGACCGGAAAGCCGTTTTTATTCCCATAAAACAGCTTGACACAAATATTATTGCCGTTAAAGCCTCGGACGGAACATATCGCCTTGCTTTTGACGACTGCATCGGGTGTTATTATCAGTACGGCAAGCATTCGGGGTTTAAGAATAATAAGGATAATTCCGGGATTGTCTGCAAAACCTGCGGCTGTGAAATTTTTTATGATGATATGGGCTTTATGTCGGAGGAGTGCATGGCTTATCCGATTGCCGAAAGCGAAATTGAATCGGACGACGATTATTTTGTTATCCCGGCACATTATCTTGAAGCCAAAAAAAGTATTCTCGAATCGTGGCGAAGCGGCAGTCTTGTCGGCGCTCAGGAGCAAACGCTTCATCGCGGAAAAAAACAATAATGCTAAAAATTATCAGTTATTTAACCTCTTTTTCTGCTTAAACTATAAGCAGAGGAAGAGGTGTTTTTTTATGAAAAAGCTGTTTTTTATTTTTATAATTATTCTGTGCGGATGCAGCAAAAGCGATACGCCGCATAAAACAACCGAATCCCGAGATGCAAGCCGCAAAGCCGTTCCGCCTGCGCAAAAAATCTCCGAATCTCCAGTTTATGAAACGGAGGAAACCCTCGGTGAGGCGCAAACGCCGCTCCTGGACGACGGCATAAACCGTGTTTCAAACATAAATCTTGCCTGCTCGCGCATTTCCGGCACTGCGCTCAATCCCGGTGAAGAATTCAGCTTTAACGCATCTGTCGGCAGGCGTTCGTATGAAAACGGCTGGCTTGACGCTCCCGTGATAATCAACGGAGAAAAGAGCTATGGAGCGGGCGGCGGCGTGTGTCAGGTCAGCACAACGCTGTATATGGCTGCAGTGAACGCCGGATTTACAGTTACCGAGCATCACTCTCACAGCGAGCCCGTTGCCTATGCTCCCGCGGACTTTGACGCAACCGTTGTCTACGGCGCAAAAGATATGAAATTTGTCAACAGCTCCGGAAATCCCGTTTTCCTTTATGCATGGACAGGCGACGGGAAGGTTTTTTCTAAAATTATTAAAAAAACTCTTGACAATACTTCATCTTAGTGCTATAATCAAAATATAATAACAGTAACGATTATTGTTACTGGTGATTGGAGTTTTTCTATGCGGTACAGCAGACAGCGCGAGGCATTGATTGAATTGCTGAAATCCACGACATCTCACCCGGACGCTGAGTGGCTTTATCTGAATCTTAAAAAGGAGTATCCGAACATTTCGCTCGGCACGGTTTACAGGAATTTGCGTATGCTTGCGGAAAACGGCGAAATTCTGGAGCTTCCGGCAGACGGAACAAGTCATTTTGACGGGGATATTTCAGAGCATTATCATTTTCATTGCAGCGCCTGCGGCAGGATTTTCGATTTGCCGAGCGGCAGTGTTAAAGCCCCGGAAATAGAGGATTGCGGATTTGAAGTTTTGGGATTTGAGCTGATGTTCCGCGGAATCTGTGCCGAATGTAAAAACAACCAATAAAAAATTTATTGAAAGGATGATAATTATGAAAAAATTTGTATGTCCCGTTTGCGGCTATGTTCACGAAGGAGATAATCCGCCCGAAAAATGTCCTCAGTGCGGCGTTCCCGGTTCTAAATTCACTGAAATGAAAGAGGGAAGCCTTGGCTTTGCATGCGAGCATGTAATCGGCGTTGGAGCAAAGGATAAGATTGAAGCCGACGTGTATGAGGGGCTTAAAGCTAATTTTGAAGGCGAATGCACCGAGGTCGGCATGTATATCGCAATGAGCCGCGCTGCTATCCGCGAAGGTTATCCCGAAATCGGAGAGTTTTACATGAGAGCCGCTTACGAAGAAGCAGAACACGCCGCAAAATTTGCGGAGCTTCTCGGCGAGGTTGTTACTGATTCCACGAAAAAGAATCTTCAGCTCAGAAGTGAGGCTGAAAGCGGCGCAACAGCCGGTAAACTTGAACTTGCAAAACGCGCCAAAGAACTCGGATACGACGCTATTCATGACACCGTGCATGAAATGGCAAAGGACGAGGCAAGACACGGAAAAGGCTTTGAGGGACTTTTAAAGAGATATTTTGGTTAAAAATAAATACAATTAGTTCCGATTAGATATAATCCGAGAATGGCTTGAAATAAGGCTTTTTAGCTACTTGGTCTTGAAACACGATTAACCAATTTGCGTTAATCGTGTTTTTCTGTATTTATTTGTACTTAATTCTTGCGTGGGAAATTCGTGGGAAAAATCAAAAATTTTGCTCAAAAATCATCTTTTCCCACGAAAACCCCGACAAGCCCAGTAACCATGCGGTTTTGAGGGGTGTCAAACCTGTTTTTTACGTGGGAAAAAATTTCTACCCCAAAAACTTAAGATTCCTGCTTCTGATTTGATAAAATATTTATAAGAACTAAAAAGGAGGATTAAGTTATGCAAGGCAGTGTTCGTAAAAAAGGGGCAACTTGGTCTTATCGTATTGAATTGGGTATGGCAGCCGGAAAACGCAATCAAGTTGAGCGCAGCGGATTCAAAACAAAAAGTGAAGCTACTAAAGCAATGAACGAAGTTATTTACCATTATAATATGACGGGTGATTTTGTTGAAAATAAAAAGATCACCTTTAAAGAGGTATATAATGAGTTCATTGAAAAAGAAGCTCCTGCAACTCGTGCATATGCCACTGTTGTTCGCTATAAATCATTATATCGCAATCATTTACAGAAACCGTTTGATATATATTATATGTATCAAATTACTCCGAAAATGATTGATGATTTTATAAATGAAAAAATGATGAGTTATAGCGAGGAATATGTCAAAGGTATATTCAAATTACTGAAAGTTTTATTTGGCTTTGCACATAAACGTCAATACACCAAGAAAAATATCTTTCCATCAGTTACTGCACCACCGGATCCTCGCCATGTCGGCGAAATTAAAGTTTATACTGCCGATGAACGTCAAGCAATGGAAACGAGGCTACATGGAACTAATGTTATTGTTGCCTATTATATTGCCTTAAACACAGGACTGCGCGAAAGTGAGGTATTTGGTTTGCGATGGGAAGATATTGATTTTGAAAAGAAAAAGATAAAAGTATGCAAGCAGCTTTTATTCCAAGACAGAAAATGGTGCTTTTGCCCGTTGAAAACGAAAAACGCATACAGAAGCGTTAATATAACCGATAGTTTTTGCGAATATATGAAAAAGCTAAAAAAGCATCACGAGGAAAATAAAAAACTCTACGGTGACGGCTATAAGCGTAATTTTGTAACAGACAGACTTGAGAGAAACCGCGATATTTTAATGGAAGTTGATGACTTTGTTAATGTAAAGCTTAATGGTGATATGTTGACAACCAACAGCATTAAATTTATGTCAAGGGTTATAAAAAAAGATTTGAAAATTGACTTTAAATTTCATAATCTTCGGCATACATATGCGACCATTCTTGCAGAAAGCGGTGTAAGCCCCCGATATGTTCAAGAAATGCTGGGACATTCAAAGTTGGAATTTACATTGCGTTATTATACTCATGTAACTGAAAAGATGGGAATACTTGCAAAGAATGCTTTGGAAACAACAGTTACATTTGATGCTTTTAATAACATTGAGCTTATGCCCGAACTTGTAGTAAACTGAATATATTATAAACTGAGAGCAGTGCTAAATGAACACTGCTCTTTTTATTTTGGAGGAAGCGAAAATGAAATGCCTTATGAAATATGAATGGGTAAAGCTTATGCGATCCCACCTGCCCCAAGGCAAGGGCGTAATGGGCGCTTGGATGAAGCTTGCCTCCCGTGCAGCATTTCGTAAAGGCATAGCCACCTACTGCGGATATAAAAACGAAGTTTCACCGGGTATATGGTCAGGCGGTATTGTCGGTATTAAAAGTATACTCGGTATAAAGAAAAAATCAGATGCACTTTTAATGCTTGACAAACTATCGGAACTCGGCTATATAAAATATGAGCTTAATTCCGAAAATAAAAAGCTTACATATCAGATAACCGATTGGGTTGTAAAATGTTCCGGAGAGGAATGTATGAACAGGACTGTTTACACAACAGACGGATACGGCTTCCTCTGCCTTCCACGCAATATAACAGAAAGACTTGTATCATTAAATTATAAATTTGAAGAAACAGACGCATGGCTTGACCTTTGGTGCCACACGGTATCAAATGACGCAGGCAATGCGTTTTCTTTTTCAGCGCCGGTTGTTCAGTATGGAAAATACGGTGCATTACTTACTCTCGAAAACCTCGGCAAACGCTGGAACTGGGAAAAAACGAAAGTATGGAGATTCTTTCAAAAATACAGAGATGTCTTCACTCTATACAAAATGCCCGGCTCCTACGGCTGCCTTGTGTTTAATAAACTGTATCCAACCGATACGGAAACTGCAATACCCTCACACGAGGAAACTGTGCGTATTCTTGAAGAAATACGCATTTACGGTCAGAATACGCACAAACAGACTTCGGATCACGAGCATATCAACAAGCTGATTTGTTGGTACAGCAAAAATATCTGTCAATCAAAAGATGATGAAGCTCAAAATAATCGTGTTGCAGAATCAGCCTATATATTACGCGCGTATATTTCTCCGTGTAAGAATTGTAGTATATGTGAATATGACTGCGAAAGGATATTAGATTTATCCATTCCCGTTATTGAAGCGAATAACATCCGCGGGCCGTGCATACCCGTGGACTTAACAAAATTTGAAAAGGAGTTTTTTGACTATGAATAAAAAGAATTTATACGAACAGCAGGAAGATATCATCAGAAAGCAGTCTGAGGCATTTATAACCCTGCTTACCCACCGAGGAATACTCGGCGAGCAGAGTATTGACGATGAAAAACTGCGTAATGCCCGGCAGGAACGAAAGAAAAACACGTATCATAACACACTTATGCTGCTGAAACACTACCGCACGATTTCGTGGATGCTTGAATGCTTCCCCGATACAATTGCGGAGGAATTAGACAGACCGTTTGAGGGCATTGACGAACTTGTTGACCACATTGATGTCGAAATGTCTATGAACAACAGAAAGCTTGAAAGCAGAATGGCAGGCATACAGAAATCACGCTTATTGCTTGATCGTGTGAATGAAGCTCTGACCGTTCTGAAGAAAAAGCCAAATGACGGCGAAAAGCTGTATAACTTGATTTATGAGACCTACATTGCGCCGGAAAAACTGTCGCTCACGGATATTTTATACAGGCTTGATATGTCGCCGAGACACTATTACAGACTTCGTGAGCAGGCAATCACAATTCTCTCAATACGCTTGTGGGCAGCTCCGGGAAAGGATGTTGATTTCTGGTTTGAAGTGCTTACTCTTTTGGAGGGATTATCGTGAAAAATACTCCGGCAGAAAATTGGCACAAAATTGGCGCACCGATGCCGATGACAAGCGAATATAAAAGTGGTATAATGGTATCGTCCCAAAGTGGGACCGGACATATTCTCCGCCGTTTTTGAGTTTTCCCCCAAAACTTGAAAGCGGCTTTTTTTATGCCGATTTTTGAAGAAGGAGGTAAATTGACATGGTAAAACTCAAAAAGATACGGGATAAGCTCAGTCTTATGTACTGGTCAGCGGTTGCTGTTATATCCGGAACTATGATTTCGGTTCAGCCTGTTATGGCAGACACAATCTGGAACCGGTTTTCCACCATCATGAAAGATGTATACGGACAGATTGTTGCCATCAGCACCATCGTTGCTGTTACCGTTGCGGCAATAGCATTGGTCGTCCGAATGGTATCCCGAAACCAGCGTGCCGTTGATGAAGCTACCGCTTGGTTGAAGCGTATTGTAATCACATGGATTATTCTTAACTCTTTAGGCTTTGTGGTAACTTACTTGCAACCCCTAATTTCCGGCGGTAACTACAACGGATAAGTAAAATCATGTCAAGGACGGAGGTGATAAATATTGCTTGACTGGATATTCGAGGGAATTGTCAAATGGATCTCAAGTATTGTATCACAACTTATGGATGCGGTTTCAGGGTTATTTTTGAACACATTGAATACCGACCTGACAGCGATGGAAGAATACTTCCCGTTTGTTACGAAAGCATTTGATGTAATGCAGTATATGGCATGGGCAATTCTCTTTTTAATTACGGTTTGGCAGTTATTCCGCGTTTTCGGCGGACCGATTACGGAGGCTGAAAATCCATTGACATTGCTTGCGAGAAGTTCCTTGTTTGCTTTGCTTATCGGATATGCCAAGCCGATATTTCTGATTGCTTTGGATATTGCCAGAGCGCCGTATACAGCTTTAATGGATGTGGCGATGACCTCAGAAGATTTTACTTTTGCAGGGATAGAACAGTCATTGAGTAACGGACTTACGACATTCATAGCCATAACGTCTGTTGTCGGGCTGCTGCTCCTTATCATTCTTGAAATTTCCCTTGGCTGGAATTATTTCAAGCTTCTACTCGAAACCGTGGAAAGATACATTGTCGTAGGCGTGTTATGTTATACTTCTCCTCTTGCGTATGCAATGGGTGCCTCAAAATCAACTGTCAATGTATTTAAGGCATGGTGCCGAATGGTGGGATCACAGCTTTTGCTGCTCGTTTTGAATGTTTGGTTCCTCAGAGCCTTTAACAGTTCTATGGGACAATTCATGGGAAACGGCGGCGCGCTGTCAACAGGCGGAGGCAGTATATTTTTATGGATGTTCTGTGCGTTGGCTTTCTTAAAAACTGCACAGAAATTTGATAGCTATCTTGCGTCAATGGGATTGAATGTTGCTCAGACCGGTTCCAGCATGGGTATGGAAATGCTTATGGCGGCAAGAGTTATCAGTGGTCTTGGCGGCGGTGCAAAAAGTGCCGGAAGTGTATTCAGAGGTACTGCATCGGCGGCAGGTGGAAATGCAGCGGGCGGGTTTATGTCCGGCTTTGCAAATATGTTCAAGGGTAACAGCTATGTGCGTGATGCGGTTGTAAACGGCGGTACTCGTATGGGGGCAGGCGGTTCTCTTGGATTTGTCGGGCGTGCATTCGGCGGTATGGCAGCCAGAAACGGCGCTGTGCTTAATGCTGATTCAATATCATCCGTTGCGTCAAAAGCACCGAATGTATCCGGTACAATCGGCGGCGAGATTGCAAACCGCAGCTTGGGCAATTATATGCCTCAGCTTGGCGGGTACAAACTGAGTGATACACAGATTACCGGCGGTCAGATAAGTACAAAAGCTGAAGGCAGTAACGGAAAAATGTCTGATGTAGAGTTGTTCAGCACTTCGCAATTTGAAAAACCTGATGCTCCTCATTCTGTTGTAAAAGCAGCGGACGGAAGCGAATGGTATCAGATGGCAAGCGGCGACGGCTCGGAAGAATTTTATTCCGTGCCTGATTTCACCGGAGATGTTTCGGAAGCAGGTATGGTTAAAGAAAACTTTCCCGGCGCGGAAGACGGTACAGTTCTTCGTACTGCCGATGACGGCGTACTTGAAGCAACCGTTCCCGGTAACAGTTCTGCTCTATATAGCAGTGATGTATATAATCAGCCTGATGGTGCATTCTCCGTTGTTACCGATGAAAACGGCAATGAATGGTATCAGATACAATCGGCTGATATTGAAAGCGGCATAGCCTCTGTCCCGTCCGAAAAAGATGCTTACAGCTTTTCGGATATGCCTGACGATACGGCGTTCTCCTATGCAGGAAACGGTGTTGTTGAGGCAAGCTCGGATGATGGCGGCAGTTCGCTTCTTTACAGTGGCGAGTTTTATAATGAACCGGACGCACCTCACTCTGTTGTTACGGATGATGCAGGTAACACTTGGTACCAAATGTCCGCAGACGATATTGCAGATGGTGTGCAGGCTCCGTCATTTAACGGCAATGCATTTGGATTTTCGGATATGCCCGATGATACCTCCTACTCCTTTGGCGGTAACGGAATTATTGAAGCAAGCTCGGCTGACGGAGATTCCGTTTTATATAACAGTGCGTGCTTTGCGGAACCGGAAGGTTCTTATCAGACCGTTACAGACGCTGACGGAAACAGTTGGTATCAAATGTCCGCAGAAGCAATCGGAGACGGCAGCATTTCAGCACCGTCCTTTATTGGAAACGAGTCTGAAAGCTATAATCCGACATTCGGTGATCTTTCACCTTCGTCTGAGAATGTTTCCTTCCCCGGTATGGCGGAAGAAACGATACTCACCTCGGCAGGAAACGGTGTTGTTATGGCAAACGAGGCTTCCGACAGCAATACACTTTGGTATAACAGCGCAGTCTATGACGAACCGGAAGCACCTCATTCAACCATTCAATCTTCAAACGGCGTAAGCTGGTATGCAATGGATCCTCATGCGTCTGCACCTGAGTTTGAAAGCGGAGAAAATGCTGCCGCATACAATCAGGCACAGTTCCGCGAGTTCATGCCCGGCTACGGTCAGCAAATTACATCTGTTGACGGATCGAAGGCTGCTGAAGGTCAGTTTGAAGTTCGCCACAGTGACGGCGGCGGAACAAAATTCTATGATGTTACGCAATATGCCGCACCGAAAGGCGATTATCAGGTATTTGAGGACGCTAACGGAAAGCAATGGTATTCCATTAAGGGTGAACCTGCTGTTGAAAGAAAGCCTGTATACGAAAACGGTAAACCCGTTTATGAAAAAGACGGTAAGAATGTTAAAACCGTTTCGGTTGACAGTGTTCGCTATAAAACAACTCCTGCACGCTTTGGCAAACCCGGTAAACGAAAATCGGAAATCAAAGCTCCAAAGCGTAAAAAATGAAACAATGCAGTCGGATTGTATTATTCGGCTGCTTTGTTTTTTCAAAAAATCCGCTGAGAAATCAGCTTAAAATATATGAAGGAAGGTGTATCGCATATGGCAACGCAAGAGAAAAATCAGCTTGGTGACGGTTCGGATAATTATGCCGGAGCCGCAAAGCAAGCGGCAAATGCCGCTAAATCCGCAAAGGAAGCAGGCAAAACCGCCGCAAAAGAAACTGCGAAAAAAGGCGCTGAAGCCACTTCAAGAGCAGCGGCGGCAACTGTTAAAGCAAGCGTAGAAGGCGGAAAAGCCGCCGCACAAATCGCTGCCGGTACTGCGGCAGGCGGACCTGTCGGAGCAGCCATTTCGATTGCGTGGTCTATGCGGCACACCCTCTTTAAGATTCTGATATGCGTATGCTTATCATTGACTTTTTTAATTGTTATGATAGTATCTCTCCCGTCAATTATAATGGATAGCATATTCGGAACAAACGGTACGCAGCCGGTAGAAGGCGTTACGATAACTTCGGTTTACGATAGTTTGGTGGTTGATGTTTCAAATGCTGTTGAAAACGGATACAACACATCAATGTCAAAGGTCGAAAACATAATCCGAAATGACGGATACGATTACGAAACCTCAATGGCAGCCACAATCAATTATGCTCAAAGCTCGGCAGGGTATGATGTTTCATATATCCTTTCTGCGTATTCGGCTTCTCTGCAACAGAAAAATACAAGCAAAGATGATATGATTAACAAGCTGAATGCTGTTGCAGGCAAGATGTTTCCCGTAACTTACGAGGTTAAAACCACAACAGTTACGGAAACAAGTGATGACGGGACAAGCACCGAAAGAACGGTTACATATGCGGAATGTACGATTCACCCATTTGATAACAATGTAATTGCGGAAGCATTCAGTATATCTTACCGCAATGCCATTTCCAATATGGCAAACTCGCTCAAAATGACTTTATACGGTTCTTTGGGCGGCGGCGAGGGTGTTCCCCTTACCGATGCAGAGCTTATTGATTTTGTGAATAGGCAAGACTGTACTCCGGCAAGAAAGCAGCTCCTCACAACAGGACTTGCACTCGTCGGCAAGGTTCCGTACTTTTGGGGCGGAAAATCCGGTCCCGGCTGGAATGATGAATGGAATACTCCGAAAGTTGTCACGGCGGCAGGTTCTTCTTCAACGGGAACAATCAGACCATATGGGCTTGATTGCAGCGGTTTTACAACCTGGGTTTATCAAACAGCTTTAGGCGTATATATCGGCGACGGGACTTCCGGACAATATCCGAAAACATCGGCTGTTTCCGCATCGGATTTGCAGATTGGCGATCTTGGGTTTCTGGCAAACTCGGGCGGTGGTGATTGGAATCATGTTCTTATGTTTGCCGGTTACGGTGATGACGGCTCACGAATGTGGGTTCATTCCTCCGGCGGCAGCGGTGTTATTCTAAACACACCAAGTTATGAGGCAAGTTTGGTATTAAGACGACCGAACGGTGTTGACTATAATATGGCGGTTTCCGCAGAGCCTTCCGGTACAGGTCTGTATACATTAGAGGTTGAAGTTACTCATTACTGCTCCTGTTATCAGTGCAACGGCAATACCCTTGCAAAAACCGCAAGCGGAAAACCACTTGCAGACGGTATGGTTGCAATGTCAAGCAACTATCCGTTTGGAACGCAGCTTATGATAAACGGAAAGCTATACACGGTCGAAGATCGCGGCGGCTCCGAAATTGAGAACAATATACATCGTGTTGATATTTATGTACCGAATCATCAACAAGCTTTGAATCTCGGCAGATTCAAAACGACAGCTACGGTATATCGTATAGGCAGGTGAATGATATTTTGAATGAAGAAAAAGAATATAACAATATTTATGCTATTCCGGCGAATTATACGGATTCGGGAAAAATATTGGGCGGAATGCTTGAACTGCGAAATGCAGTCGAAACCGTGCTTATCGTCGGTGCTGTCGGCTATCCCGAACTTATGCTGATACCGATGACGGGAACCATACGAATTGTTGTTATGACGGTTACGCTGCTCCCGCTTGCAGTTGTGGCAATGATGGGAGTTGACGGCGACTCGTTATTTCAGTACGCAGCACATATGCTGCGTTTTGTTTTACGCAAACGCAAACTACATTTTAGAAGGGTGGGATATAAATATGCCGAAGAACAGCTCAAAACCAAAAAGAGAAAAAAGAAAAAATCCGGAAAAGCTTGAATTCGTGCAGAATTTTATCCCGATTAAGGATATAAAGCACGGCATTATAGAAACAACTGACGGAAGATTTATCAAGATACTTGAAATCGAACCGATCAACTTTACGCTCCGATCATCTGAGGAACAGTTCGGTATTATATCTTCGTTTGCGTCATGGCTTAAAATATCGCCGGCAAAGCTCCAGTTTAAGAGTATTACCCGAAAGGCAGACTCGGATAAACACATTGCTATGGTGCGAAAAGAGCTTGAAAGCGAGGAAAATGAACAATGCCGAAAACAAGGCGAAGACTATATTCGGTTTATAAAAGAAGTCGGAAGCCGTGAAGCTCTTACAAGGAGATTCTTTCTCATATTTCAGTATGAGGAATCAAGGCACAGTGATAATGACGATTTCGGACAGATTTACGGTGTTCTGCAAACAGCAGAGCAAAATGCAAGAACATATTTTCTGCAATGCGGTAATACGATTATTCAGCCGAAAGATCCCGATGAAGCCGTTGCTGAAATTCTGTATATGTTTTTCAACAAGCGTTCCTGTGTAGACGAACCGTTTTCTTCAAGAGTTGACAGAGTGGTTATTGACACAATGGCGGCAAAAAACAAGGTAATCGGCATTGATCCGATACCGCCGATTAAAACCGTAAATTTTATTGCACCGAGAGGAATTGACCTTGAGCATTACAATTATATCGTAATGGACGGAATGTACTACTCCTTTCTGTATATCAAGGGAAACGGTTTTCCGGGCAGAGTCAGAGCCGGTTGGATGTCCTCTATGATTAACGCAGGCGAAGGCATTGATGTTGATGCTTTTCTGTACCGTGAAAACCGAAGCAGAACGATTGACAAGGTTGCACAGCGCATAAGGCTTAACCGAACAAAGCTTAAAAGTATGCAGGACACAAGCACCGATTATGAAGAACTGACGAACTCCATACAGTCGGGATATTTCATAAAGAACGGCATTGCAAATTATAACGAGGATCTGTTTTATATGTCGGTGTTTATAACGATATCCGCAAAAACCTACGAGGAACTCCTCTGGCGTAAACAGCAAATGGTTGATATGCTAAAGTCAATGGATATGTATACAAGCGACTGTCGGTTTCAGCAGGAAAAAGCGTTATGCTCTGTTATGCCGTTTTTGAAAATGGATTCTTCACTTGAAAAGAAATCAAGGCGAAATGTTCTGACAAGCGGTGCTGCGTCAACCTATATGTTCACTTCCTTTGAAATGTCAGATGATACGGGAGTTTTGCTCGGCGTTAACCGCCATAATAATTCTTTGTGCATTGTGGATTTGTTCAACACGAAGAAAAACAAAAATGCCAATCTGACGCTGCTCGGAACAAGCGGCGCGGGAAAAACCTTTACTATGCAGCTTTTAGCCCTCAGAATGAGAATGAGAGGAATCCAGTGTTATATCATTGCTCCGATAAAAGGTCATGAGTTTCGCAGAGCTTGTAATAAGGTTGGCGGTCAGTATATTAAGATTGCTCCGGGTTCTCCGCATTGTATCAATGTCATGCAGATACGGCACACGACTTCTCCTGCAATGGATCTGATTGATGAAATGGATTATTCGGAAAACAATTCTATGCTTGCCTCAAAAATTCAGCAGCTTATGATATTCTTTTCATTGCTTATTCCCGATATGTCAAACGAGGAAGAACAAATGCTGGATGAGGCGCTTATAAAAACATATGCTGATTTCGGTATCACACACGATAACGATTCCGTGTATGTGGATAAAGACGCAAATCCTTCGGTATTAAAAGAAATGCCGATACTCGGAGATTTGCATAAGAATTTGCTTGACAATCCAATGACGCAAAGGATTGCGATTATCGTAAGCCGATTTGTAACGGGTTCGGCGCAGTCGTTCAACAGACAAACGAATGTTGACCTGTCAAATAAATATATAGTGCTTGACCTGTCGGAACTGAAAGGAAAACTTCTCCCTGTCGGAATGGTAATAGCTCTTGATTATGTATGGGATAATGTAAAGGCTGACATAACAAAGAAAAAAGCTATTATGATAGATGAAATCTGGAAGCTTATCGGAGCGTCGTCAAGTAAAGAGGCAGCAGAGTTTTGTCTTAACATTTTTAAGACAATCCGAGGTTTCGGCGGCGCCGGTATTTCAGCATCACAAGACCTGTCGGACTTTTTCAGTATGGAAGACGGCAAATACGGCAGAGCTATTATAAATAACTCCAAAAACAAGATTATTTTGAATCTTGAACCTGATGAAGCCAGATATGTTCAGGATGTTCTGAAGCTTACAAAAAGCGAGGTTCGTTCCATTACGCAGTTTGAACGGGGCGAAGCACTGATACACTCGAACAATAACAAAGTTCCGGTTATCATAAAAGCCTCCAAGCAGGAACAGGAAATGATAACAACAGACCGTGCCGAGCTTGAAACTATTCTTAAAAAGCGGCAGGCTGAAAAAACGCATTCCGAACAGAATACGCATTAAGACAAAAATACGCATAAAGGTGGTGATAAAAATGCTGTTGGAAGATGAAAAATATGTGGTAAAGTGGCTGTCGCAGTACGGGACATTGCCAAGAAAGCAAATCGTTCAAATGCTGCAAAAGCCGCCGGACACTGCGAAAAAGATTATAAATAATCTCAAGCGTCAGCTCAGAATATCGGAAATCGGCGACGGATATTATCTGGCGCTTGATCCTATGAGCAAGCCGGATCAAAGAGTTATCCTTGCAGTGTGGGTTTTGCTCCAATATATTGACAAGGTGGAACCTATGGCGCATTACCCGGCTGTTTATCCGTCTCAGATATTTTTTCTGAAAGATAATATCGGATATGAAATTGTAACTCTTTATGACGGCGAGGAACATTTGCTAAGGCTGCTGCGTCCCGAAGACGATCTTAAATATATCATTATAGTTCCGACAATTACGATGGCGGCAAGCTTAAAACTGCCGAAAGCTCCGTGTATATTTGCAACGGTAGATTATAACGGCCGTGACGAACCCGATATTACATTTTATTCTGAGGAGGCGATAAAAAATGATATATAACAGCTTTGGCGATTCGCTGAAAAAGCTCGAAAGAAAACTGAAAATTGTCGGAGGCACGATTGAAAATGTTCGTGCCTTTTTTGATTGCGGAAATACCTATCAGATGTACGAACACGCATTAAAGCTTGAAGAACAAATGGAACAGGCTGTTCTTTTAAGCAGAACGCTTCCTGCATACACCGGAAAACCGCTTGCACAGGCTGAGGTCAGCAACATTGAACGGCTTAATATTCCTCTGGAAATCGGGTTTACGAGAGAAGGCTGGTTTTCACTGAGAATACCTGCACTGCTCCCCAAAAAATCGGAAGGCTCTGCCGAGTATGTGCGTTCTTTCCTCTATCCGGCAATGAAAGAGTTTTTTGAAGGGCTTGCCCCGGTTCGGTATACAGACTGTATTTTGATATATCGGCACATATATGATGAAAAGCGTCCGGAACGCCGGATGCGCGATCATGACAATATCGAAATCAATATGGTTTCGGATATTGTCGCTATATATGTTATGCCGGACGACGGGCCGGAAATCTGCTCCCATTATTATTGCAGTGCAAAAGGACAGACGGACAGAACAGAGGTTTATGTACTGCCCAAAAGTGAATTTGCGGTGTGGCTTACAATAGAAAATTCTATGCCTGATGAGGGGGTGAAACTTTATGAAAGCCCCGTTTTTTGGAAAGAAAAACATATGTAAAAAACCGAAAATTCCGCCGAGAAAAAAAGACATATCTTTTGATAGGCACAAAAAGCGCATGGACACTGAGGTTCCGGAGGATTTAGAGAGCCGAAATTCCGACGAAGAGAGCAGTCATGTTGTCGGAAAATTCTCCGATTCGGGAGGTGGAATAAATGATACACTTCCGCCCCGGCAGTCATGCGTATGACATCGTTTCCGTCATCGGAATAACAGGCGAATTTCCTTACCGTTCCGTCAGGCTTTTTGGTAATGCAAGAACATATAAGGTGCTTATCGGAAGATTGTGTGAGGTACAAACCTTTCGTGAGTACAATTCCGGAGATGAGATGACCTGTCGGCTTTTGACCGTTACCGGAAAGTCTTTTGGGAAAACAGTCAGACTGTATAAGGCGGCAATTCCCATACTGAGATGGATTTCGCCATATGCAGAGGAGAATTATTTAAGCGCATCATGGAATCATGGATTTCCGGGCGACATTTCCCATACTGAACGCAATCACAGAGTTGCCGAGGCTGCAATCATGTGCATCCGAGCCGGGATTGAGTCAAGACCTTATAAGTTACCTAAATTGCAGAATGAGGCTATAAAAAGAATGGAGTTTAATCAGCCTTCGTTTTATTTTGCCAAGAGCTTGAAACATATCGGTCAGACTGAGATGAATAAAACAATGTTTACCCGGATTGCAGGGACCATTTTTATAAATCATAATTGCTACGCTGTGTATAACACCCGCAATGCAGTTATGAAATGGAATGGTATGGGTGAATTTAAGACGCTGCACAGTTTAATCGAGGTTGCCAGATTGAATGCCGGTGTTTCACAAATTGACACTGCGATACTTTTCGGTGAGTCTTACAAAACGGCATATAAGACAATGCTGGAAAATCAAAAAAACAGGCGCCTTGAATTTCGTTTCGACGGAATATACAGACATATTCATTTTGTTCCCATGAACGAGTTCGGAATAAGACTTCTGAAAATTTTAATTATCCCAGACCGAAAACAGAAATTGCTTGATTTATTGTTCGAGCCTGAATGCCGGTCAAATGATTTGGGAGCGTTTGAGTATGACGCATATATAAATGGCGTTTATGTGCTGTCTTTCTTGGATAGTGATATTGCACGCTTGATGCGTTTTAGCGAGGCGAGAAGTTACCGAACGGAGATGCTTGAGGTACTCTGCTTTCCCGAGCAGGTTGAACTTATAAAAAATCATCTTGGTTCTGATGTCAGTATCAAGACAATCGGGCTTGAACAAATTGAAGATGCACTTTGCGGAGGTGATGCCAATGGACAATGAAAAAAAGCGACGAATTGTTATTATCGCTGCTGTCATACCGGGAATGTTAGGACTTATTTATCTTGGCGGAATGATGGGACAATTTATGGACCATTATAAAACTTGGCTCAGCTCAGGCGGTGTTGGTGGTAATACTGAGATGAAATCCGTCAATTTCAGTCCGCTTGCGTGCATCCCGCAGGCATTTACCGTAAACGGATTAAAAGGAATACTCGGTATCATTCTCGCAGCGGCGGGAATTTTTTTGTATGTCAGATTTCACGATAAGTTTGATGGCAAAGAAATAGATCCGAGAGGTTTTGCAAAAAGCAAAACGGGTGCTTACGGCACGGCAGGCTGGATGTCCGAGACTGACATGAACGAAGTGCTGGAGATATCCCCTGTTGAAAAGGCCGGCGGAGTTATTTTGGGCGAATATAAGGGAAAAGCCGTTTGTATGCCGAAAGATACGAGGTTCAACAGGCATATAGCAATCTTCGGTGCATCAGGAACAATGAAATCAAGGGCTATAATCCGTAATGCGTTGTTTCAGGCGATAAAAAATTCCGAGTCTGTGGTAATCACCGATCCGAAATCCGAATTGTATTCCGATACAGCAGACCTGTTCAGAAAAAACGGTTACGAAGTTAAAGTATACAATCTGGTCAACCCTGAGCATAGTGATTCATGGAACTGTATGTCAGACTTAAACGGAGATACGCTTATGGCTCAGACCTTGACCAATGTCATTATCGGAAATACGAGTTCGGGCAAGGGCGACCACTTCTGGGATAACGGTGAGGGCAACTTACTCAAGGCTCTTGTTTTATATGTGGATTTGGATAAAACACGAACCGAACAAGAAAAAAATCTTCCCGCAGTGTATCAGCTCTTAACTCGTCATACTGAAAGACAGTTGACGGCATTGTTTGAAAAGCTGCCAATGGACCATCCGGCAAGAGCGCCGTTTAACCTATTTGCTCAATCGAGTGATACAGTCAAATCAGGAATAATACTGGGACTTGGCACGCGGCTTCAGGTTCTCCAGAATGAGTCTGTGAAAAACATAGCTACCGAATCGGATATTGATTTAACCGCCCCCGGGAAGAAAAAATGTGCATATTTTATGATACTGAGCGATCAGGATGCAACAATGGCGTTCCTCTCATCGCTCTTTTTTTCATTTATGTTCATCAGACTCTCAAGGTATGCAGACTCACGCCCCAATCAGTGCTGCGATGTCCCCGTCAATCTGATATTGGATGAGTTTAACAATGTCGGGCGTATCGGCGGCGCTGCGGACGGAAGTGATTTTGCACGCTCGCTGAGTGTTGTCAGATCAAGGCAAATCCGAGTAATGCTCGCTGTGCAGAGCTTGGGACAGCTCCAGAACAGATATCCGAACAATCTCTGGTCGGAAATTGTGGGCAACTGTGATATCCAGCTGATGTTAGGCTGTACCGATGACTTAACTGCCGAGCATTTCTCAGACCGAAGCGGAGATATGAGTATCCAGATTGATACCACCATGACGGTTCGGCAAACCATTGCGGTAGCTCAGGTGATACCCCAGTACCGTCATACCGAGGGGCAAGGCCGACGAAAGGTGCTTACTCCCGATGAGGTGCTGCGGCTGCCGAACACACAAATGCTTTGCATTATCAGAGGGTGTAATGTGCTGAAACTCGATAAGCTTGATTATACCAAGCACCCAATGGCAAAGCAGATAAGTAAAATATCCGTGATGGACTATTATCCAAATACACATAAGAACGACATGCATGTCGAAATCATTGATGGAGATGCTCATAAAAGTGCCGATTTGTCAGACTCAGAAAAAAGCTGTGTTAATCTTAATCAGAATGCTGACATGGTCCATGAAGAGTCGCAGCAAGGCGCTGTTCTCACAGACTCAGAAACCGCACTGCAAAATACATTGCCGGATTGCGAATGCGCTCAAAAAGCCAGTGAAGAAAACTCTGTTTCTACCAAACCGACAGAAAAGAAACGATTATACAGCTCGGCGAAACCGCCGGATGACTTTTAGTTATATTCTCTTCCGTTAAAATCGGGAGTTTATATATAAAATTATGAAACCTTAAAGGAGGTAAAATTTATGCCAAGAAAGCAAACACGCGCAATTGCTGAACCGACCGAAATTCAAACTCAGTCTGAGGAAATGAACGATACTCAGGCTGCGGGCATCGACGAAGGGGAAAATTCTCCCCAGACCGATTCTGAAAGCAGCGTTAATTCGCCGCAGAATGCCATCCCGGGTTCCGAAGGCACTGAAAATTCAGATGTTCTCCAAACTGACTCGGAAATCAATGCTGATTTTGAAGATTCTGACCCGGGTAACATGTCATCCCATGAAAAAAACGAAGAATCCAAGACCGAGAAGACTGGCAAAGCTGAAAACGCCGAAGGCGGAACAACTGTATCTCAGTCTGATAAATTGAATACGGACAGCTTGGAAAATACAGATGACGCAGCAAAGATTATCAAAAAAACAAGCACGACAATAAAGCGGGCCAGACGGACACCTGTAATCGCTATTGATGAAAGGCTTATTGCCCAGACCGACGAGGAAAGGCTCAGAGATAACCTCATCGACCTTGTAGAGTCCTTGAAATCAAATGTATTGTTAAGCGGCACGGTCCAGGGCGTCGAACAATCGCCCAACAATCCATATTCTCTTGCAGTCATTTATCACGGTGAGTTCAAAATCTTAATCCCTGCAAACGAGTTTTTGGAAGAACCCGATGATACTCATGACCAACCAAAAGAAACGGTTCTCAACTATATGATGACAAGACGAATGGGCGCTGAGGTCGATTATGTTATCAAAGGTATTGATGCAAATGCAAGAATTGCGGCTGCGAGCCGGCTTGAAGCAATGCGTATAAAACGCAGACAGTATTACTTTGCAACAGACCGGGACGGAAACAACATAATTCATTCCGGGATCAATGCTGAAGCCAGAGTCGTATCCGTCATCCGTGCGGGAATATTTGTTGACCTTTTCGGTTTGGAAACATATATCCCGCTGAAAGAGCTGAGCTACCAAAGATTGCTTGATGCGGCATCACAGTTCCAAACCGGTCAGAGAATCCTTGTTAAGATCCTTGAGGTCGAACGGAAAAATCACGATGTTCGGGTTTTGGCTTCGGTAAAACAAGCAACGGAAAATCCGTATGAAAAAGCCCTCAGAAAGTACAGCATCGGCAATAAATATGTTGGCACTGTCAGTCTGGTAGATACAAACGGTGTATTTGTAGCTTTGGACGGCGGAATTGATTGCCTTTGTGCATATCCGAAAAGAGGCCGCCCTCCAAGAGGTGCGAGAGCAACGGTCCGTATTATCGGTATCAATTATGAGGCGAACAGAATTTGGGGCGCCATAACCCATATCTCTGCTCCAAGATGATTTTTAGTGGCAGAAAGGAGTGCGTGTATATGTCATTAAATGATGAACTCGGCACTAAAGAGCAAAAGAAACGAAAAGAAATCGCTGCTCATACAAGAGCGATGATACTTAATCAGTTAAATGTTCATGATGAAGATGAAAGTTCTATTATGACTGATTATAGAAATTACTATTTGCAGATTTCTTTTTCGGAGCTGCATCCGCTGATGGTATTTTGTCTTGCAAAAGGCCTTAAATCACCGAGTACAGCGAAGCAAAAGCAGATGACCAATGAATTGAACCTTAAAAGTATTCTCGGCAGCCATGCCATCAATGATGAAGTTGGCTGCTATTCTTATAGGGCAACTCATTGGCTTGATGAAGAACTTACCCCCTCGCGCTTTTTTGAAATTCTTAACCGCTGTATAGACGAAGCGGATAAGGGTTACTTCAAAATTGCAGGGTAAGCTGAAAGCGAGGTGAAAATAAGATGGATGCAGTAAACCTATCCGGCAGTTTGCTTTGCCCGAGATGTCAGACCGGGCTTAACGCATTACTGTTAGATCCGCTTGAGCCTATGTGTCCGTATATGAGCTGTCATAACGGGAATAGCTGCTCTCAGTTCAGACAAATTGTTGATAAGTCCGCCGAACACGGACTTAAATAAAAATTTTTAGGAGGAATTTTCAAATGAAAATCAAAGAAAATCTTAAAAAGATTGTATCTGCGGTATTAACCGCCTCAATGCTCATTGGTGTTTCGCCAATGGTTACACCTATTACGACTTATGCGGCACAATCGAATGATTATGTCGATCCTGCCGACAGCTGGCTGGAAACAAACAACCGTACAAACGAATTGGACGCTAACGCAACTGTAACTTCAGGAACGCAGTGGTGTTTTGTGTGCAATAAGGAAACACTGTCAATAATATACCGTGTTCCCGAATATACGAGAACCGGTGAAACGGCACTTAACCGAGGCGTAAGATATTCGGACGGAACTTGTTTTGACGGTAAATCCCACGGAAACCTTGATGACGGCAGACCGGGAATTGACGCATATTACACCGGTTCGCACTGGACGAAGGCAATCTGCCAAATTTGCGGAACATTGAATCCATCGGACGGGGTTAAGGAATATAATTTCAACCTCAATGTTTATTCGCTTAATCAGTGTGATAACAACTTTTTCTTGGATTTTGACAATACCACATATACTCCATACAACAGCTCGTATCATACAACTTTGTTAAAAGCGGGCAGGTATTGTCAGTTTTGCAAAGGCACAAAAGCAAAAGCAACCTCTCAGCGAGAGTATCATGATTTTACAGAAACCATTGACGCACAGGTCGGAAATAACAGATTCTTCATATCTGAAAAATGCGATGACTGTGATTATGAAACAAGTGAATATATAACTGCAAAATCAGTGATTTCATCGTATTACGGAACTGTTGACAAGAAAGCACATACCGTAACGGTAGCAGATTTATCGGACAGCGGCGTACATACGAGTATCCGTTACGGTACCTCTGCCGGAAAATGCAATCTTACTTCTGCACCAAACTATACCGATGCAGGATATTATCCGGTATACTATGAAATCAGTTATCGGTATGACAGCGAAACAATGGTTGAAAACGGCGTATCGTATGTGTGGCTTTTAGCCGATGACAGCGATAAGGACAACAGCGGCGGAACGGTTATTATTCCGCCCGAAAAACATGAACACGATTATCGTTATCTCGAAACCGTTGCTCCCTCTTGTGATAATCTCGGTTATGAACGCTGGCAGTGCGATGACTGCGGTAATCTTGATAAGCGTAATTACACAAAGGCAACAGGACATAATTACAAAGCAATCACCATAAGAGAAGCTACTTGCAAGCAGGGCGGTTTGAAATTAAACCTTTGTGACAAGTGCGGCAGCTTTTATGAGGAAACAACACCCATCGGTGAGCATAAATACAAGACCGAAAAAGTGCAGCCCACTTGCAGAAATGTAGGCTATACAAATCATATTTGTGAAATCTGCGGTAGCTCATATATTACCGATATGACACCTATTATCTCGCACGCCTATGAGCGTATCACAAAGGAGTCAACCTGTACCGACAAAGGATATACTACCTCGACCTGTACTATGTGCGGACTGAATTATGTTTCGGATTACACTGAGCCAACAGGTCATAATTGGGATGAAGGTCATTCTGTAACTTCATCTACCTGCACGGCGGACGGTGTGATTGAGTATCACTGCACCAATGCAGGCTGCAAAGAAAAGATGATCAAGGCAGAAAGTGCAAAAGGACATACACCGGGCAAAGCGGCTACTTGCACAGAACCGCAAACTTGCGAAAAGTGCGGTACGGTATTAGCACTTCCGAAAGGACACAGCTATTCCAAAAATGTTGTTATGCCTACTTGCACAGCTATGGGTTATACGGAATACAAATGCGATAACTGCGATGACAGCTATATCGGCGATTACACCGATAAGGCAGAACACGATTACAAAAAGACCGTAACTGCTCCGAGTTGTACGGCTATGGGATACACAACATACACTTGTAAAAACTGTGATGATGAATTTATTTCAGACTACACGGAAAAGAAGCCTCACAATTACAAAGCAGAAATCACAAAACCGACTTGTACGGAATTTGGGTTTACAACCTATACCTGTGCCGACTGCGGCGATACCTATGTTGCGGATTATACCGATAAAACAGAACACAATTATGACAAAAAGGTTATTCCGCCTACTTGCACCGAACACGGTTATACCGTTTACACTTGCCCTGATTGCGGAAAAGAGTATATCGGCGATTTAACCGACTGTGAAAAGCACAACTATAAGAAAACCGTAGTTCCACCCACTTGCACAGAAATGGGATACACAATATACACCTGTGAAAGCTGCGGCGATAGCTACAAGGCTGACTATGTTGACAAAGCTGCTCACGACTACAAAAAGACCGTAACTGCTCCGACTTGCACAGCCCTTGGTTATACAACATACGAGTGCAAAAACTGTGATTATAAATATATCAGCGACTACACCGATAAAATCAATCACAGTTATATTGCTGATGTAACTGAGCCTACTTGTACGGCTTCCGGATATACCGTATACACTTGCGAGAACTGCGGTAAAACCTATACGGCGGACTACAAGGATATGACAGGGCATAAACTGTCAGATTGGATAATTGACGAGCCTGCAACAATTGAGCAGGCAGGCGAAAAGCATATTGAGTGCTTGACTTGCGGTGAGGTGCTTTCAAGAACTGCTATTCCGCAGCTTGTAGAGAAAGACCGTACCGATGAGGACGGCAACTCAAAGGTCGGTGATTTTTCTATCCTTGTAACCAACGCAAACGGCAAACCGATCTTCGACAGTGAAATTTCTATTGATATAAATGACAATGTAACTATCAAATTGCCAAGCGGAAGACTTTTGGACTACGAGGATCAGACAATAATCACGGCAATTAACACGGATTCACAGCAGCCGAAATCAGAACTGCAGATTTTTGTCTATGATGAGAACAATAATGCTGCAACGGGTAAAACAGATGAAAACGGTCAGCTTAAAGTTCCGAACAACAAAACCTCTACCGGTGATAACAGCGGCACGGTCGGTAAAGACGACGAGGATAAGAAAAACACATTTGTTGTCAAAGTAACCGACAAAATGAATGTCGTTATTCCGAATTGCGAAGTGTATATTGGCGAGAGCAACAATATCGTTGTTGATTTGCCGAACGGCATTAAGCCGACAAGCGAATTGCCTGTTATTATAACTGTTACCGACCAGCACGGACAGCCGCAGCAGGGCATTACGGTTATAACGCTCGGAGATGCGGACTACATAGAAAAAGGCGTAACAGATATGTTCGGAAAAATTACATTGCCGACAGCAAAGGACGGATTTACGGACAATACGGGTAAAGTACGAATTGACGGAATGTATGTGTTTGTCAATGACGAGAGCGGAGCTATTGAAAATGCTTTTGTAAAGCTGAATGATGACAGCACAATTTCTGTAACATTGCCGGACGAAACAAGCATCGACTACGCAAACCGCATTACAGTAACCGTAACCGACAAGGATGGAAATCCTTTGAAAGACATTTCTGTTACCGTTTCGGACACTGTGGAAAATAGTCTGACAGACAAAACTGACGAAAACGGAAAAATGGTTGTTCCGCCGCTTTCGGAGGATATTACCGACAGCGAGGGAAAAGCAAAAGTCAACGGCTACAATGTTTTAATTACAGACGAAACAAAGCCTATCGAAAATGCCTTTATTACTATCGGCGAGGGGCAGATAAATGTTATGCTTCCCGAAGGAGCATTGATTGACATTGATAATCGCATAACGGCTACAATTACCGACAGCGAGGATAAGCCTGTTAAAGATATGACGGTAATCTTTACAGATAAAGCCGAAAGAACGGAAAGCAATGTTACGGACGAAAACGGCAGAGCAACCGTGCCGCCGACAAACATTGATGTTACCGATTTCAACGGCTACGGCGAAGTTGACGGATATATTGTAATCGTGAAAAATGCTGTCGGAGCTATTGAAAAGGCACATATCACACATAATGCCGAAGTAAAAAATGAGGACGGCAGCGTTAAATCGGAAGAAAATATTTCTGTTGAATTACCCGAAGGCGTAAAGTTTGATTATGCGAACAGAATTATCGTAACTGTATCAAACAAGGCGGATAATACGGCTGTAAAGGATATGAGTGTTATTGTTTCCGAAAAAGCCATCGAGGGTACGGAAATCAAATCTTTAACGGGAATTACCGATAAAGACGGAGTTATTATTCTCCCTCCTGCAAGCGAAGGCATAACGGATAAGGACGGAAAAACGGATATTTCCGAAACTATCCCCGGCAAGGATACCGATGGTGACGGCAAGGAAAATACCGAAGAATCAAAAACGGAATACAACATTATCGTTGAGGATACCAAAGGAAAAATTGAAAATGCGTATATCGAAATAAAGGACGGCAAAATTACCGTTACGCTTCCCGATACGCATACGCTCACAACTTCAAATCAGACAACCGTAACCGTTCTTGATAATGAGAATAAAGGCGTTGCAAATGTTTCCGTAACCGTTACGGATAAAAATAAGACAACTGCAACAAAATCTACCGATACAAACGGTAAAATTACTGTTCCCGTCAAGTCAACAGGTGGCGGCTCATCCTCCGGTGGTGGTGGTCGTGGCGGCAGCAGCGGTGGCAGCTACATCAGTTCCAATATCACAAATATTACAGTAACTGACAAAAACGGCAAAACTGTATCTGTTTCAAAATCAACCGACAAGGACGGCAAAATCACGCTGACACTTCCGAATGGTGCAAATCTCACAGGTGATAACTACTACACCATTAAGGCAACCGACAATAAAGGCAATGCAAAGGCTGAAATTTCTATCGTTTTGAAAGATAAGAAAAATAACACAGCTAATGGCACAACGGATAAAAACGGTATGCTGATACTTACCGGAAGCAAACACAAGGCATATATTATGGGATACCCGGATGGTTCATTCAGACCTGACGGCGATATGTCCCGTGCTGAAGCTGCGGCAATCTTTGCACGTCTTATCGCGGATAAGAAAAATGAGTCTGTGAAAGGAACGCCTTCATTTAAGGACACACCGAACAACGAATGGTATTCTGCTTTTGTTGGTTATCTTGAAAAATATAATATCATAAGCGGATATGAAGATGGCACATTCCGTCCGGATGGATCAATTACACGAGCAGAATTCGTTACAATCGCAGTTCGCTATTATTCGTTATTTAATGAGGTAAAATCAGTATCGAATACGACAAAATACAATGACCTTTCAAATAACTACTGGGCAGTTAAGAATATAAGCTATGCAACAAGTGAGAAATGGCTCAATGGTTATTCCGATGGATCATTCAGACCTGATATTGTCGTTACACGAGCTGAGGTTGTGACGATTATTAACCGTGCAACGGGACGCAATGCCGATACGGAATTTATTAACAAAAATCTGACTGTTCTCAACAGATTTACAGATGTTAAGAACAATTCTCACTGGGCAGCATATGACATTTTTGAAGCATCAAATGATCATACCGGAATAACCGGCGGTTCAAACGAAATCTGGAGCAAATAAATTGGTGTGAGGGAGTCGCACAATCGGCTCCCTCATTACAGAAAGGAAAAAACATGAGAAATATAATAAACAGATTAATACTAACATTGCTTATACTGACTTGTATCAGCAATGTTGCCATCCCGGTGTATGCGGACACGGACGGTACGGAGTTACAGGTTGTCGAGCCGCAGAAACTGGAAATACAGCTTGGTCAAAGCTGGGCCGGCGTAGAGTTTACATTAAAAACTGATGTCGGTATGTACCCGAATGCAATTCCTGTTGATGAAACCGGTGTACTGAAATTAGAAATCGGCGGCAGCAAAAGTTATGTTCTTTCATGCTTACAGTCATCTATTGATATTCCCGATCCGGATAACAATACCCCTGCCACGCTGATGACTTTAACGCGCGATAAGCAAAACGCTGCTGCAGCTGAAGAAAAAGATGCTAAACAGTCTGAGACGATTCCGGTAACACAGATAGTTTTTCTTGCTGTTGGAATCGTCCTTGCGATAAGCGCTTTGGTGGCTATTCATATTACATCAAAACGCCATAGCTCAGATGACGACGATGAAGATGATGCTGAATAATCTCTCAGACTGAAATAAAAAAGCAAAAATATTACCTATGGGAATACTTAATAAAATAATTAAAATAAATATTACTATAAGGGTTGACAATGGGGCTATTCTGTGGTATACTATAACCGTGGCAGGGTTTGTATCCAGGCTTTCGGTTCTTCGGGAGATTCCCGGAGGCAGACTTAGATATAAGGAACCGTTACGGAGAAGCATAGTGAG
>CAJJUC010000001.1 GCA_905195005.1 uncultured Eubacteriales bacterium | reverse complement strand
CGCCGGCGTCTCCGAAGAGGTCGCCCGCGAGGCTCTTCGTCTTGCCCTGCATAAGCTTCCCGTTAAGTGCAAAATCGTAGCACGCGACACACAGGAAACGGAGGGTGACAACGAATGAAAATAACAGAAATTCGTGAAATGACTACCGAAGAATTACAGCAGAAGGTTGCTGATTTGAAAAAGGATCTCTTTACTCAGAGATTTTCTCTTGCAACGAACAACCTCGATAACCCCATGAAGATATCCGCAATCAAAAAGGATATTGCAAAGGTTATGACGGTTATCCGCGAAAGAGAAATCAAGGGCGAAGAGTGAGACATAGAAAGGAGGAAATATAAATGACCGAAAGAAATTATCGTAAGGTAAGAATCGGCAAGGTTGTAAGCAATAAAATGGATAAGACAATCGTTGTTGCAATCGAAGACAGTGTTAAGCATCCTCTCTATGGCAAGGTTGTTAAAAGAACTGTAAAAATAAAAGCTCATGATGAGGAAAACACCTGTGGTATCGGTGACCGTGTTAAGGTTATGGAAACACGTCCTTTGAGCCGTGATAAGAGATGGAGACTGGCAGAAATCGTTGAGAAGGCTAAATAATTCTTCTCTAAAACAAGAAGGAGTGAAAAAACATGATTCAACAGCAGACTCTGTTGAAGGTTGCCGACAATACGGGTGCGAAAGAGCTTATGTGCATACGCGTATTGGGTGGCTCCCTCAGAAGATATGGCAACATTGGTGATGTAATAGTTGCTTCGGTTAAGAAAGCAGCTCCCGGCGGTATGGTTAAGAAGGGTGATGTTGTGAAAGCTGTTATCGTTCGTTCAGTAAAGGGCGTTCGCAGAGCTGACGGAACATACATCAAGTTTGATGAAAATGCCGCTGTTATCATTAAAGAAGATAAAAACCCCAGAGGAACCCGTATATTTGGACCTGTTGCAAGAGAATTGAGAGACCATGAGTACATGAAGATTCTTTCTCTCGCTCCGGAAGTTCTTTAATGGGAGGTAACGTGATGAAAAATAATCATATTAAAAAGAATGATAACGTTATCGTAATCAGCGGTAACGATAAAGGCAAAAAGGGCAAGGTGCTCAGCGTTGACCATGAAAACGGCCGCGTAATCGTTGAAGGCGTAAGCATGGCAACAAAGCACAGAAAGCCCCGCAAGCAGGGCGATGTCGGCGGAATAATCCATCAGGAAGCCGCTATCAGCATAAGCAATGTTATGCACATCTGCAAGAAGTGCGGCGAGCCCACAAGAATCGGTTATTCCATTCTTGCCGACGGCAGCAAGGTTCGTACATGCAAGAAGTGCAATGAAAACTTTGATGATTAATTGAAAGGAGGTAAGTGCATTGTCAACAATAAAGAAGCTTTACACCGAGGAAGTTGCACCGGCGCTTTTTAAGAAATTTGCTTATAAGAGCACGATGCAGATTCCGAAGATGGATAAGATTGTAATCAATATCGGCCTTGGAGAAGCAAAGGACAACCCAAAGGCTATTGATGCGGCACTGAGCGACCTTTCACAGATCACAGGTCAGAAGCCTGTTGTAACAAAGGCGAAGAAATCAGTTGCTAACTTTAAATTAAGACAAGGCATGAGCATCGGCGTCAAGGTAACACTCCGTGGCGAAAAGATGTATGAGTTTATAGACAGACTCTTTAACGTAGCGCTTCCCCGCGTTAGAGACTTCAGAGGAATTAACCCCAACGCGTTCGACGGTAGAGGTAATTACTCTCTCGGTATCAAAGAGCAGCTCATATTCCCCGAAATCGAATATGATAAAATCGATAAAATCAGAGGTATGGACATTATCTTTGTTACCACAGCAAAAACAGACGAAGAGGGCCGCGAGCTGCTGACGCTCCTCGGTGCGCCCTTTGCCAGAAGCTAAAGGGGAGGTAGTTAAAGATGGCTAAAAAATCAATGGTTTTAAAACAGCAGAAAACACCTAAGTTTAGCACAAGAGCCTATAACAGATGCAAGATCTGCGGAAGACCTCACGGTTATTTGAGAAAGTACGGTATCTGCCGTATCTGCTTCAGAGAGCTTGCATACAAGGGTCAGATTCCCGGCGTTAAGAAGGCAAGCTGGTAAAATAAAGCTTTGGAAAAGGAGGTTTACTCATGCAAATCACAGATCCTATCGCTGATATGCTTACAAGAATCCGTAACGCAAACTCAGCGAAGCATGAAACAGTTGATGTTCCCGTTTCCAACATGAAGAAGTCGATAGCAGACATTCTTCTTGAGGAAGGCTACATCAAAAGCTATGAGCTCGTAGATGACGGAAAACAGGGCATGATTCACATCACCCTCAAGTACGGTGCAAATAAAGAAAAGGTTATTTCGGGAATTCAGAGAGTTTCAAAGCCCGGTCTCAGAGTTTACGCCGGCAGAGAAGAGCTTCCCAGAGTTCTCAAGGGCCTCGGAATAGCAATCGTATCGACGTCAAAGGGCGTTATGACTGATAAGAAAGCAAGAGCCGAGAAGGTTGGCGGCGAAGTGCTTGCATTTGTTTGGTAATATTTTAAATTTTAGGTGGTGAAAAAATGTCTAGAATCGGAAGAATGCCTATCACCGTTCCCGCAGGAGTAACCGTTACCGTTGCCGACGGAAATTACGTTACGGTAAAGGGACCTAAGGGTACGCTGGAGAAACAGCTCCACGGTGATATGATTATAACACAGGACGCAGGCGTTATTGAGGTTAAGCGTCCGAGCGAGGATAAAAAGCACAAGGCTCTTCACGGTCTTACAAGAAGCCTTCTTCACAACATGGTTGAAGGCGTTACGGACGGCTTTAAGAAAGAGCTTGAAATCAACGGCGTCGGTTACCGTGCTCAGATGCAGGGCAAGACGCTCGTTATGAACCTTGGTTACTCACATACTGTTGAAATGACAGCTCCCGAGGGAATCACGGTTGAGGTTCCGAACCCCAACTCAGTAATCGTTTCCGGTGCTGACAAGCAGGCTGTCGGTCAGTATGCTGCGGAAATCAGAGAAAAGCGTCCGCCGGAGCCTTACAAGGGTAAGGGTATCAAATACGTTTCCGAGCGTATCATCCGCAAGGAAGGTAAAGCCGGTAAGTCTAAGTAAGAGAGGAGATAACGCGAGATGGTTAGTAAGCCTAACAGTAATAAGGCAAGACTTAAGAGACACGGCCGTATCCGTAATTACATCAGCGGCACGGCAGCACGTCCACGTCTTAATGTTTTCAGAAGCCTTAACAATATATATGCACAGATCATCGATGATGAAAAAGGTGTAACCCTGGTATCCGCTTCAAGTCTCGAGCTTAAGGAAACTTACGGCGGAAACAAGGAAGCGGCTAAGGAAGTCGGTAAATTGGTAGCTCAGAAAGCTGCTGCCGCAGGTATTAACGAAGTGGTTTTCGACCGCGGAGGTTATATTTACCACGGCAGAGTTGCTGAGCTTGCAGCAGGCGCCCGTGAAGGCGGTCTGAAGTTTTAAGAGAAGGAGGGAGATTATGTCAGAGCGTATTGACGCATCAACACTGGATATTAAAGAAAAGGTTGTTCATATCAGCCGTGTAGCAAAGGTTGTAAAGGGCGGTCGTACATTCCGCTTCAGCGCACTTGTTGTTGTCGGTGACGAGAACGGCAAGGTTGGCTACGGTCTGGGTAAAGCAGCCGAGGTTCCGGATGCAATCAGAAAAGGTATAGAGGACGCTAAGAAGAACATGGTTTCTGTTCCTTTGGCAGGTTCAACTATTCCTCACGAAATGATTGGTGAGTTCGGTGCGGGAAGAGTTCTTCTCATGCCGGCTAAAGAAGGTACAGGCGTTATCGCCGGCGGCGCAGTAAGAGCCGTTGTAGAGCTTTGCGGTATCAAGGATATCAGAACAAAGTGCCTTCGTTCGAATAACCCCAGAAATGTTGTAAGAGCTACTATCGAAGGTCTTGCTTCTCTCAAGAGCGCCGAGCAGGTTGCCCGTCTCAGAGGTAAGGCTGTAGAAGAACTGTAAGGAGGAGAATAAAAGTGGCAAAGCTTAAAATAACTCTTGTAAAAAGCGTTATCGGATCAAAAAAAGATCAGATCGCTACAGTTGAGGCTCTCGGTCTTAAAAAAATCCGCGATGTAAAAGAGCACGAGGATAATCCTCAGATAAGAGGGATGATCAACAAGGTAAGTCACCTTGTAAAATATGAAGAAATCTAACATTAAGGAGGTGTGGCAAAATGAAACTTAATGAGCTTAGTCCCGTACCGGGCAGCAAAACTGTCGGCAAAAGAAAAGGCAGAGGCGCAGGCAGCGGTAACGGTAAAACGGCCGGCCGCGGTCACAAGGGTCAGAAGGCGCGCAGCGGCGGCGGTGTAAGACCCGGCTTTGAAGGCGGACAGATGCCTTTATACAGACGTCTGCCCAAAAGAGGTTTCAACAATATTTTTGCTAAGAAATACACGGAAATCAATGTTTCTCAGCTTAATAAATTTGAGGATGGCACTGTTGTAGACGCTAATCTTCTTAAGGAATCGGGTGTTATCTCGAAAATTCTTGATGGCGTAGTTGTATTGGGCCGCGGTGAAATCGAGAAGAAGGTAACAGTTAAGGCAGCGCGTGTAACAAAGGGCGCTGCACAGAAGATTGAGGCTGCCGGTGGCAAGGTGGAGGTGATCTAAAATGCTGCAAACTTTACGTAATGCATGGAAGATCCCTGATTTAAGAAGAAAAATCATATACACAGTATTCCTTTTGATTGTATTCCGTTTCGGAAGCGTTATTCCCGTTCCGTGGATTGATACGGGTGTTTTGCAGACCTGGCTCAACGGCGCTCAGGGCAGCACGCTTTTCGATTTGCTTGACACATTTTCGGGCGGCGCGTTCTCACAGGCTACAATCTTTGCAATGTCAATCTCGCCCTACATCAACAGCTCCATTATCATGCAGCTTTTGTGCGTAGCTATTCCTGCTCTTGAAAGAATGAGCAAGGAAGGCGAGGAAGGCAGAAAGAAAATTACAAAAATTACACGTTATGTTACTGTTGCTCTTGCAGCGCTTCAGGCCTACGGTCTGTTCGTAACGCTGCACAACCAGGGCGCTATCATGACGGTTCCGGGTGTTCCGAAGGCGCTTGTAGGATTCACGATTATTCTTGCTTTCACGGCAGGTACGGCGTTTCTTATGTGGCTGGGTGAAGAAATCACAGGAAAAGGAATCGGAAACGGTATCTCAATGCTTATCTTTGCAGGTATCGTAAGCCGCATCCCCACAATGATGCAGACAGCATGGAAGGGATTTGTTCCCACGGGCAAGTGGTATATGCTTATAATTCTCCTGATTTATTCCATTGCTTCAATCATGTTCGTTGTTCTTGTTAACGAAGCGGAACGCAGAATCCCCGTTCAGTACGCAAAGCGCGTTGTGGGAAGAAAGATGTACGGCGGACAGAGCTCCAACATTCCGATAAAGGTTGCAATGGGCGGAGTTATTCCGATTATCTTTGCGATGAGCATTATGTCTTTCCCCGGAACGCTTGCACAGCTTTTCGGTAAGACGGACGGTATTCTTGTCAGGATTACAAACTTTATCACAAGCGGTCCTATCTATCCGATACTGTACTTTCTGCTGATTGTGGGCTTCACGTACTTCTATACTTCAATCACGTTCAACCCGATTGAGGTTTCGAACAACATTAAGAGCAATAACGGTATGATTCCGGGTATCCGTCCCGGAAGACCCACGACAGAATATATTGCGAAGGTTCTCGGAAGAATCACCTTCATCGGTGCTATATTCCTCGGATTTATCGCAGTGCTTCCCATTGTTTTGACTCAGGTATTTTCGCAGTATCTCACGGCAAACATTTCGGCGCTTTCTCTTACGGGAACAAGCCTTCTCATCGTAGTCGGCGTTGCTCTTGAAACAGTGCGCGAGGTTGAAAGCCAGATGATTATGCGTCACTACAAGGGCTTCCTGGAATAAGGAAACCTAAGGGAAGCGGTGACTTCCTGAAAGAAGGGTTTGTAATGAAAATAACAATAATGGGACCTCCCGGAGGCGGCAAAGGAACGCAGGCTGAGATAATCAGCAAAAAGCTTTCCGTTCCGCATATCTCAACGGGAGCAATAATCAGAAATGCAATCAGAAATCAAACAGAACTCGGCAAGGCGGCAAAGCAGTATATCGATGACGGACAGCTCGTTCCCGATGATGTTGTTATCGGTATGGTGTCGCATCGCCTTGCGGAGGACGATTGCAAAAACGGATATATCCTTGACGGCTTTCCGCGCACACTTGTGCAGGCGCAGTCAATGGACGGAATCGGGATTAAGCTCGACTGCGTGCTCAATCTGCTTGCAACGGATGAGCAGATAATTGACCGCCTTTCGGGCAGACGTGAGTGCAAGCAGTGTGCAGCGCCGTATCATATAAAGTACAACCCTCCGAAGGTTGAGGGCAAGTGTGATAAATGCGGCGGCGAGCTGATAATGCGCTCGGATGATAATCCCGATACTATCCGCGAAAGACTTGCCGTTTATCATAAGCAGACAGAGCCGCTTATAGGCTTCTACAGAAATCTGAATCTGCTTAAGGACATTCCCGGCCGGGATACCATTGAGGAAACAACGGCTGAGGTGTATAAGGCGCTGGGAGTAGACGGTCAATGATTATTATCAAAACAAAACCGGAAATTGATAAAATGAAAGAGGCCGGAAAAATCGTTCGTGAAGCACTGCAGACTGCCGGTGAGCATGTTGCTCCCGGTATGACAACGAGTGAGCTTAATCACACTATTGAAAAGTGCATCACGAAATACGGTGCGCGTCCGTCGTTTAAAAATTACAACGGATTCCCGGCTGCAAGCTGCATATCCCCGAACTGCATTGTTGTGCACGGTATCCCGTCAGCAAAAACGGTGCTGCATGAGGGCGATATAGTAAGCGTTGACATAGGTGCGTGCCTTGACGGCTACCATGGTGACGCGGCACGAACCTTTCCGGTAGGAAATATTTCATCGGAAGCGCAAAAGCTTATTGATGTGACCAAGGAATGTTTTTTCCGCGGTGCCGCACAGGCGGTTCACGGCAACAGAATAGGAGACATCGGAAGCGCCGTTCAGACTCTTGCCGAGGAAAACGGCTACGGCGTTGTGCGCGAGCTTGTCGGGCACGGCGTCGGAAAAAATCTTCACGAGGATCCCGATGTGCCGAACTTCGGAAAAGCGGGTCACGGCATAAGGCTTACAGCGGGAATGGTGATTGCGATTGAGCCGATGATTAACATGGGCTGCAAGGAGGTTGACTTTGACCGCGCCGACGGCTGGACCGTAAGGACGCGTGACAGAAAGCTTTCTGCGCACTATGAAAACACCGTTCTTATAACGGACGGTGAACCGATATTTTTAACGCTGTAGGGTGGTAAAATGCACAGAGGAACGGTAGTGCGGTCGCTTGCCGGGCACGATAACGGCAGACTTTATATTGTTCTTGATTTCAGGGACGGTTATGCATTCGTGGCTGACGGCAGACATCATACGCTCGAAAAGCCGAAAAAGAAAAAGCAAAAGCATCTTAAAGATACAGGCGATTATGCGGAGCTTTCCAAATATGAGCCGCTTTACGATGCCCACATATTGAAGGAGCTTAAATGCTCGCAAAAAAAAGGAGGTTGTTGCCTTGGCTAAAGAAGATGTATTGGAGCTTGAAGGTACCGTGCTTGAAGCTTTGCCAAACGCAATGTTTCAGGTGGAGCTTGATAACGGACATCAGATCCTGGCACACATATCAGGCAAGTTGAGGATGAACTTTATTAGAATTTTGCCCGGAGACAAGGTTACTGTGGAGCTTTCTCCATACGACCTCACCCGCGGAAGGATTACCTGGCGGGCAAAATAAATAAACAAGCGTAAAGAGGAGGTATTTCACATGAAGGTAAGACCCTCAGTAAAACCTATTTGCGAAAAATGCAAAATTATAAAGAGAAAAGGTAAAATAATGGTGATTTGCGAAAATCCCAAGCATAAGCAGAAGCAGGGCTGATTTATAGTCCGTTTGCGGGCGCGGCTGAAGCCGCTTTGTGCGGTTGCCCGGAACGCATGATTAATTACCCTATTCCAATAGAAGTTTGTTTCATTAATTTTTGGAGGTGTATTAACAGATGGCGAGAATAGCCGGTGTTGATCTGCCCCGTGAAAAACGTGTTGAGATAGGTCTCACATATGTTTACGGAATCGGCAGAACAAGCGCAACCAAGATTCTTAAGGCTACGGGAATCAATCCCGACACAAGAGTTAAGGATCTCACAGAGGATGAGGTTGCAAAGATAAGAGACGCGATAGATCATGAATATACCGTTGAAGGTGACCTTCGCCGTGAGGTTGCGCTTAACATTAAGCGTCTGACCGAAATCGGCTCTTACAGAGGTATCCGTCACAGACGCGGACTTCCCGTAAGAGGTCAGAGAACAAAGACAAACGCAAGAACCCGCAAGGGTCCGAAGCGCACTATTGCAAATAAGAAGAAGTAAGGAGGAGAGAGTATGGCTAAAACTGTAAAAAGAGTAGCTCGTAAAAAGAAGGAACGCAAAAATATCGAGCGCGGTGCAGCTCATATCCGCAGCACCTTTAACAACACCATCGTTACGATGACAGATGTAAACGGTAATGCTCTTTCCTGGGCAAGCGCAGGCGGCCTTGGCTTCCGCGGTTCTAAAAAGAGCACTCCATTTGCTGCGCAGATGGCAGCAGAAACAGCTGCAAAGGCAGCTATGGAACACGGTCTGAAAACTGTTGAAGTTTTCGTTAAAGGACCCGGTGCCGGCCGTGAAGCCGCAATCCGTGCCCTTCAGGCAGCAGGTCTTGAGGTAAGCCTTATTAAAGACGTTACCCCCATTCCCCATAACGGCTGCCGTCCGCCCAAAAGAAGAAGAGTGTGATGGAGGTGCAGAGATAATATGGCAAGATATACAGATGCGGTGTGCAGACTTTGCCGCCGCGAAGGTCAGAAGCTCTTTTTGAAGGGCGAAAGATGTTATTCCGATAAATGCGCAATCGCAAGGCGCGAGTATGCTCCCGGTCAGCACGGTCAGGGCAGAAAGAAGGTTTCCGAATACGGTCTTCAGATGCGCGAAAAGCAGAAAGTAAAGCGTTACTACGGCGTTTTGGAGAGCCAGTTCAGAACATACTTCGAGCTTGCTTCCAACAAGAGCGGTATCGTCGGTGAAAACCTTCTTACAATTTGCGAAAGCCGCCTTGACAACGTTTGCTACAGAGCAGGCTTTGCGCTGAGCCGTGCGGAAGCACGTCAGCTTGTAAGACACGGTCATTTCACTGTAAACGGCAAGAAAGTTAATATCCCCTCATATCTTATTAAAGAGGGCGATGTTATCGCTGTTACGGAAAAGAGTCTCGGTCAGGCAAAGATGAAGGCTGTGCTCGAGTCAACGGAAGGCAAAAATATCCCCGCTTGGCTTGACCTCGATTCCAATGCACACTCGGTAAAGGTTCTCAACCTTGCAAAGCGTGAAGATATTGACTACGAGGTTAACGAAACACTTATTGTCGAGTTGTACTCCAGGTAACACAAATGAGCAAAGAGGGCTTTCGCCTTTCTTTGCTTACCCTCGGGTATTTTATTCATAAATAAATAAGTGGGAGGGTTTTATATAATGACTGATTTAAGATTTGAAAAGCCTCGTGTTGAACGTGTGGAACTCAGCGAGGATGGTTCTTACGGTAAATATACCGTTGCGCCGCTTCAGCGCGGTTACGGGACAACTCTCGGGAACTCCCTGCGCAGAATGATGCTCTCCTCCTTGGAGGGAGCGGCAATATCTTCAATTAAGATTGAAAATGTTCAGCATGAATTCTCCACGATCCCCGGCGTTAAGGAAGATGTCAGCGAGATTGTTTTAAACATCAAGCAGGTTATAATAAAGCTTTATTCCGACGGTCCGAAAACCGTTTACATCGAAGCTGAGGGCGCGGGCGAGCTTTGCGCGCGCGATATTAAGACCGACAGCGATGTTGAAATTGTTAATCCCGATCTGCATCTTGCAACGTTAAACGAGGATGCAAAGCTTTATATGGAAATCACGATAAACCGCGGAAGAGGTTATGTTTCTGCCGAGAAAAACAAGGCAATACTTCAGCCCCTTATCGGACTTATCCCCGTGGATTCCATTTATACTCCTGTCCAGAAGGTGAACTACTATGTGGAAAACACCCGTGTCGGACAGAACACAGACTACGATAAGCTCACGGTTGAGGTTTGGACAAACGGCACCAAAACGGCGGATGAGGCTATCAGCCTTTCCGCAAAGATTATAAATGATCACATGATGCTCTTTATCCAGCTCACGGATGAGGCAATGAACGTAGAAACAATGGTTGAAAAGGAAGAAACAAAGAAGGAAAAGATGCTCGATATGACTATTGAGGAGCTTGACCTTTCGGTTCGTTCCTACAACTGCCTGAAGCGCGCAGGTATCAACACCGTTGAAGATCTGACGCTGCGCAGGGAAGAAGAAATGATGAAGGTAAGAAACCTTGGACGCAAATCACTTGATGAGGTTTGTAACAAGCTTAAATCTCTCGGGTTTTCATTTGCTCCCGATGAGGACTGATTACCTATAGTTAACTGATATATCAGAAGTTTTGAAGGAGGAATATCAATGCCCGGAACAAGAAAGCTCGGTCGTCCTACAGACCAGAGAATCGCTATGCTGCGTGGTATGGTTACTGCTCTTTTGGAAAACGGCAAGATCGAAACGACTGTAACTCGTGCAAAGGAAGTTCGTCCGCTCGCTGAGAATATGATTACTCTCGGAAAACGCGGAGATCTTCATGCAAGAAGACAGGCGCTTAGCTTCATCACAAAGGAAGATGTTGTTAAGAAAGTATTTGACGAGCTTGCTCCCAAATATGCAGAGCGTAACGGCGGTTATACTCAGATTTTCAAGACAGGCGTTCGCCGCGGAGACAACGCTCCGATGGCTATAATCAAGCTTGTCGACTAAAAAGGGACTGCAAAACGTTTTTTCAGTTTCATAAAAAGCCCCGAAGCGCGGTGAAATGCCGCACTTCGGGGCTCTTGACAAATAAGGGACGGCAGCAAAATGTGGCTTTGCTGCCGTCCCTTTGTTTTATGTTATATTCGTAATCAAGCTCGTTTTTATTTCGGAATAATCAGTGCGGCGCACGGAGAAAGTGCATCCTCACTTTCGAGAGCGTTTGCGCTTAAAATATCCTCCTCGGCAACATTGTACTCCTTGGCAATATCCCAAAGGCTGCGATCCTCCGACGCATAGGAAATTATAATCGACGGGCGCTTCGGCGGCGCATATTCCTCAATCTTCGCATCGGAAACAATCATTTCTTCGCGGCTGCGTATACACTGAGTTGTTATCGCAAGGCTTCCGCGTATCTCAATGCTGCGCTCGCCGCCGATAACATAACTCAGGCTCTTCAAACGGCATTCTGCCGAGGGCGTCAGCGTGCAGTCGGGCGCGTCCGTCACAACAGAAAAATCAATGTCCGCCTTGTAACTGTATACGGGCGAAAGCGCATCGTGACTCAGATAAAGAATATAAACCTCGGTATAACCCGATATTTTCAGCTTGTCACCGATTATTTCACATTTTTCGGCAAACGGGCGTGCCACAGTTTCATACACTGTTTCAATCGGCGCTGCCGATTCCGGAAGCGTGACGAGCTCCTTAAAGTTTATTTCGTTGTGAACTGTTCCCTCAATGCTCGAAACCCTAACCGGACTGCTTTGGCAGTTGAGCGCACCGCGGGGAATAAATGCGTCCGTAACCGCGCTGCAATGCACGGTTTCCTTTGCCGTCACGCGGAAAAACAGCTCCGCGTCAATGTCAAGTATCCGTTTTTCGCCCACGGCGTCATCCGCCGCACGTACACTTAAATCGGTAATTTTTGCAGTATAGTCAACCATCATGTCGCCGCGTATACCCTGGACGTCAATCACCTGTGCAAACGGAAGCTCCGTTTCGATATAATCAAGCTTTCCCTCCGCGCAGTAAAGCGTTGTAACGGCTATCGTTCCTTTGATTATGGCTTTGTCGTCAATAATTTTTATGTCGCTGTCCGATATTTCGGCATCAGACTTGAGAATCTCCGAAATACTCATTTTGCCTGCCGAAAGCTCAAAGCTGTCCGTAACTGTCGCCGTACTCTCCGAAAATGCTCGTATAACGGTTGACGAGAGCTCCGTTCTGCGCATGCGCGCCCCGTCAATTGACGAAATCAGGTTAAGCTCTCCGCGGTCATAAACCTTCAGGCAGCCGCACAAAGCTGCCTTTGCCGTCAGCTTGCGGCAGTTGGCAAGGTCGTAGCTCAGACTTGAAACCTCCGCATCCGCAATTGTAAGCATACCCTCCGTTATTCCGCTGTGAGTAAACAGATTCGAGAAAACACAGGAGGAGTCAATGGAGCAAACGCATTTTTCCTCATTATCGGCAAGATAAAGTATGTTGAACGAGATTGTTCCCGATAATATAACCCGATCGGTCTGTGTTTCGCAGCTTGTTACCTTTGCCCGTGCGCTGATTTGAAGTATTCTCGAAATGTCAGGCTTTGAATCGGGCACGATGATATCGCACTCGGTATTAAATTCGCTTTTTGTATGGCACACTGCCGGACATACCGAGAGCTTTTCGTTGTTAATATTGATTTCCATGGCGCATCCCCCTTACAACGAAATATATATGACAAGCTGTGAAAAAATATGCAAAAAAATATGACAGACATTCAGCGAAGTCTGCCACTAAAAGGAGGGAAAATGAAAAAAGTTTGTGTACCTCATCGGTACATCTATATAATAATCCAATTTCTTTGTTTTTGCAATTCGCAAAATATACGGATTATATATTTTTTTACAAAATTTTTTGTCGAATTTGCATAAATTATTAAAGAATACAACCGTAAATGATATTTCTGATTCTTGTGTGAACGTACGGTTCAAGATTGTTTAACATATGCTGCCCGTACACAGCGCTTATCCGATTCTCGGGGTCAATCATAATATACGAGCCTGCCGCGCCGCCCCAACCGAATTCTCCGTGCGGCGAGAGTGAGCCGCCGTATGCGCGGTCAATGAGCGTGCGCACGCCGAGACCGTAGCCGTAACCGCGAAGCTGCGGCCAGTTAAAGTCGGGAAGCTGCTGCGCCGTAAGTCTGTTGGTGCGCATAAGGTCAACTGCGCTGCGGCTGAGAATACGCGTTCCGTCAAACGATGTTCCGCCGTTTGCCATAGCGTCGGCAAATCTTATGTAATCGTCAACGGTTGATATTATTCCTGCGCCGCCGCTGTCATATTCGCTGCCGAGAACAAGGTGATTCGTTTTCTGAATTTCGTTTGTTTTTTTCGTGTCAGAGTCATACATATACTGCTTTGCAATGCGGGAATAATCCGCTTCGGTCGGGTGAAAGAATGAATTTGTCATGCCGAGCGGTTCGAAAATTGTTTCTGCAACATAGTCCGAGAAGCGTTTTCCCGAAACAACCTCAACAAATGCCGCAAGCACATCATGGCAAAGACTGTACTGCCAGTGCGTTCCGGGTTCGAAATCAAGCGGCTGCTCGGAAAGCGCTTTGGCAATCATTCTTGTCGGGAATTTGCCGTCTGTATCGCGTATTTTTTGCTTGATATTCTCGGATTCCGTGTCGTAATTAAACCCTGCCGACATGGTAAACAGATGCTCAATCAGGATTGGATTTTCCGCTTTTACAACTTCAAAATCCGTGTTTTCGCTTCCCGTAAGCTTTCCTTGAGCAACGGACATCCCCTCGCCCGAATCGGAAAAGTGTTTTTTTACTGTCATTTCGCGAAATTCCGGCATGTATTCATATAACGGCTCCGCAAGCTGAAATTTTCCCTTTTCAAAAAGTGAAAGCGCTGCCGCGCATGTTATCGGTTTGGACATTGAGTACATGTTGTACAGCGGAGCGGCAGGGTCGATCGAGCCGCTGCCGTAAGAAAACAATTCTTTACCGTCACGGTGAACGCGGATTTCGGCTGTGGGAATCCCAACACTCCCGGTTAAATGGTCAAGAAAGCTGCCAAGCGGTGTAAAATTCATTTTAATTACCTCTTTCTCATTATAATTGTTGCATTGAATAAAATTGTATGATATATTATTTTAAAACAAATATATTAGAATGTCAAATATAAAAACAGCAGGAGGATATAAAATGAAAAAATTTGTATCAATGATAGTTGCTGCGGCAGTTCTGTTTTCAGCCGCATGCGCCTCTGCAAGCGAAACTGCAGAATATATGTGGGCGGAGCTGCCCGAATTTATTTCGTTCGTCACAGAGCCGTGCAGTAATATAGCGCTGTTTTCCGCGGATTATAACGAAGATGATATTATAAGAAAAATTTATGAGGGTGCAGCCGAACAAAGGAGCGAAATAACAGTGTCGGATTCGCCTCTTGTAGAGGATTCGGCTCTGACGAGCAGTGAAATCGGCAAAAAAACGGGCGAAATACTCGCGGATATTATTCTTAAAGTGAAGTATACATACCCCGAAATGTACTTTGTGGAGAACGGCTTTACCGTGCGGCGGTACACAAGCGGACGCGTTACCGTCGAGCTTAATTACTCTGAGGATATTGATAATGTTCAGAAGCGTATGCGCCTGTATGAAGCGTTCAAGGAGGATATTCTTTCCCTGATAACGAAGGACATGACTGATTTTCAAAAGGCTGTTACGGTTCATGATTACATTGTTATGAATCTTAAATACGATACCTCTTATAATGTTTATGACGCTGTGAATATGGCGCTCGGCGGCAGCGGAGTGTGCCAGGGTTATGCGCAGATGTTTTATGACATATGCGCCAATGAGCTTGGCATGGGCTGCGGCTTTGCAGTGTGGAATAATAAAACGGCAGGTGCGGCAGGTCACATATGGAATGTTATAAAAATTGACGGAAAATGGTATCATACAGACGCAACGTACGATGATCCGCTGCTCAGATACAGCGAAACGCAAACTGCAGCGGATGCGCCGCTGCGCGTGTCGCACAATTATTTTCTTGTAAGCGATAAAAAGCTGAAAAGCATTAATCCGAACGATTCCATAGATAGGGAAAACATTGAGTGTGCTGTTGAGTGCAGCGATACATATTATGATGAGAACCGTCCGTGGGATGATTCTTCATCGGCGCAGATTATTGTGAATGACGGTGCAATTTACTATATCAGCGGCAATAAGATTATGAAGAAATCAGATGCTGAGGAAGCGGTTTGTATAATTACCGAGGGAGAAAATCATATTGAAGCGGGAATTGGAATATACGGAGATTTGCTTTTTGCCTGTTACAAGCAGAGTATTTATTGGATTAAATTAAGCACAGGAGAAAGCGGACAGTTTTACAATAGCGGCAGCGGAAGTGCAATGATTAAATATCTGCGCATTGACGGGGGTGTTCTTCGTTTTACATTGTCGGAACCCAATTTGGTCAGATTCAGCGTCGGCGCTGTTCCGCTCGGAGAAACGGATGGACAAATACTCGGTGCGGGGCTTATAGACGGAAAGATTGTCGCATTGCTCCGCAGTACCGCAAAAAAAGCTGCGCTCTATGCAGCTGATAGCGAGGGCTTCGTAAAACGGGCAAGCGTTGTGCCGGGGTTAAACAGAGTTTTTGCGGAATATACGGGAGACGCGGCATATTCGCTGCGGCTTCTTCTCTGGACTGACGGACTTAAGCCGCTTGATGCGAGATAAGCGAAGAAATATACAGCGCAGTTTGAAAAAAAGGTTGACATACGGCGAATTATGTGATATCATCGCAATGTTAACTAAATATGACCCATGGAAGTTTTCGGATAAAACCGGAAATGAAGGGAACTTCGGAGAAGCTCATTGGATTGAGTGCCGAAGGGGCAAGGCTGCGCTTTGGGGCGGCTGAAACTCTCAGGCAAAAGGACGAAGACTGCGTTAAGCGTGTTTTTTGTGTTTTTTGAAGTTGCCGCCTTGGGTCGGCAACTTTTTTGTTATTGGAGGATTAGTATGGAAGCGTTTAACAAATTATTAACGCAGATTAACGACTGGGTGTGGGGGATTCCGCTCATCGTGCTTATTCTTGCGGTCGGATTTCTGCTGACGGTCAGAACGGGCCTTATTCAGGTTAAGCATCTCGGCAAGGCGCTCCGCTTTATGCTTAAGGATGAGGAGGACGGCGAGGGCGACGTTACAAGCTTCGGCGCCCTCTGCACGGCTCTTTCGGCAACTATCGGAACGGGTAACATTGTCGGCGTTGCAACGGCGATTGCAGCCGGAGGTCCCGGAGCTTTGTTCTGGATGGAATTTGCGGCATTTCTCGGAATGGCAACAAAATATGCCGAGGGTCTGCTTGCGGTTAAGTACAGAGAAATCGGCAAGGACGGCAAGGTTCTCGGCGGTCCGTTCTACTATATTGAAAAAGGCATGGGCGCAAACTGGAAATGGCTTGCAAAGCTTTTCGCAATCTTCGGAATGCTTGTAGGTATTCTCGGAATCGGGACAATGACGCAGATCAACGGTATCACGGCTGCGGTTCAGAATTTCTTTGACCCCGATAGGGCAATGGTTGCATTTTCAATCGGAAAGCACGCTTACGCATGGCCGACGGTTATTTCGGGCGTTTTGGTAACGCTTTTTGCAGCGCTTGTTATCATCGGCGGAATAAAGAGAATTGCAAAGGTTTCCGAAATTATTGTGCCGTTCATGGCTGTTATCTACTTTGCCTGCGGAATCATTCTTCTTGTATTTAACATAACAAAAGTTCCGGCGGCGATTGTTCTCATCGTGAAAAGCGCATTTTGCCCCAAGGCGGTGTTCGGCGGCGCTGTCGGCGTAACTATGAAAATGGCAATGCAGAAGGGTATCGCAAGAGGTATTTTCTCGAACGAAGCAGGTATCGGTTCAGCGCCGATTGCTGCGGCTGCCGCAAGAACAAAATCGGCAGTTCGCCAGGGTCTTGTGTGTATGACGGGTACGTTTTTCGATACTATCATCATCTGCACAATCACAGGTCTTTCAATCGTTCTGACGGGCGCTTACAAGCCGGCGATGGATAAAACGCTTGAGGGCGTTGAAATAACGACAAAGGCATTCACGGACGGACTTCCGTTCCCGAATCATGTCGCCGCATTTTTGCTTATGATGAGCCTTGTGTTCTTTGCGTTCACAACAATTCTCGGCTGGGATTACTATTCCGAAAAGTGCCTTCAGTACCTTGTGGGCGAAAAGCAAGGTGTGATTATGACCTACAGAGTTCTTTACATACTCGCAGTGTTTGTCGGCCCGTACCTTAAAGCGGGCTTTGTGTGGACGCTTGCGGACATTGTAAACGGACTTATGGCTTTCCCGAACCTTGTTGCACTGTTTGCATTGAGCGGCATTGTTGCGGCAGAAACAAAAGCTTTTGTAAAAAATCTGGATAAAATTAAATAAATCCCTGTATCAAAAGAACCGCGTCAAAATGATTTCATTTTTGACGCGGTTCTTTTGATACAGGGATAATTTTTTCAAGATATTCAATAATCTGCTGCGGCGTTTTGTCGATTTCTCCGAGCAGCCAGCTTTCCATAAGCGTTCCGAGCGACACAGTGTAAAAATGCGCGAGGAAATCGCTGAAATCGGTATCTAAGCAGCGGTCATTATCGCCCTGGGGCTGCAGCAGGCGGACGATGCTGTTGACATCCTGATAAAAGAAGCGGCGCAGATTCCGGTAACCGACGGAATTAAGCGTGTTCAGGCAAAAATCATGGTTTAAGGTCAGATAATCGAGCAGAACGAGGAGCGCGTCCTGCCATGTTTTTACAACCTCCTGCTTTTTCATAAGAAGGATTATTTCCTGCTGATACACCCATTTTAAAAGGTCATAAATATCCTCAAAATGATAGTAAAACGTTTGGCGGTTCACGCCGCATTCCTCGGTTATTTCTCTCACGGTAATTTTATCGAGCGGCTTATGGCACATCTTTTCTTTAAGCGCTGCGGCAAGCAGCGCTTTTGCAGTCTTTTTTTTGTCGGGCATAAAAATCACCTCTGCTTTTCATTATAGCATTAAAAAAAACTCTTGTCTACTATACATTTTTTGTATTTTGTATATTGAAAAAAATATTATTTTACTGTAATATAAGATAGATAGAGTGTTTAAATAGGGGTTGTATATATGAGTAAAATCAAAGAAACGGAGAAACCGAATTTTCTTGTGTCGCTGGCAACGTTTATTGTTGATAAAAGAAATCTGTTTTTCCTGCTTTTCATTTTTGCCGGAATATTCAGCATTTTCTCAAGCGGCTGGGTTAAGGTTGAGGAGGACATAACAAAATATCTTCCGAAAACAACCGAAACGCGCCGCGGCGTTACGCTTATGGATAAGGAATTTGTCACATATGCGACGGCGGACATTATGGTTTCCAACGTATCATATGACCGCGCGGAGGACATATCCGAAATGCTTGAGGATATAAAGGGTGTATCCTCTGTGGATTTCGACAATTCCGAGGATCATTTCAAAAAAGCGTCCGCACTTTACAGCGTGACATTTGACGGAATGACAGAAGATGAGGTATCCGTAAAAGCATTGAATCAAATACGGAAAAAGCTTGACGGATATGAGTTTTATGTTAAAAGCGACGTCGGAAATTCCGACACGGAGTCGCTGGCAAAGGATATGAACATAATTATCGTCATTGCGGCGGTTATCATTGTGCTTGTGCTTTTATTCACATCGCGCTCGTATGCGGAAATCCCCGTGCTGATCATCACGTTTGCCGCGGCGGCGCTGCTTAACAAGGGCACTAATTTCATGCTCGGGAAAATATCCTTCATATCAAACTCGGTTGCCGTGGTTTTGCAGCTGGCGCTTGCCATTGACTATGCGATAATATTCTGCCACCGCTACAGCGAGGAGCATGAGAAGCTCCCTTCGCGCGAAGCTGCGATTGCTGCACTCAGCAAGGCGATTGTTGAAATTTCATCAAGCTCGCTGACAACCGTTTCGGGTTTGGCTGCGCTTGTGACAATGCAGTTCGGCATCGGGCGCGACCTTGCGTTCGTACTTATAAAAGCAATTATTTTAAGTATGCTGAGCGTGTTCACACTTATGCCGGGGCTTTTAATCCTATTTTCAAAATGGATTGACAAAACGGTTCACAGAAATTTTGTGCCGAAAATTTCAAAGCTCGGTCACTTTGTAAACAAAACAAAATACATTGTTCCGCCGATATTTGCGGTTATAATGATTGTTGCGTTTATATTTTCGAGTATGTGTCCATACTGCTACGGAAACACGAATCTTTCAACCCCGAAAAAGGACGAAAAGCAGATTGCGCGCGATAAAATCAATTCAACCTTTAAACAGAAAAATATGCTTGCGCTGATTGTGCCGGCAGGAAACTATGAAAAGGAAAACGCACTTTTGACGGAGCTTGAAAAGCACCCGGAGGTAGACACAACGCTCGGGCTTTCAAACACTGAGGCGCTTGACGGATATATGCTGACCGACAAGCTTAAGCCGCGCGAATTTTCAGAGCTGACAGACGTTGACTTTGAAGCTGCGGAACTGCTTTACGGCGCTTATGCCGTGCGCGAAAAGGATTACGGACAAATTATAAACGACCTTGACGCATACGGTGTGCCGCTGATTGATATGCTTGAATTTCTGCATGAGGAGATAGAGAAAAAATATATCACGCTCGATGATGAGCTGACGGATGATATAAATGAAATATATGATAAAATAACGGACGCGAAGAAGCAGCTGCAAAGTAAAAAATACAGCCGTATGCTGGTTTATCTGACGCTTCCCGAGGAAAGTAACGAAACGTTTGCGTTCCTCAATGAAATGCATTCAATCGTGAAAAAGTATTACAGTCTTGACGATTCGTACATTGTCGGCAACACGACAAGCGATTACGATTTGTCGAGCTCGTTCTCACGCGATAATCTGATTATCAGTATTCTTTCCGCGCTGTTCGTTATTTTGGTGCTTTTGTTCACGTTCATGTCGGCAGGGCTTCCGCTTCTGCTTATCGCAGTTATTCAGGGCAGTATATGGATTAACTTCTCGTTCCCGTATCTTATGGACTCGAAGCTTTATTTCCTCGGTTATTTGATTGTAAACTCAATTCAGATGGGCGCGAACATTGACTATGCTATAGTAATTTCAACGCGGTATACGGAGCTGAAGCAATCCATGCCGAAGGATAAGGCTATGGTTGAAGCGCTGAACCAGGCTTTCCCGACAATTCTTACTTCGGGTGCAATTTTGGCTGCGGCAGGTATTCTTATCGGACAGATTTCAACAAACGGAGTTATCTCGGCGATCGGCGTTTGCCTCGGCAGAGGAACGATTATATCCATCGTTCTTGTTATGGCGGTGCTTCCGCAGATTATGCTGCTCGGTGATGCAATTATAGAGAGAACCTCGTTTAAGCTTAAAGCGCCGGAGCTTGTTCAGAAGTCAACGGGAACGGTGTTTGTGAACGGGCGTGTGCGCGGAAAGGTGAACGGTATTGTTGACGCATATATTCACGGTCTTGTTATCGGAGACGTTAACGCAATGATTCAGACGGGCGAATCGGCGGAAAACGGCGGAGAAGCTCCGCCCGACAGCGCCGAACCGCCGACCGGCGGAGAAAATCCGCCAAAAGGCAAAAGCGCCCCGTCCGCCGGTGAAGAAAAAACTGACGGTGCAAAAACAGACGGCGGAAATGATGAAAAGGAGGGGCAGGCATGAAAAGAAAACGCTTTTTATCGGTTATGATTGCAATGCTCCTTGTGATTTCTTCGGCTGCGCCGCTTATGACGGCGCTTGCCGATGATGAAGTGACGGATGGAAACGCGGCTTCCGATGAAATTGTTATTGCCATCTCGTCGGAAAAGGAATTTATCGCTTTCCTAAAAAAATGCTCACTCGACACATGGTCGCAGGATAAGACAGCAGTTTTGGAAAAAGACCTGAATCTGAAAGGAAAAAAATTCACCCCTGCGGCAACGTTCGGCGGAGTTTTTGACGGCGGCGGGCATACAATCAAGGGTGTGAAAATAAAGTCGGACGGGTCTAACAGCGGTATGTTCAGATATGTGCAGCCCGGCGGTGTGATTAAAAATTTAACGGCTGAGGGCAGCGCTGATCTGACGGGAACGAAAACAAATGCCGCTCTTATTGCGGGAAATAACAGCGGAACAATTCTCGGCTGTGAGGTGCGCGGAAGCGTTAAAGGCGGCACAGGGGTCGGCGCGGTTGCAGGAGTGAATCAGACAACGGGAATAATAAACGGCTGCAAATCGCACGCCAAGGTTTACGGAGAGCATTATGCCGGAGGCATTGCCGGCAGAAACTTCGGCCAGATTATGATGTGCGCCAATTCCGGTGATGTGAACACATACACAGAGGAGGTTAAGCTGGACATCGACAATATAAATCTGGAGAAAATCCGCTCTGCCGAAAACACAACAGATATAACCGACGTGGGCGGCGTTGCGGGATATTCGTCCGGTGTTTTGCAGGATTGCGCAAACAGCGGCAGAGTAGGCTATGAGCATGTCGGGTACAACATCGGCGGAATTGTCGGCAGACAGTGTGGATATGTGAGCGATTGCACAAACAGCGGAAAGGTTTACGGACGAAAGGATGTCGGCGGCATATGCGGACAAATGGAGCCGTACACCGTGCTTGAGTATAATCTGTCATCGTTCGACAGGGTTTCCGACGCGCTTGACTCGCTTCAGTCCTCCGTTGACGCGGCGATTGCCGATTTCAGAGGATCGAAAACTACCGTCAAAAACCGCCTGGATTCAATCCGCGGATATGTTGACGATGCGCGGACAGATACAGATTCGCTGCTCGACAAGTCGAAGGAGCTGATGAACAGCGGAATCGATTCCGCAAACGATTTGTCGGCAAGGCTCAGCGGAACGCTGAGCAGCATTGCGCCAGTGTTTGACACAATGGCAAAGCAGGCTGACAGCATTGCTTCGCTTGCAGACGGCTATAAAAAGGAATTTGACAAAATTTCGGACGCAGTTGACACTATAAAGACGGATGAGCTTGACAGTGCGCTGGACGAACTTAAAGCAGCCTGCAAGGAGCTGAGCGAGGCTTCGTCATATCTTGAAAGAGGTCTCACGAGTGCGGCGGCAAGCGTTGGAGATATGGGCGCGCTTAAGAATGCGCTTCACAAAATCGCAATCGGGATCAGCAAAATCAACAAAGCGCTCACGCGCACGGATGAATCGCTCGCAAGAATAAGGAACGCTGTTACGGACTTCTTCGGAAGCGTTAAAAATCCGGATTCGAGCATAGCCGAGGAATTTAAGAAGATGAGTGATACAATAAGCGAATCGATTTCATCCATCAAAAACAGTAACGATTTATTCAGGGAGGGGCTTGACAAGCTCGGTAACGGATTTGACCGCCTGCCGGATGCAATAAACAAGCTGAGCCTGAGCGGCTTGTCAAGCGGATTGGACGATTGTGCCCGTGCCGCCGGATATATGAAGGACGCAATGGATTCGGTAACAAAATCGATTGACCATATGAAAACCGCGGCGGACAGTGCGTCGGACGCTTCGGACGAAATTAAGGATGCAATGGATTCAATCCGTGATGTGACGGATAAAATAAAGGACTGCGGAGATGTTATTATCGGTTCGCTCGGGCAAATGTCGGACATTTTCAGCGATTTTGCTTCAAAACCGCTGATCACTCTGCCGCGGATAGATGACGATTTCACGGCGCGAAAGGATAAGCTTTCGGACACAATCGGAAAAATCACCGATTCGCTCGGCGGACTGTCAGACGATGTTGACGGCTCGGCAGGAAGCATGGCAAAGAATCTTCAGGATATGTCGGACAAAATGTTCCGCGTGACAGATGAGCTGACAGGGATTTACGACGATAATAAGGATAAAACAGCGGAGGATTTGACGGAGGACATTTCCGATAGTGACGCCGATGATAAATCAAACGGAAAAACGGTGCGCAGCATAAACCGCGGAAAGGTGCACGGCGATCTGAACGTTGGCGGAATTGTGGGTTCAATGGCTATCGAGTTTGATTTTGACCCCGAGGACGATGTTTCAAAGCGCGGAGATAAATCTCTCAATTTTGTTTACAAAACAAAGGCGGTTGTGCGCGAGTGTACGAACCGCGGCAGCGTCAGCGCAAAGAAAAACTGCGTCGGCGCAATATGCGGCAAGGAGGATTTGGGAAGTATAATCGACTCGCTTGCATGCGGTAGAGCGGAAAGCTCCAGCGGCAATTATGTCGGCGGAATAGCCGGTCTTTCGGAATCGACGATAAAAAATTGCTATTCGAAGAGCATTGTTTCGGGAGAAAATTATGTCGGCGGTATTGTCGGGCGGGGAAATAATGTGTTTAACTGCCTGTCTGTTGCTTATATAGAAAGTGCGAACGAATACCGCGGCGCGATTGCCGGAGATATAAAAAAGGAATACACGGCGAACTATTTTACCTCCGACAAGGAACACGGCGTTGATTCCGTGAGCTACAGCGGAAAGGCGGAGCCGCTTTCATACGATGCAATGATTGCGCTTCCGAATGTGCCGCAGGAATTTATGTCGTTTACCGCAACGTTTTATGTTGATGACAAGGTATACAAGGAAGTGGAATTTGCGTACGGAGAATCACTGACGGACAAGGAGATTCCGAACGTTCCCTCGCGCGATAAGCTGTTCGGCAAATGGGACAGAACGAAGTTTAACAAGCTGACACATGACGTTGAGGCAAATGCAGAATATTATGACTATGTGACGGCAATCGAAAGCAGCCGCAAGCGCGGAAAAACAACGCCTGTGCTGCTTATTGAGGGGCTGTTCGGCACGAATCCGAAAATGACGGTTGAAAACGAGAAAAACCATGTGCCGGGGAAGGGCTTGCAGCGGCGTGAGGCGGAACGCCTGCATGTAACGCTGTCGGAAAATGACGCAAGCGTTGTAACCGTGCATTATGCACCACCGAAAAAGGTTAAAAATCCGAGGATATATGTTTTGAGCGGAAATGAGTGGCGCAGAGTGCAAACGCACGAGGACGGAAGCTATATAGTATTTGAGGTTAAGGGAAATGACTTCTCATTTTCGGCAGTGAAGCGCAGTCTTATCGCAAAAATCGCGGTTGTTGCAGCGCTTATTGCCGCCGCGGCAGCAGCTGCGGCGATTGTATATGCAGCGGTTCGCAAAGATCCGGAAAAGCGCGGAAGCAAATAAAGAAGCAGGGTGTGCGGATAACCGATTCCGCACACCCTGCTCATTTATTTTATTTGTGGATTTCTCCGCGCTTGATTTTCTGCGACGTGTTTTTAATAAACTCCTTGTCACGCATAACAATTTTCGTTATCTGCTTATAGCTCGGAAGCTCGGAGAGAACGCGGCATATATCCGCATTAACATCCGCCCCCTCAAGAAGCTCATTATCCGGGAAGATTTCTGCGCAAAGCTCCTTTTTGCCATTGTCATCGTAATCGTATACGACAACCTCCTTGACATATGCAAGAGTGTAAATATATTCCTCGATTTCCTCGGGATAAATATTTTTGCCGTTGTCAAGCACAATGATATTTTTCTTGCGCCCGGTTATGACAAGCTGACCGCGCTTGTTTATATACCCGAAATCGCCTGTGGAGAACCAGCCGTCCTTAATTACCTCGGCTGTGAGGTCTGGGCGTTTGTAATAGCCGAGCATAACGGTATCGCCCTTAACGCAGATCTCCCCGATGCCGTCCTCGTCCTTATTTTCGATTTTCAGCTCAACGCACGGCAACGGATAGCCGACAGTACGGAAATCGTTGTCACTGTCAGCATTCGCGCTTACAAGCGGCGAACATTCTGTGATTCCGTAGCCGTTGATGAGCGCGATTCCTATATCGTCAAAAAACTTAGCCGTATCGACCGGTACGGGCGCGCCGCCGCAGACAACCTTGCGCAGTCTGCCGCCGAGCCCTGCATGAACTGATGCAAACGCTTTTTTGCGGATGTCGATTCCAACCTTGCGCAGCCCGTTCGATACCTTTATCATAAATTCAAGCGCGCCGAGCTTGCCCTGCTTTTTTGCCGTTCTGATAACGTTTTTGTGAAGCGCCGACGCAACAGCCGGAACAACGTACATATAATCGGGCTTGTACAGCGCCAGATTTTTCGCAACTGCGCGAAGGCTTTCGTTTATGCATATTGTGACATGCTTGTGAAGCCCGACCAGCAGTCCGCAGACCGCCTCGTAGGTGTGATGATAGGGAAGAAGCGAAAGACCCGTTGTGTATATTGTCGAAACTCTCAGCCCGTTATATACGCACGCAACAAGATTTTTCTCCGAAAGCATAACGCCTTTTGCAATGCCGGTTGTGCCGGAAGTGTAGACAAGCATTTTCATTTTTTCGGGGTCGTTTTGCATTGAAATATAGGATTTGTCGCCGTTTTTATAAAGCTCGCGCCCATGCTCAATAAAGGAATCAAGCGCAAGAAACTGCCCGTCGTCCTCGGTGCGGTCAATGCCTATGAAAAGCTTAATCTTTCCAAGCTCGTCCATATGCTCTTTTATAATGTCCTCGGTTTTTCTCCAATAGAAGAGTACCTCGCTGTCACTTTCCTTCAGAATATTAAGAAAATCGGCGGGCGGCAGCTCCTTGTCGATTCCGACAAAAACGCTGTCCGAGCAGAGAACCGCAAGATAAATATTTACCCATTTATAGCTGTTTTCGCCGACGCAGGCAATGTGCGTGCCGCTTATGCCGCGGCTTGCAAGCTCCGTGCCGAGCGCGTAAACATCTTCGTAAAAGCGGTTGTAGGAAATGCTTTGCACCTCTCCGTTTTTCTTGAATTTAAAAGCAATATTGTCACCTGCCTGCGCTTTTGCAATTTCAAGCATTTCGCGCAAGGAACTGAATTTTGTAACATCGTACATAACTCGCTGTGCCATGATTTTCCTCCCTTTAGTTTTTTTCCGTCAGAAGCTTGTTCACCTCTGCGATAAATGTGCTTGCGTCCTTAAACTGTCTGTAAACGGAAGCAAAGCGCACATAGGAAACCTCATCGATTCCGCGAAGCCCCTCCATAACCTTTTCGCCGATTTCCGCGCTGGAAATCTCGCGGCGCAGCGTGTTCTGAAGCTCGGATTCGATTCTGTCAACAAGCTCTTCGAGCTGCTTTGTTTCAACCGGCCGCTTCTCGCAGGCGCGCGTTATGCCGACAAGCAGCTTTTCGCGGTCGAACTGCTGGCGCGTTTTGTCCTTTTTTATAACAATCAGCGGCAGACTTTCAACCTTTTCATATGTTGTGAAGCGTTTTTCACATTCGATACATTCGCGGCGGCGTCTGATTGCGTTTCCGTCGTCAGCCGGGCGCGAATCTATAACCTTGCTGTCTGAATGACCGCAAAACGGGCAGCGCATGAGCGTTCCTCCTCTCGGCCTTTTTCAAGCTCTGTGATTTTATCTATTCTTCTTGTGTGGCGGCCTCCCTCAAAGTCAGCCGACATATATGCGTCCACAATTTTCTTTGCCGTTTCGGGGTCGGTTGTCCGTCCGCCGAGAGCAATAACGTTTGCATTGTTGTGCTGCTTGACAAGCGCCGCAACCTCGGGCGAGTAGCACAGTCCGCAGCGGATTCCGCGGATTTTGTTTGCCGCAATTGAAATCCCGACGCCCGTTCCGCAGACAAGAATACCGAAATCGGCATGTCCGCCCGTTACCTCCCTGCAGCAAAGAGCGGCATAATCGGGATAATCAACGCTCCCGGATGAATTTGTTCCGAGGTCTGTAATGCTGTTCCCCTTTGCTTCAAGATATTCCTTAAGTATGTTTTTCAGTTCGTATCCGCCGTGATCGGCAGCCATGGCAATTTTCATTTCATTCGTTTCCTTTCTTTTCTTCCCGTTCTCTTTCCGCCTGCGATTTGCGAAGATACACAGCCCCCAGCTCCGCCGCCGAAACGGGCGGAATATCGCGTGCGGCAAGTGCAACGCTTGCTGCGCTTTGCAGGCAAAGATTCGGCGGTGCAAACAGTGCGTTTCCGCCGAGCAGCTCAGTGATTTTTTCGCGGTAGGGATTAACTCCGTCACCGACAAACAGCGTTTTTTCGTTCAGCCCGCCGCACAAATCCTCAACCGAAACGGCGCGCGGAGGACAAACCTCGCGAAGGATCCCGTTTTCGCTTCGGTAAAGCGCATTGTAAACCTGACTGCGGCGCGCATCCATAATCGGGGCAATCAGGCAATCGCTTACGGACACATTATGCGCAAGCGCCAGAAGCGTCGGCACTCCGACAGTCATTTTATCAGCTCCGAAAGCAAGCCCCTTAACTGTACCGATGCCGATTCTGAGCCCTGTGAACGAGCCCGGACCGTTCGCGCAGGCAAACAGGTCAACATCCTTCGGCGTGAGCGACAATCTGCGCAGCAGTGCGTCAACCGATTCCATAATCGTCTGTGAATGATTGAGCGCACAGGTGAATGAAATTTCCCCCTTGACAGTGTTGCCGTCAAGCAGCGCGGCGGACGCGGTGAGCGCGGACGTATCGAGCGCAAGTATTTTCAGATTCATGATAACTGCTCCTTTCGCACCCGGCGCAAATCCTTAACCGTGATCCGGCGCGTGTTCTCATCATCGCCGCTGCGCGTAATTGAAATATCAATGCGCTCCTCCGGCAGGCAGTCAATAAAGGAATCCGGCCATTCAATGAGCGAGATTCCGCTTGAAATCTGTTCGTCAAAGCCAATATCCTCCAGCTCCTCAAAGCTGCCTATGCGATACAGGTCGTAATGATTTATCTGCACGGCGCCGCTGTAGCAGTGCATTATTATGAACGTTGGCGAGCACACGCCCTCCGTCACTCCAAAGCGCCGCGCGAATCCGCGGACAAACGCCGTTTTGCCGGCTCCGAGGTCTCCGAAAAGGCAGATTACGCACGGCGGCTCAATTTCAGCGGCCAAATCATATGCAATGCGCTCCGTTTCCTCGGCGCTGTGAGATAAGTATTCCAATCGGCACACCCTCCGTAATAATAATTTCCTATTTATATATAATACCACATTTGCTTTTTCTTTGCAATACACAGCTTGAAAAAACCTTTAAAAAGGCATTATGTGGGTTTGATGACCGTTTTGGGCGAAAACATATGTGTTTATCTGTGAATTTCTGCGATTTGCTATTGACAAATGTCTGAATGTGTTGTATTCTATATATAAGGCATAACAGAATTGAACCCACAGCGGCATAAAAGGAAAATTGTCATTTACGGAAACGGAGGGGTTGTTTTGGATTATAATATGATGGAACGCATCGGTGTGACTCCGCGCGTTGAAAAGCTTAAGGAAATGCTTTTCGAGCAGATGCCTCAGATTGAGAGCGACCGCGCGCGGCTTGTTACCGAGAGCTATATGCAGACGGAGAATCTTCCGATAATTAAAAGAAGAAGCGCCGCGTTTGCGCATATAATGAAAAATCTTCCGATAACGATTCGCGAAGGTGAGCTTATTGTCGGCAGCAACACAAAGAGACCGAGAAGCTGCCAAACCTTCCCGGAATATTCGTTCGAGTGGCTCGAGAAAGAGTTTGACACCGTTGCAACGCGCTCTGCCGATCCATTCTACATAAGCGAAGAAAACAAGCAGGCGCTCAGAGAAGCGCATAAATACTGGAAGGGCAAGACAAACAGCGATCTTGCAACGAGCTTTATGGCGCCCGAAGCGCTTAAGGCGATCGAGCATAACATTTTCACAACGGGAAACTATTTTTATAACGGTGTGGGTCATCTGTGCGTTGACTACGGAAAGGTACTTGCAATAGGCTACAACGGGATAAAGACCGAGGCGCAGGCGGCGCTTGAAAAGGTGCAGCCGGCGGACGCGGATTATGCACAGCGCAGAAGCTTCCTCGAAGCGGTTATCGAGTGCTGCGACGCAGCCGTTTTATATGCAAACCGATATGCGCAGCTTGCCGAAAGTATGGCGAGCGCGGAGACCGGCGAACGCAAAGAGGAGCTTTTGAGAATTGCCGCAAACTGCCGCAGAGTTCCGGCAAACGGAGCGCAGAGCTTTTATGAAGCGTGCCAGTCGTTCTGGTTTGTTCAGATGCTTATTCAGACGGAGGGCAGCGGTCATTCGATTTCTCCCGGCAGATTTGATATGTATATGTATCCTTACTTCAAAAAGGATTACGAAAGCGGAAAAATCACGCTTTCGACTGCACAGGAGCTTGTTGACTGTATCTGGGTCAAGCTCAATGACCTCAACAAGGTGCGCGATGCCGTTTCGGCGGAGGGCTTTGCAGGCTACAGTCTTTTCCAGAACCTTATTGTCGGCGGTCAGACGGAAGACGGGCGCGATTCAACAAACGAGCTGTCGTTTATATGCCTGAACGCAACGCTCCATATTATGCTTCCGCAGCCGTCCATATCGATAAGGGTGTGGAACGGTTCGCCGAACGAGCTGCTTATAATGGCGGCGCATGTAACGCGCACGGGCGTCGGGCTTCCGGCATATTACAATGACGAGGTTATCATTCCGGCTCTGTTAAGCCGCGGATTAACATCGGAGGACGCGCATAATTACTGTATAATCGGCTGCGTTGAGCCGCAGGCTCCGTCAAAAACGGACGGCTGGCACGATGCCGCGTTCTTCAACATGCTTCGTCCGCTCGAGCTTGTGTTCTCGAACGGAAAAAGCAAGGGCGAACAGATTTCGGTTAAAACGGGTGAGGTTGAAACGCTCGATACATACGAAAAATTCTTTGACGCGTACAAAAAGCAGATGGAATACATGATAACGCTGCTTGTAAATTCCGATAATTCAATCGATAAGGCTCATTCAATCCGCTGTCCGCTGCCGTTCTTGTCGTCCATGGTTTCCGACTGCATCGAAAAAGGAAAATCGGTTCAGGAGGGCGGCGCACACTACAATTTCACGGGACCGCAGGGCTTCGGAATCGCGAACATGGCGGACGCGCTTTACGCAGTCAAAAAGCTTGTCTATGATGAAAAGAAATACAGTCTCAAAGAGGTTAAGGCGGCACTGGAGGCGAATTTCAGCGGCGGAAATTCATCCGCAAGCGATGAAGAAATCACAGTGCAGATTGCAAGCCGCCTTGCCGAGCACAGCGTTTCGCTCAACGAGGAAATCATTAAGGAAATTTACAAAAATGTTCATGAAAGCAGGGGGAGCAGCGGAAGCGCACGCTATGCACAGCTTCTGGAGGACATAACCGCGCTGCCGAAATTCGGAAACGATATGGACGAGGTTGACGAGTTTGCCCGCGCGGCGGCTTATACATATACCCGCCCGCTCGAGAAATACAAAAATCCGCGCGGCGGAATGTTCCAGGCAGGGCTTTACCCCGTTTCGGCAAATGTGCCGCTCGGGGCGCAGACTGGCGCAACTCCCGACGGGCGCATGGCGTTCACCCCGATTGCGGACGGTGTTTCTCCCTGCGCGGGGCGCGATGTTCACGGACCGACGGCAGCGGCAAACTCGGTTGCAAAAATCGACCATGCAATTGCCTCAAACGGAACTCTGTTCAATATGAAATTCCATCCGTCGGCGCTTAAAGGCGATGAGGGCTTGCAGAACTTTGTTTCGCTTATACGCGCATACTTCGACCAGAAGGGAATGCATGTTCAGTTTAACGTTGTAAGCCGCGAAACGCTGCGCGATGCGCAGGAGCATCCCGAAAATTACAAGAATCTTGTTGTCCGCGTTGCGGGTTACAGCGCACTGTTTACAACTCTGTCGCGCTCGCTTCAGGATGATATTATCAGAAGAACGGAGCAGATGAGCTTCTGATAAGGAGGCAGAAATGGACTACTCAAACGTAAAGGGCAGAATATTTGACATACAGAAATACTCGGTGCACGATGGACCGGGGATCAGAACGATTGTTTTTCTGAAGGGCTGTCCGCTGCGCTGCCGTTGGTGCTGCAATCCCGAATCGCAGAAATTCGAGTTTCAGACGATGAATATGCCGGACGGGTCAAAGCTTGTAGGGCGCGATGTGACGGCGGCGGAGGTTTTTGCCGAGGTTAAAAAGGATATATCGTATTACCGCCGCAGCGGCGGAGGAATGACGCTTTCCGGCGGCGAAATGCTGATGCAGCCCGATTTTTCGCTTGCTCTTTTGAAGCTTGCAAAGAATCACGGAATAAACACGGCGGTGGAATCGACGGGCTGCGCCTCCTTTGAAACAATTGCAAGGCTGCTGCCTTATATCGATACATATCTTCTCGACATAAAGCACATAAACAGCGAAAAACATAAGCAGTTTACAACGCGCGACAATTCGCTTATTCTTGAAAACGCGGTTAAAATTGCGCAGAATGCGAAAAAGTGCATCGTCCGCGTGCCGACAATTCCGACTTTTAACGACACAGAGGAGGAAATTGCGGAAATTGCGCGGTTTGCACACGATAAAATGCATGTTGAGGAAATCAATCTGCTGCCGTATCATCAGCTCGGACGGGACAAGTACGGCTGGCTCGGCAGGGATTACGGCATGGGAGAGCTTGAACCGCCGTCGGATGAGAAAATGCAGCGGCTTAAGGCTGTGGCGGAGCAATGCGGAATGAAAGCAAAGATCGGGGGATGACAGCGTGAATGAATTTGAATTAAAGGACAAAATGCGGATAATACAGGAAATTGTCCCCGGCAAGCAGATAACGCTTGCGCATGTCATTGCAAATCCGGATGAAATTCTGTACAGAAAGCTCGGATTGGATCCTTCGGTTGACTATTCAAAATCGGCAATCGGAATTATTACGATGACTCCGAGCGAAACAGCGATTATTGCCGGTGATATTGCAATCAAGGCGTCGGGCGTTGAGATTGGATTTGTTGACCGTTTCAGCGGAACGCTTATTGTGACGGGAACCGTTTCCGAGGTTGACGCTTCGGTAAGCGCGGTTGTCGCATATGCGGAAAAAACGCTCGGCTTCACAGTTTGCCCGATAACAAAAACATGATGAAAAAGCTTATTTTAATCGGAAGAAGCGAGGCAGGAAAAACAACGCTGCTGCAGGCGCTGCGCGGAGAGAAACTTCATTATCACAAAACACAGTATGTCAATTTCGGCGGCGCGGTGATAGATACCCCCGGCGAATATGCCGAAAACCCCGAGCTCGGACGTGCGCTTGCGCTCTATTCTTATGAGGCTGATGTGGTGGGGCTGCTGCTTTCGGCAACAGAACCGTATTCACTCTACCCCCCGAACGTTGCTCCGATGGCAAACAGGGAGGTTATAGGAATTGTCACAAAAACGGACGCGCCGCACGCACGCCCGGATATGGCGGAAATGTGGCTTAGAATTGCCGGCTGCAAGCGGATTTTCTTCACCTCATCATACAATAACGAGGGAATAAGTGAGATTTTAAACTATCTTTCTCAATAAAATAGGCAAAAAACCACAAAAAACCACAAAATACTATTGACAACACGCTGTAATGAGTGTAAAATAAACATAAGCCAACAATTTGAAACAGCTATTAATTAATTTCTTTTTGAAAGGATGAAACATATGGTAAACGAGTACGAAATCAAAAAACAGATTTGCGAAATCGGTAAAAGAATTTATGACAGAGGCATGGTTGCCGCAAACGACGGCAACATCTCGGTTAAAATTTCCGACAACGAGTTTCTTTGCACACCCACGGGCGTAAGCAAGGGCTTCATGACTCCCGATTACATCTGCAAGGTCGATAAGGAGGGAAAGGTGCTTGAAGCAAACGGTTCGTTCAAGCCCTCCAGCGAAATCAAAATGCATATGAGAGTTTACAAAGAGCGTCCCGACGTCAGAAGCGTTGTGCATGCTCATCCCATCTATGCAACAAGCTTTGCAATTGCAGGCATTCCGCTGACTCAGCCGATTATGCCCGAGGCTGTCATCGCTCTCGGCTGCGTTCCGATTGCCGAGTACGGCACACCTTCGACAAACGAAATTCCGGATGCTGTTGAAAAGTATCTTCAGCATTTTGACGCTGTTCTTCTTGCCAACCACGGCGCACTTTCCTACAGCGATTCGCTTCTGAACGCATATCATAAGATGGAATCCGTTGAGTTTTATGCACAGCTTCTCTTCAATTCAAAGCAGCTCGGCGGTCCTAAGGAGCTTAATGAGGAGCAGGTTCAGCGCCTGTACGAAATCCGCCGTCAGTTCGGTCTTAAGGGTAAGCATCCGGCAGATCTCTGCCCGAACAACCGTGACGGTAAGGCAAGCTGCCACAGCTGCGGCGGCTGCTCGAACGGCAAAAAAGGCGACAATGACCTTGTAGCGGAAATCACAAAAAAGGTTCTTGAAGCAATGGGCAAATAATCCGCCCGGCGGATTGTCAATGATTTTTCCGTTTGCGATACGGACGGAAAGAAAGGAATGATACAATGGACATCAATTCTGAAAAAATTCAGCAGATTGTAAAGCAGGTGCTCAGTGAAATGAACGGCGCTCCGGCTGCCGCTCCGAGTGCGTCGGGTCCTATCCCGAAAACGGCTCGCGTTGCAATGCTTACAAAGCTTGAACATTATGACATTAAGGAATATCCCATTCCCGAGGTTGGTGACGGCGATATTCTCGTAAAGGTTGAGGGCTGCGGCATCTGCGGCACGGACGCGCATGAATTTAAGCGCGACCCCTTCGGTCTTATCCCTGTTGTTCTCGGTCACGAGGGAACGGGCGAAATCGTTAAGATGGGCAAGGACGTAAAGGTTGACAGCGCCGGAAAGAAGCTTTCTGTCGGCGATAAGGTTGTAACCTGCATGATATTTAAGGATAATCCCGATATCACAATGTTTGACCTTAACAAGCAGAATGTCGGCGGAGCGGATGTTTACGGACTTCTTCCCGATGACGATGTGCACCTTAACGGCTGGTTCTCCGATTATATTCTTATCAGAAAGGGATCTTCCGTGTTCAACGTAAGCGACCTTGACCTTGATTCGAGAATACTTATAGAGCCGTGCGCAGTTCTCGTTCACGCGGTTGAGCGTGCAAAAACAACGGGAATCCTGCGCTTCAACAGCCGCGTTGTCGTTCAGGGCTGCGGACCTATCGGTCTTATCTGCATAGCCGTTCTCAGAACAATGGGTATTGAAAATATCACAGCGGTTGACGGTCAGCCGAAACGCCTTGAATTTGCAAAGAAAATGGGCGCGGACAAAACGGTCAACTTCACGGAGCATAAGGGCATTGAAGCTCTCACCGGTGCGGTTGAGGCAACCTTCGGCGGTCATCTTGCCGACTTTGCTTTCCAGTGCACGGGCGCTCCGGCGGCACACAGCAATATATATAAGTTTATCCGCAACGGCGGCGGACTTTGCGAGCTCGGCTTCTTCATCAACGGAGGCGACGCTGCGATTAATCCGCACTTTGATATTTGTTCAAAGGAAATCACGATTGTCGGCTCGTGGGTTTACACGCTCCGCGATTATGCAACAACGTTTGATTTTCTCAAGAGAGCAAAGGCTATCGGTCTTCCGATGTCGGAGCTTATAACGCACCGCTTCCCGCTCAGCGAGATTAACGAAGCGCACGTTACAAACCTGAAGATGGAAGGTCTTAAGATCGCCATCGTAAACAAGTAAAATAATTATTATTTATATAGGAGGTACATACAATGGCTCAGGAAGCATTGGGTATGATTGAAACAAGAGGTCTTGTTGCGGCGGTTGAAGCAGCAGACGCTATGGTTAAAGCGGCAGAGGTAACGCTTATCGGAACGGAAAAGATCGGCAGCGGTCTTGTAAGCGTTATGGTAAGGGGCGACGTCGGCGCAGTTAAGGCAGCAGTTGAAGCAGGCAGCACAAGCGCAAGCAGGCTCGGCGAGCTTATCGCAGTTCACGTAATTCCCCGTCCTCACACTGACGTTGAGAAAATTCTTCCGACTCTTTAATCGGAAAGGGTGAAAAATGATGGCTGAAAAAAAACAGGCAAAAAAGGCTGCTGCTCCGGCGGCGGCTGAAATAAATAAGGAGGTTAAGGTTATGACACAGGAAGCACTCGGAATGGTAGAAACAAGAGGTCTTGTTGCGGCAATCGAAGCAGCGGATTCTATGCTTAAGGCAGCAAACGTAACACTTATCGGAACGGAGAAAATCGGCAGCGGTCTTGTAAGCGTTATGGTAAGGGGCGACGTCGGCGCCGTTAAAGCAGCTGTTGACGCAGGCAGCGCAAATGCAAGCAAGCTCGGCGAGCTTATCGCGGTTCACGTAATTCCCCGTCCTCACACTGATGTTGAAAAAATTCTTCCCTCTCTTAAATAATCGGAGGAAATTCAATGTTAGTCGGTAAGGTTGTCGGAACACTTGTTTCGACGCGCAAGAACGAAAAGCTTGTAGGAAATAAGTTTATGATCGTGGAAACGCTTCCCGGATTCGGCCCGGAGGCAAAGCGCATTGTCGCGGTTGACAATGTCGGCGCCGGTATGGGCGAAGCTGTTCTTGTGGCGATGGGAAGCGCCGCAAGAATAGGAACGGACGAGGAAAGCGCGCCCGTTGACGCGGCTATCGTCGGAATCATCGACGATGTTTCTTCGATTCACTGATAAGACGGAAAGGGAATGGCAATGAGGTTAGACGAACTTAAAGGTTTGATGAAGAATTGCGGTATTGCCGGTGCCGGCGGCGCCGGATTTCCGGGATATGCAAAACTTAACGACAAGGCTGACACGGTTATTCTTAACTGTGCGGAATGTGAGCCGCTTTTCAGGCTTCACCGTCAGCTTCTGCGCCGTTATTCTTATGAAATCATAAGCACTCTTGACGTTATCCGCGAAAGTCTCGGTGCAGAACATTTTTATGTAGCTTTGAAAAAGGGCTATGCAAGCACTGCGGAGGCTGTCGAGCGCGATATTGCTGCGTTCGAACACGGAGAAGTAAAATATCTTAAGGAGGTTTATCCGGCAGGCGATGAGATTATTCTCATCAATGACACGACAGGACGTGTCGTGCCTGCCGGGGGTCTCCCGATAGATGTTAAGGTAATCGTTTATAATGTTGAAACGATTCTTAATACATACCGCGCACTTCACGGCGAGTGCGTGACGCATAAGTACGTAACGGTCGGCGGAGCCGTTAAAAATCCGCAGACATACTGCGTTCCGCTCGGAACACCGCTCAGTTATCTTGTTGAGCTTGCCGGCGGAGCGACCGAGGACGACACCGTTTTGTTAAACGGCGGTCCGATGACGGGCAATCTCGCAAAAAGTGATGACACCGTCAAAAAAACAACAAACGGAGTTTTGGCGCTGCCGAGAACGAATCCTGTTATCGCGCAGCGTATGCAAAACGTAAACGTTCTGAAAAGGCGCGCCATGAGTGCGTGCTGCCAGTGCAGAATGTGCACGGATATGTGCCCCAGGCATTTGCTCGGTTATCCGATTGAACCGCACATGTTCATGCGCGGCGTGAAAAATGACGATGCGACGAATACAAAAGCATTTCTTAACACGCAGTACTGTTCGCAGTGCGGAATTTGTGAAATGGTTGCCTGCAAGCAGGGGCTTAACCCCAGAACGCTTATCGGCTTTGCAAAGAAAGTGATTCAGAAAAACGGTCTTAAGACCTTTGATAAAATAAAAGCGGTTCCTCTTGAGGAACGCGATTTCAGGAGAGTGACAACTGCAAGGCTCAGGCAAAAGCTTGACCTTGAAAAATATAATAATGCTTCGCCGCTCGTTGAGGATGAAATAAAGGTAAAACGCCTTTATATCTCTCTCAGGCAGAATATCGGCGCCCCGAGCGTGTGCGTGGTTTCCGAGGGGCAAAGCGTGAAGCGCGGCGACTGCATCGCCGAAGCGCCCGAAAATGCATTGGGGCTGCCCATTCACAGCCCGGTTGACGGGAAGGTGCTTAAGGTAACGGGCGATACAATAACAATAGAATCTGCGGAAAGGAATTGACTTAGATGAATAAAGCATTGGGAATGGTAGAATATACTACGGTTTCATCGGGTATGCAGGCGGCAGATTTAATTGTTAAAACTGCCGAGGTTGAAATACTTGAAGCAAGTACCGTCTGCCCCGGTAAATATCTTGTAACGTTTGCCGGCGATCTCAGCGCGGTAAGAGCGTCAATCGATGCATGCCGCAAAAAACTGCCGTCAAGACTTATTGACAGCTTCGTGCTCGGCAATCCTCATGACGATGTTATTCCGGCAATATGCGGAGCAACCGATGTGTCTGAGGTGGAGGCGCTCGGCGTGTTCGAAACCTACAGCGCGGCTTCGGCTGTCGTTGCGGCGGATAACACGGTGAAAACGTCAATGGTAAAGCTTATAGAAATAAGACTGGCGCGCGGCATGTGCGGAAAGTCCTATGTTCTTATAACGGGCGATGTTGCGGCTGTGACTGCTGCAATTGAGCGCGCAAAGCGCGACTGCGGAGATACGGGAATGTTTCTTGACAGCGCCGTTATCCCCCGTCCCGCAAAAGATTTGTGGAAAAACATTTTATAGAGAGGTGCTTACAAATGTTGGATGAAAAATATATCAGTCAGATAGTTGAGAACGTTCTCAGCGAAATGGGCGCACAGACGAACGATACAAGGCAGCTCGGCGTGTTTGATGAAATGTCGGACGCTTTGGCAGCCGTATCGAAGGCATATAAGGAATTTCGTTCCTACACGGTTGCTCAGCGCGAAAAAATGATTTCGAAAATCCGCGAATACACGCTAAAAAATGCGGCAAAGCTTGCCGAGATGGGCGTTGAGGAAACGGGCATGGGCCGTGTTGAGGATAAGACGATAAAGCATCAGCTTGTTGCCGAAAAAACTCCCGGAACGGAGGATCTCAAGCCCTCCGTATGGACGGGTGACGACGGTCTTACTCTTATAGAAATGGCTCCTTTCGGAATTATAGGAAGCATAACGCCGTCAACAAACCCCAGTGAAACGGTTATCTGTAATTCAATGGGTATGATTGCAGGCGGAAACGCCGTTGTTTTCAATCCTCATCCGAATGCGAAGAAAACCTCAAATGCTGCTGTCGATATGGTAAACCGTGCGATTCTTGAAGCAGGCGGTCCCGAAAACCTTGTTGTTTCGGTTAAGAATCCTACAATGAAATCATCCGATGAGATGGTTAAATCGCCGCTCGTTAAAATGCTTGTTGCAACGGGCGGTCCCGGCGTTGTTAAAATGCTTCTTTCCTCCGGCAAAAAGGCAATCGGCGCCGGCGCAGGCAATCCTCCGGTTATCGTTGACGAAACTGCCGACATCAAAAAAGCCGGTGCGGACATCGTTAAGGGCGCAAGCTTCGACAACAACCTTCCGTGCATTGCGGAAAAGGAATGCTTTGTTGTGTCCTCCGTTGCCGATGAGCTTATTCAAAGCATGCTTGAAAACGGCGCTTACATGGTTAAGGGCGATGATATTGACAAGCTCGTTAAGGTTGCACTTGTTGAAAAGGACGGCAAGCTTGTTATAAACAAGAAAATGGTTGGCCGTGATGCAGGCAAGTTCTTAAAGGCAATCGGTATCGATGCCGATCCGCGCCTTATCATCTGCGAAACGGATTTTGATCATCCCTTTGTTCAGACAGAGCTTATGATGCCGATTCTTGCAATCGTGCGCGTTGATAATATCGACCGGGCTATCGAGTACGGCGTTAAGGCTGAAGCGGGCCGCCGTCACAGTGCGCATATTCATTCAAAAAATATCGACAACCTCACTCGTTTTGCACGCGAGGTTGAAACGACAATATTTGTTAAAAACGCTCCCTCCTATGCAGGTATCGGTGCAGGCGGCGAGGGTTATACAACGTTCACCATTGCCGGACCCACGGGCGAGGGCTTGACGGCTGCTCATTCCTTTACGCGCGCAAGAAGATGCGTAATGGCTGACGGACTTCATATCGTTTGATTAACTCCCGAAAGGAATGATTTGAATGCAGGCACTCGGAATGATCGAGGTATACAGCTTCACAACGGCGCTTGTAACAGCCGATTTAATGGCTAAGGCTGCCGATGTGAGCATCATAGCGTTTGACAGAAACCGCCCGATAAGGACGGACGTTCCGGCGCCTCTTGTAATGGAGGTAAAAATAGAAGGCTCATCGGCGGCGGTCAAGGCTGCAATTGAAGCAGGCAAGGCATATGCCGAGGGTGAGGGCAAGTACATAACGTCGCACGTTATATCGCGCCCCGATGACCAGACCGAAGCGATGGCATATCTTAATGATATAAACCGTGACAAATATAACAAGAAGCTCGGAAAGAGAGGATTTAAAAGATGAGATCAATCGGAATACTCGAAATCCAGGGTCTTGTTGCGGCAATAAGCGGTCTGGACGCAATGCTTAAAGCGGCGCAGGTGCGGATTATTCATTCGGAAAAGCGCCTCGGCGGAAGGCTTGTTACCTTTGTGGTGATGGGGCAGGTTTCGGCTGTTAAGGCAGCCATTGAAGCAGGAAAAGCGGAGGCGGAAAAGCTCGGAACTGTTTACGGCTGCGAGGTTATCGCAAATCCCCACGAGGAGCTTATGAAGTTTTTTGATACAGAGGTAGATGAATAATGGATATAAAAGAAATTGAAAACATTGTCCGCAAGGCGGCAAGTGAATATGTAAACCAAGGCGAAGTGAAAATCGGTGTTTCTCAGCGCCACATCCACCTTTCACGGGAGCATCTCGATATCCTTTTCGGGAAGGGCTACGAGCTTACGAAGAAAAAGCAACTCATGGGGCGCGAATATGCCTCCGAAGAGCTTGTAACGCTTGTCGGTCCGTCGCTCAAGGCGATTGAAAGAGTAAGAGTGCTCGGACCTGTGCGCAAGAACACACAGGTTGAAATTTCAAGAACGGACACGTTCATTCTTAAGGTCAGCCCTCCGGTTCGCCCATCGGGTCACATTGAGGGCAGCGAAAGAATAGTTGTTGTCGGTCCAAAGGGAAGCATATATTTAAAGGAAGGCGTTATAATTGCAAACAGGCATATTCATCTGACGCCCGAATATGCTGCGGCTCATGAGCTTAAGGACGGCGATTACGTTGATGTGCTTTGCCACGGAAAAGAGAAAACAACCAAGTTTTACGATGTGCAGATAAGAGTGCGCGACGACTTCAACGTTGAAATGCATATCGACACTGACGACGCAAACAGCGCCGGGCTCAGGAACGGCGATATGGTAACGCTTATAAAAAAATAAATAAGTACATTATATGAGCGGTAAATTGGTATACGCAATTTACCGCTCGTCGGATATAAGGAGGGAAAAACTTGTTTGCCATAGAAAGACAGAAAAAAATAGTTGAGCTTCTGCGCGAAAACGGCGCCGTTCAGGTAAGTAAATTAAGCGCCGATTTCAACGTTGCGGAGGAAACCGTCCGCAGGGATCTCGAGAAGCTTGAAAAACAGGAGCTTTTGCTCAGAACGCACGGCGGAGCCGTTCCCGTTGACGACAATAAGCACGAGCCGTCGCTTGAAAAACGCAAAAAGCTTAATGTTGCCGGCAAGGAGCTGGTAGCGCGCGCCGCGGCAGAGCTTGTTTCTCCCGGCGACACGATTTTTCTTGACGCGTCAACAACTACCTTTTATATAGCGCGCGAGCTTAAAACAATGAGAAACATCACCGTTGTCACCAATTCGCTCGAAACCATTGCCGAGCTTTCCGGCTGCACCGATATACGCGTTATCGGAACCGGCGGACTTGTCGGCGGCAGCCGCTCCTTTGTCGGCAGCCTTGCCGAATCGGCAATCAGGGAAAATTATTTTGCCAACAAGCTGTTCTTCAGCTCGCGCGGCGTAACCGCCGAGGCAGGGATTCTTGACAGCAACGAGCGGGAATGTGCAATGAAAAAATGCATGATTGAAAATTCGCAGACAAAAATATATGTGTGCGAGCATACAAAGCTTGACCGTGTGGGCTTTGCAAAGCTTGCGGCATTTGACGATATCGATTACTTTGTATCGGAAAAGCCGCTTGACGCACATTGGGAAAAACGGCTCGAGGAATCGGACACAAAGCTGATTTTGGCATAAATTCGACTGTTTCGGCTGAATTTGCCAAGAAATTTTTCAAAAACTATTGACAAGCCGTCTTATATGTGGTAAATTAATAATACCTCGCTGTGAAGGTTTTTTTTATGTGCAATGAAGGCGGGTAAATTTTTCTCGGGAGGCGCAGTTATGAGAGTTAAAATCACAATGGCGTGCACAGAGTGCAAGCAGCGTAATTACAATACTATGAAAAATAAGAAAAACGACCCTGACAGAATTGAAATGAACAAGTATTGTCCTTTCTGCCGCAAGCACACGCTGCACAAAGAATCTAAGTAATAGAGGGTGAATGTAATGGGAGAAACCGTTAAAAAAGAAGGATTTTTCGCCCGCGTGGGGAAGTCGTTTAAAGCCACTAAATCGGAATTGAAAAAAGTCGTTTGGCCGACAAGAAAGCAGCTTTTCAACAACACAGGTATTGTTATTGCGGCTCTTATCGTTGTCGGACTGATTATCTTCGGTCTTGATTCGCTCTTTATTTCACTCAGCAAGATGATTCTCGGTTGATTTTGAAATAAGGGGGGAAGGGCGAAGCCGCCCGGCAAATTATGAGTGCAGAATTTAAGTGGTACGTTGCCCACACCTATTCGGGGTATGAAAACAAGGTTAAGGACAGCATAGAAAAAACCGTTGAAAACCGCAATCTGTCAAATCTTATCGCTGAGGTTGCAATCCCCACGGAAGAAACTGTTGAGGAAAACGAAAACGGTGTAAAGAAAGCTGTTTCGCGCAAAATTTATCCCGGATATGTGTTTTTGAAAATGGTTATGACGGATGAAAGCTGGTATATCGTGCGCAACACGCGCGGCTGTACGGGCTTTGTCGGTCCGGGAAGCAAGCCTGTTCCCCTGTCTGACAGTGAGGTTGAGCGCATGGGCGTTGAAACGAGCGTACCCGACATCGGAATTAATGTCGGCGACACGGTGCGCATAACCGACGGCAGCATGGAGGGCTTTATGGGTGAGGTTCTCGAAATAAATGCCGAAAAACGTAAAATAAACGTTATGGTAACAATGTTCGGCGGCAGAGAAATGCAGGTAGAGTTTGATTTCTACCAGGTTGAACCGCTGGATTGATTATGATAATAGGCAGTTATGCTTGTTATATAGGTGGGAGGGTATTTCCCCGCTAACACCACATTTTTTTCTCTAAGGAGGTGCAAAACCATGGCTCAGAAAATTGAAGGTTACATCAAATTGCAAATTCCCGCAGGAAAGGCTACGCCGGCTCCTCCGGTAGGTCCGGCGCTCGGTCAGCACGGCGTAAACATTGTGCAGTTCACCAAGGAATTTAACGAAAGAACCGCAAAGGACGCAGGGCTTATTATCCCTGTTGTTATCACTGTTTATGCGGACAGATCTTTCTCATTCGTAACAAAGACTCCGCCGGCAGCAGTCCTTATTAAAAAGGCTTGCAAGATTGAAAGCGGAAGCGGCGTGCCGAACAAAACAAAGGTTGCTCAGCTCAAGAAGGACGATCTTCGTCAGATCGCCGAAACAAAGATGCCCGACCTTAATGCTGCAAGCATTGAAGCTGCTATGAGCATGATCGCAGGTACGGCAAGAAGCATGGGCGTAACCGTCGAGGAATGATTCAAAGAAAGTGGGAGGGGCAGAACCCCGGTTAACCACAAGGAGGTAACAGTATGAAACATGGTAAGAAATATATGACCGGCGCAAAGCTTATTGAAGCCGGTAAGCAGTATGACGCTGCCGAAGCTCTTGACCTTGTTGTAAAGACTGCAAGCGCAAAATTCGATGAAACAATCGAATTTCATGCAAAGCTGGGCGTTGACTCACGTCACGCGGATCAGCAGGTAAGAGGCGCTGTCGTTCTTCCCAACGGAACAGGTAAGAAGGTTCGCGTGCTTGTTTTCGCAAAAGGCGAGAAGGAGAACGAAGCGAAAGCTGCAGGCGCCGACTATGTCGGTGCGGAAGAATACATCGAAAAGATTCAGAAAGAAAACTGGCTTGATTTCGATGTTGTTATCGCAACTCCCGATATGATGGGTGTTGTCGGAAGAATTGCAAGAATCCTCGGACCTAAGGGTCTCATGCCGAACCCTAAGGCAGGTACGGTAAGCATGGATGTTGCAAAGGCTGTAAACGATGTCAAAGCAGGTAAGATTGAATACCGTCTTGATAAGACAAATATCATTCACTGCCCCATCGGTAAGGCTTCTTTCGGCGCAGCAAAGCTCAAGGAAAACTACGATGTTCTCGTTGCGGCTATTATGAAGGCTAAGCCGGCTGCTGCAAAGGGTCAGTATATCAGAAGTATTTCCGTTGCCAGCACAATGGGCCCCGGAATAAAGATTAACAGCGCTAAGCTCGTTTAATTCAGTTGTCGGGCGGATAAACCGCTTGATTATATATTTTCCATAGACAGCAGGCGACAGTAAGTCCTGCCGAGGAATTTTTTCCGAAATACCGGGATTCTTTGTGTCTATGGACAGAGAATCCCTTTTATTTTTTATTGTGAGGTGAGAATATGCCAAGTCAGAAAATTCTCGATGAAAAGAAGCAGATTGTATCCGCTCTTTCAGAACAGCTTAAGACTGCCGTTTCCGGCGTTTTCGTTGACTATTGCGGTCTTACGGTTGAACAGGATACAAAGCTTCGTAACAAGCTTCGTGAGGCAGGCGTTGAGTATAAGGTTGTAAAGAATACCCTTACACGCTTTGCAGCAAAGGAAGTTGGCTTTGATGAGCTTGATCCTATCCTTAACGGCCCAACATCTCTTGCAATCAGCATGACGGATGAGGTTGCACCCGCTAAGGTTATTGCAGATTTTGCAAAGGATAACGAGCAGCTTGAAATCAAGGCAGGTTTTTTGGACGGAAAGGTGCTTGCTCTTGAAGAAATCAAGAAGCTCGCAGCAACGCCCAACCGTGAAACTCTTCTTGCTAAAATGCTCGGCAGCATGAACGCTCCCATCAGCAATCTTGTCCGCACATTGCAGGCGCTTGTTGATAACGGCGTAGAACCGGCCGACATTAAGGTTGAGAAGGCGGAGGAAGCTCCGGCAGAGGCTCCCGCGGAAGCAGCAGAAGCTCCGGCTGAAAGCGCACCCGCAGCAGAATAAGAACAAATTTAAAACGAAATATTAGGAGGAAAGAAACAATGAGTAAGATTGAAGAAATCATTGCTGAAATTAAAGAATTAAAGCTCCTCGAAGTAGCTGACCTTGTAAAGGCTATGGAGGAAGAATTCGGCGTAAGCGCAGCAGCTCCCGTTGCAGTTATGGCAGCAGGTGCAGAGGGCGGCGCAGCAGCTGAGGAAAAGACTGACTTTGACGTTGTACTTGCAGAAGCAGGCGCAGAGAAGATTAAGGTTATAAAGATCGTTCGTGAAATCACAGGTCTTGGCCTTAAGGAAGCAAAGGCTGCTGTTGACGGCGCACCCACAACTCTTAAAGAGGGTGTTGCTAAGGACGACGCTGAGAAGTATAAGGCACAGCTTGAAGAAGTTGGCGCAAAGGTTGAACTTAAGTAATTTAACCTATACCTATCGCATTAAAAGGGGCTGCGGCTAAAGTCAATTGGACTTTAGCCACAGCCTCCGCTTTTTCAAGGGGTGAGGAGTTGTGGTGGATTTTAAAGCAGCAATTTTTGACTTTGACGGAACGCTTGTCAATTCCATGGGAATGTGGCAGAATATTGCCGTTGAATGGGCGAAGAAAAACGGCGTTGCGGTAACGCCGGAACTGACAAATTCATTCAAATATGCAACGCTGGAACAAACGCTCGCTTATCTGCGTGATAATTACAAGGAAATAAACATAAATAAAGCTTTGCGTTCGTGGTGCATGGCAGGACTGATAAAATATATAACAACCGTGCAGCCGATTGACGGCGCGCGCGAGTATCTGCACAGGCTGAAGAATAACGGCATAAAAACCGCGATTGCAACGAACTGTCCGCGTCCGCTTTGCAAGGCGGCGCTCGTCCGCCGCGGAATGTCAAAATATATTGACTGCATTATATCATCAACATCTGTCGGCAAAGGAAAGGATGAACCGGATATATTCCTTAAAGCCGCACAAATGCTTGAAACGCCGCCCGCGGACTGCATGGTGTACGAGGACAGCCATATTGCGCTCAGCGGCGTCAGAAAAGCAAATATGCGCTTTACCGCTATATATGCGCCCGATTCCCCCTGCACGGAGAAAATGCAGCGTGAATCGGATATTTTCATCAAATCCTACCGCGAGCTCCTGTGATAGTGTACAGCCGTTTAAAGAACCTCGCTGTTTTCGATTGCATAATCCAAAAGCAGATTTATCAGCTCATTGCGTGAGCGGTTCGTTTGCTTCGAAAGCAGGTCGAGGTTTGCGGCTGTTTTTTCTTTGATTCTTATGGAAAATGTTTTGTAGCCGTCCTCGCCTTTCAGATTTTTTCTGGTTATGGTAAGCTTTTCTCTCATTACCCCACCCCCGGCGCATGTCAAATATAAGCTATTATATCTTGACAATGGGAAATAATATATGTTATAATATATAACATATTAATTAACATATGATGCGGAGGGGATTTTATGCAGGAAAAATTAAAAAAAGCTGCCAAGCTGTGCGGCTGTGCAGCAATATTGCTTTTTCTTGCTTCGGTAAGGGTAAGCGCTGCCGAAATAATCGGGGAGACCGTCTATACAGACATAATAGCGTCGATAAACGATTATAACATTGCGTCCTTTAATCTTGACGGGAACACGGTTGTGGTTGCCGAGGACTTAAGAAATTACGGCTTTGACGTAGTTTGGAGCAGCGAGGCACGCACATTGTCAATCAGCAGAAACGGAAGCAATAATGTCGCAAGCACATATATTGCGCCGAAAATCCCGAAGGTGCTTGTGGGAACAAAAGCAAACGATGTTCTCAAAACGGATATTCAAACGTATATTAACGGGAATTGGGTGCCGAGCTTTAATATTGACGGTCAGACGGTTCTGCGCTTCGATGCCCTGAATGTGTTCGGAAGTGTTGCTTATGACAATCGTATACGGCGGCTGCGCCTCGATATCTATGATGGATTGAATTATAAAATAAGTCCGCCGTCGCTAATACCCGGCGATAATCCGTCGGCTATTCCCAACGGATTGTATTTCAAGCTTGACAGCGCCAACGGCGTCCGCGTGCGCTGGTCGGCATTGAATAATACAAACAAGACGATAAATTATTTTACAACTACATACTATATGTATAATCCTGTGGGTGATCCGGCGTATGATATTGTCAGCGGACAAAGTTATTTTGAGAGGAGGCTGGTCGGTCCTGTTTATCCGGGAGAATGGCTTGTGAATTTTACAGGACAAAATGATCTGCCCGAGGCATATTCCTCTTTGTGCGAAGCCGTTGTTCTTGATACAATCAAGCTTGAATACAGTGACGGAACGAGCGAAACGATATATTACGGCGGTTACGGTGAAAGGCAGGACGGCAGCGGAGTGTTATAAGGGGCGGTCGGCGTATAGCCTGTTTTATCGGTAAAAATAAAAAAGGTGCGGCAGCAAAATGCGATTTCATTTTACTGCCGCACCTTTTTCTGCATTTCGGAGTTCAGGAAACAAACTTTAAAAACTTTACTACCCACCAAACCGTAAACAAATGTATGTTTATAAAAATATATATTATTCCCATGCCGCCAAGGATTCCGGTGATTAACCGCCGAAAATTGTTGCTCTCTATTCTGAAAATAAACTGTATCAGACCGTCGGCTGCCATCGGAACTGCAAGCAGCGGCATGAATAAGTGATTATCACAGTTCGTTATAAATGCTGCGATAACACCGAGAAAATAGCCTGCAAAAATACCTGTGCACCTTGCGCACAAGGGGAATTGTTTTCCTTTGAAATGAAATGACCTTTCCGGTTTTTGATGGCACATAAAAGCGATGGCAAGAAACTTGTTAAGCTTCATGCGGATTAAAAGCAGCTCAATCCAATGGCTCCGATAGCCGCACCGATGATAATGGCGTAGATTACATAGATTATTACCGATAAAATTACGCTCACTAATGCACCTTTGCCGGCAGACTTAGCTTTTAACGGGGTATTGTCTTTCCAAACCAAATAAAGAATGAGTCCGACGATAGGAACACAAAAACCCAGCAGCGCCCAGCCGAAGCTGCTCGAATCATTTTGGCTTTGCAAAGCGCGGTTATCCTGTGCGCAGCCGCAGCTCGGGCAAATTACAGCGTCCTCCATAATTTCTTTTCCGCATTATGAACAATATTTCATTTTTTATCCCCTCCCGTAAAAATTTGTTGATATTTGTCAATAATATTTTATCCTACCTTATCCGATTTGTCAATACAATATGCGATATTAGCGTATAATTATTTGTAGGTGATTGCTTTGAAACCATTAAAAAATAAAATCAGTATAACTATTGACAGTGAGATACTGGAAAAAATACGGCTTTATGCGGAGAATGATGATCGTTCCTTATCGCAGTATATAAATATTATTTTAAAAGCACATATAGTAAAAAGAGAATCAAATTCAGAAAGCTTGTATTCTTAAAGCAAAAGCAGCTGCATTAATATTTTTCAATTTGAGAAAGTCAAAAGGAAAGCATTGCAACAACGCTTTCCTCAGACTGTCCAACCATTAAGATATTCGCGCCGCAGGCGTATCTCGCAAAAAGGTGACCGCGATTGTGAGCCGTTGTGAGTGCGTTTGCAAGCGATCAGGCGAGCTGAGCGTGCCTGTTGCAAAAGAGGAGGAACGACGGCGCGTGTGACTGATTTTTCTGTAAAGAAAAATCGGAACGGAGCAAAGTCCGTTCCGATGTGGAGGCGCCACCCAGACTTGAACTGGGGGTAAAGGCTTTGCAGGCCTCTGCCTTACCACTTGGCTATGGCGCCATATTATAAAAGACGCCTTGGCGCCTTTTATCTTTGGAGCGGAAGACGAGATTCGAACTCGCGACGTTCACCTTGGCAAGGTGACGCTCTACCACTGAGCCACTCCCGCAAAACTTATGCCCGTATTATAGCATATAATAACGGGCTTGTAAAGTCTTTTTTGAAATTTTTTTCACATTTCTTTATAAATTGCACGCTGACCGCCGATTAACCGCGGACGGGTGCGCGCGCAGATAATATTCGCTTCACCGATTTTCTTAATACTTAAACGCACGGGAACTGCAACCGCCTTAAGGTGCATTCCGATAAGTGTGCCGCCGATGTCGATTCCGGCATTTCCCGGAACGGTCTCCACCAAAACGGGTTCGTTGAACGCTTTGTACGCATTTGTCGCAAATGAACCGCCTGCCTTCGGCTGCGGAACCGCATTAACCTCAGCAAGATTGTATTTTGCGCGGCATTCCTCCTCAATAACAATGCTTCTGTTAAGATGCTCGCAGCACTGCGCCGCAAGGAAGATTCCCTTTTCTTTCAGATAGGGATAAATCCCCTCGAGAATTGCCGCAGCGGCATCATAATTCGAATTTGTGCCGATTTTATCGCCGCATACCTCGCTTGTTGAACAGCCGACAACAAAAATATCCCCCTTCTTCAGCTTTGCCGTTTCCGCAAGCTCGGTCACGGCTTTAAGCGCTTCCTCCTTCAGATTTTCAAACATAACGCTCACCTCTGAAACTGATTATAACGCACGGCGGCTTAAATTGCAACAGTTAATTTGCGGCGCAGTTATTTTTTTGTTGTACCGTTCGGCTTTTCCGCATAGAAATTATAAGAGGTGATTTCTATGGAAAACGAAAAACGCTACTGTTATATAACATACGCCGTTCCGATGGACGAAATGCCGTTTATTCCGCACCCTGTAAGGCAGCCGCAGGAGGAGGAAGCCGTTCCCTATCCCGATGGATTTGTGCGCGCGTGGTTTGATGCAGGCTCATTTCCCGAGGACGATATTGACTGATTTTCGCCGCTGCCGGCCCGATTGACAATATGCCAACGCCGTGATATACTGAAAAAAACTTTTACAGCGCTCCGAAAAAAGGATGTGAACAGATGAAAAGCATTGAAATTCCAAAAGAGGCGGCAGCGATTATTTCCGCACTTGAAACGGACGGCTTCAAGGCATACGCCGTGGGCGGCTGCGTGCGTGACAGGCTGCTCGGCGCTGTGCCGCACGATTGGGATATAACAACCTCGGCTCGCCCCGATGAAATAAAACAAGCGTGCCGCGCATGGAAAACCGCCGATACGGGGCTTCGTTACGGAACGGTTTCGGTTATCGGGAGTGACGGCGTTTACGAGGTGACAACGTTCAGAAGCGAAAGCAGCTATGACGATTTCCGTCACCCGTCCGAAATTGTTTTCTCCGGCTCGCTCAAAGAGGATCTTTCACGGCGCGATTTCACCGTTAATGCGATTGCTGCAAGCGGCAGCGGCGAGATAATCGATCCTCTCGGCGGAGCTGAGGATATATTGAGAAAAACGCTGAGGTGCGTCGGAAAGCCCGCTGAGCGATTTTCGGAGGATCCGCTGCGGATTCTGCGCGGCGTGCGCTTTGCAATGCAGCTCGGCTTCGGCATTGACGGAGAAACCTCCGCCGCGATGAACGCTCTCGCTCCGCTGCTTTCACACATTGCTGCGGAACGCATTAAAACGGAGCTTGAAAAGGCAATTTGCGCGGAGCGTTTCACGGCAGAGGTGTTTTCGGAGTATGAAGCGGTTATATCCGATTCAATCGGGGTTCGATTCACGGATTTAAGTCCGCAGCTTGCGGAAAAATGCCGCGGCAGCCACGCAGCCGTGTGCTGGGCGGCGCTTATGCTTCCGCTCGGAAGCGGTGCGGCGGAAGTGTGCCGCAGACTGAAATTTTCAAACAAGCTGAGGCGCACGGTTTGCTTTCTCACTGAAAACTGCAATGATTATCACTCAGCCGACCGTTACACCGTCAGGCGGCTTATCGGCAGCTTCGGCGCGGATAATATGCTCATGCTCGGAAAGCTGCGCAGGCTTGCACTCGGTGAAGCCGAAACGGAACGCACAGCGCTCTCCGTCCTTGCCGGGCATGAATGCTGCTCGCTGCGTGACATGGCGGTAAACGGCGGCGACCTTATAAAGCTCGGAATTTGCGGCGAACGTGAAATCGGCAGCATTCTCGGTTATTTGCTTGATTCCGTCCTGCGCGATGAAGTGCCGAATGAAAAGAGCGCTCTTCTGAATTTCGCCCGGAATATGATTTCGGAATGATGTAAAACGGACCGGTAAAAAAGTCAATTGACTTTTTTACCGGTCCCTCGTTTACTTGTATTCCGGAATTTTTTAACATTCCATTTATTTTTTACAGTGTAACGCCATCCTTAAAAATGGAGATTTCCTCATATCCGTTTTGCTCGTTGCACGTCTGCTTTCCGTCCGCAACCGATATGCAGAAGTCAAAAAGCTCGTCCGTGAGCTCCGCGCCCTCCAGAATCCTGCCTGCGTTAAAATCAATCCAGCCGGGTTTTCTTTCGGCAAGACGGCTGTTGGTTGAGATTTTAACAGTCGGCACAGGTGCGCCCACGGGCGTTCCGCGCCCGGTTGTGAAAAGAATCATGTGCACCCCGGCAGCCGTCAGATTTGTTATTGCAACAATGTCGTTGCCGGGACCGTTCAGGAGCGAAAGCCCGTTTTTCATGAGTGTGTCGCCGTATCCGAGAACATCGCGCACCACGGACAGCCCGCCCTTCTGCACGCAGCCGAGCGATTTTTCCTCCAATGTGGTTATTCCGCCCTCCTTGTTTCCCGGGGAGGGATTTTCATAAACCACCTGCCCGTGGCGGATGAAATAATCCTTGAAATTGTTTATCAGCGTGACGGTTTTATCAAACACTGCTTCGCTTTCGCAGCGGCTCATCAGAAGCTGCTCTGCGCCGAACATTTCGGGCACCTCCGTGAGCACGCAGCTGCCGCCCATTGAAATCACCTTGTCGGAAAGTCTGCCGACAAGCGGATTCGCCGTGATGCCGCTGTAACCGTCGCTGCCGCCGCATTTAAGCCCGATTTTCAGCTCGCTTACGGGAATCGGTTCGCGCTTGAAGGATGATGCATACTTTTTCAGCTTTTCAATTGCGGCAATGCCCTCGCCGATGTCGTCCGAAACGTCCTGCGTGTTGAGGAAAATAACGCGTTCGGGGTTCACCTCGCCGAGCGCCTTTTTAAACACGCCGATATTATTGTTTTCGCACCCCAAGCCGAGGACAAGCACGCCGCCGGCGTTCGGATGGTTTATCAGTCCGCGCAGAACAAGCTGCGTTGTTTTCATATCGTCGCCGAGCTGTGAGCAGCCGAACGGATGCGTGAACGCCTTTGCGCCCGTTTTTGCCGCCAGCTTCAGCGCAAGCGCATTAACGCAGCCGACCGTCGGAATAATCCAGATGTCGTTTCTGATGCCGACAGCGCCGTTTCCGCGGCGGTATCCCATAAAGGTTTTTGCGCTTTCTTCCCTTTTAATATCGTAAAACCGGGGATTGTAGCTGTAGGTAAGCTTGCCGGAAAGATTCGTTTTCATATTATGCGTGTGAACGTGCTCACCCTTTTTAATCGGCTGCACCGCGTGCCCTATCGGGAAGCCGTATTTTATAATATTTTCCCCCTCGGCAATATCGCGCAGCGCATATTTATGCCCGTTTTCAAGATTAATTTCAACGTTGTCGGCTTTGTTGATAATCAGCATTGAAGCCATTTAACGCCTCTCCTTTCATTCCGCGGACGAGTATTTTAAAACCTCATCGGCAAGGAACGTGAGATCCTCGCCCCAAAGCTCCGTATTTGCGAGTATTTCGCGAACGGAGGATTTTTTCATAAACTCCGTCACCGCAGGGTCGTCGTTCGTCATATCGGTTTTGTAGAAATCAATCAGCTTTGCAAATGAGAAAATAAGCTCATCCGGCATTTTACCGAAACGCTTTATGTACTCAAGGATTGACGGAAGCACGCGCACCTTGAATTTGCTTACCGAGTTAAGCGCAATCGATGAAAGATAATGCTTTATATACGGATTTGCAAAACGCTTCAGAACGTTGTCGGCATACTCGATAAGCTCCTCTCTCGGCAAATCGAGCGTGGGGATAATTTCATCGTACACGCATTTTTTGATGTGCGCAAGCATTTTCGGATTGTCAACGCAGGATTTAACCGTGTCGAAGCCCTCAAGCAGAGCATAGGGCACAAGCGATGTATGCGCGCCGTTGAGAATGCGAACCTTGCGCGTGCGATACATTTCAAGGTTCTCCGTCAGAATAACGTTAAGTCCGCACTTATCGAGCGGAAGCTCGTCAAAAAGGCTCATGCAGTTTTCAATCACCCACAGATGAAAATATTCCGAGGTATTGAGCATGTTGTCCTCATATCCTAGGTCGATTTTTTCATCGCGCGGAAAGCCCGTGTTGATTCTGTCAACAAGCGTGTTGCAGAAAACGTTTTCCGTTTCAACCCAGTTTTTGAAAGCGCCGCCGAGCTGCCATTTGTCGGCATACTGCAAAACGGTTTTCTTAAGCGCCGCGCCGTTTTTGTCAATCAGCTCGCACGGGAGGAATATAAATCCGCCCAAGCCCAGCTCAAACCTTTTTTTGAGCAGCTGCGTCACCTTTGCCGGGAACGAAACCGGCGGCATGTCCTCCGCCCTGTCCTCATCGCGGAACACAATGCCCGACTCCGTTGTGTTCGAAACAACAAATCTGAAATCGGGATTTTCGGCAAGCTTTAAATATGCCTCGTAATCGTCATAAGGCTTCACGCAGCGCGAAATCACGTTTATTTTCCGCGTGTCAACGCCCTCGCTGCCGCGGCAGATATGCGTATAAACGCAGTCCTGCGCTGTGAGCATATCGCACATTCCTTTTTCTATCGGCTGAACAACAACCACACTGCCGTTAAAATCCGTTTTTTCGTTTACTGCCTGAAGCATCCAGTCAACAAAGCCGCGGAGAAAGCCGCCCTCGCCGAACTGAATCACCTTTTCCTTTGCGTTATCTCTGTCAAACATCGGGAAAACCTCCTTATATCTATTCATTAAGAATTATAAGTCAAAAAAGCTTGCATTTCTATAAGAAAATTGCTGTTATGGCGAAAAACTATTAAATTTTTGCTTGAAATTGTATCTGTATGCTGATATAGTAAAAGTATAGGAGGGATACTCATGGCGCTTGCAGTTGAGGAGGCAATTGAAAAGTATACCGTCACGCGCGAAAAGCGCGCCGCGTCGTTCAATATGCCCGAATCGCATTATCACGATCATTAC